>JAEMRK010000056.1 GCA_016463375.1 Parachlamydiales bacterium | reverse complement strand
AACCGATCTCCATACCTTGCTAACATAGGTGGCATTAACCACATCTACAATATCCAAGTCTTTACACAAAAAATTAACAATATCTTTGGATAAGGTTGAGATGCAGGCTTTAGAGTACTCTTGGGGAACTTTAGTAATTGTCATGAAAAAAATCCCGATTAAGTTTTGTAGTCTAAAAGATTGTTCAAGAAGCATTTTATAAACTTTAGTGCTTTTCAAACTTAGCTGAAACGTTGATTAGTATAAAGAAATGAGAATAATTTTAAGATCTTCACTTAAAAATAGTAATTTTGCTTCTTAAGATTTATCCAAAAAATCATAAATTGCAACATCACGTCCGTAGCTAATGGCTAAGGCATCTTTGAGACAAGTATGCTCCATCCTTAAATGTGCAAAAATTCCAATAGTCATGACCAATTTTTCATGATATAAACATTGGGTTTATAAATTTAAAAATACTGAGTTTAAATATGTCAAATATATATCAGTCAGTGCCATTTTACCCATCTTACAGCTATCCACAAGCATTATTTCAATTTCCTGCAATTGTTCAAAAGATAAGCCGTTCTAAGCGAGTGATGAGCAAGTTTCATAAATCTCATCCTTCATTTCAAGACCCATCAATGAATAATATATCTAAAAGTAAAATCTTGTTTTATGGAACCGCTAGCACACTGACATTAATTGGATGTTATGGATGTTTAAGATCGCTTAAACTGACAACCGAACTGTTTAAGCAAAGAGATACTACTCAAAATAATAGCTCGACTTATTATCCAAACAGAACCAACAGGTATCGAGGAGAATAGATCTTTTAGCAAAATTTATCACAAAGAAAGCTTGTTTTTAAAATTAACTATTTCCAATAATATTTTAGGTTCATATGTCGATTTCTTATCAATTAGTGCCCAACCAGTTAAATACCTATCCACAACCAGTATTTAACAACTACAGTCATATTCCAGTGGTCACACAACAAAGGATCTTACTAAAGCGAATTACTACCAAATTTCTTAATTCACAACCTACATCACATAGCCATATGGTCCCAAAAATATCTAAGAGGAGAGTCTTTTGTTATGGGACAGCTAGCACTCTTACATTAGTTGGGTGCTACGGATTTATTAAATCCTTAAGATCGACCACAAAATTGGTTATGCAAAAAGTCAAGGCCCAAAACACCTTCAATCGCTCAAGCCGTTTGATACCATCTAATAGCTTTGGACAGATAAGAGATCGTCACCCACTAAAATCTATATTAAAAGAACCTAAATCCTCATTTCATATTGTAGAAGACAATTTGGAACACACGAAAGCCAAACAGACCTATCCCAAAAAGATGGGATTTGTGGACCGATATCGTGTTAGAGCGTGGAAAGGATTTGATTTAGATGCTGATTAAGAGGGCTTTGATATTGGGATGGAAACGATTTTTTAAGCTCGAGTTTTTATCTCGAGCTTAAAAGTAATAGATGGGTGCTTAATCTTAAGAGTTAATCTGTGAATTCTACAGTTCTGACATAAGAATAATTATTGTGTTCAAAGAACAAGAAAGCCGTGTTATCAACATGGGATAATCCTTTTGCTGATACATTATCTTGTAATATTGGTTTTACATTGCCTTCATCGTCTAATGTGGAAAAGCCTTTGTCTCCAAATACTATGATATGTTCATTAAGCACATCCATAAAGCGTGGGCAACCGGTCTGCTCAAAACTTCCATAATCTTTACGAGTACCATCAGCATTCCACTCAGAGATACAATGGTTTTTACTTAAAGAGACAAGCTTATCATTTAGACTAGCAAAATCATACATAGGTGCTATACGAGTTGGGCTGTAATTCTCATCTGTATAAAATGACGTCTCATTGAGTTGATTATCAAAAATTCGGATGCCACCTGTGCTATTTCCTATGACAAATTGGTTATTGCGAGATGTCATGGCAGTGATTGGAGAGTCTTTATTGTCTGAAGATAATGTTTTTGAAATGACAGTGTTTGAGTTAAAAGCACAAAGATCAAGTTCATGAGCAACAGCTAGTGCATTTATATGTGTAGTGTCAAAATCAACTACACTTGGCGCTGAGACATTAATTGAATTAATTGGTTTAACAAAATCTGTAAAGCTAAAGTCTAAAAACGTCAACCCCTCCGATGTTAAGTTAAGTCCTTTGATTTGATCATGCATTAGAACTGGGGGCTGGTTGATGTATACAAAGTATAATTTTGCATCCTCTGTCATGGCAAGGGGGACGCCACCAATGGTTGTGAAAGCAATAACTTTTTGATCAAACTGAAATTCATTAATGTTTAGATTTTTTTTAATCAAAACTAATTGAGTGCCATATAAGACAATAACGCCTTCATATTCATATGAAGACTTAGCATATTTAAAATTCAGGTATTTGTTAGGACCCACTTTCTGCTGACTATTAGTTTTCAACAAGTCAAGCTTGACAGGAGAGCCAACACCATTAGTCCAGTTATAAGGATTCACAACACCTTTTAAATAGCTATAACCACCAATCAAAACATTCCATGTCCGGGCAGATAAACGTATTGAGGGAATTGATGGCCAAGACATGTAATGACTAAGGCCACTTGAGGAGGAAGCTTCCTTATTAAATTGTTCATTAGAATTGATAGGTGTATTTACGACAGGATTTACAGACATGGAGCGATTCCTTAGACTAATATTTACAAAAATTTGAGTGAGTTATAGATCAAATCTGAATTTAAAAAAGCTGAAATTTTGCACCGCTTGTGAGATTTTTTATTAAAGTAACTTGGGTCTTAGGCGAGTTTAAAAGCCTGTATATGTGGACAAGCCTTAGTCTAAATTCCAGCGTTATAAATAAAACGTCTTGATTTGAGCTATGATTTCAATCAGCGATTGAAATCATAAAATAACAACCCAGGATTGAAAAAAACTAACGAACCATTTCTAAAAACAGCATCTCCCACTTCTAAGCTATGTTCATTTCGTCTTACAAGTGATAAATCGTACTTACCATCAGTTACGCATTCTTTGTATATGTTGATTTGAGAAGTGCTTGTGTATTCGCTTAACTTCATTTCAACCAGATACTCTCCACAAGCAATCAAATTTTTTGTGAAAAATTCAATGCCGCAAGACTTAAATTTAAATATACATTTTGAATCACTATTAAGAAAATCCGCTTCAAATGGATAACTTTTAGTACGCACGATCACTTTGTCATTGAACGTGTAAAAATCCAGCATTTGATCAACTATCTTTTCAGATCTTTTAAAATCGGAAGAGTATTTATATATGCTGGTTTGGTCAGCTATCAAAAAGTAATCATTAAATGGTAAAAACTTTTTAATGATAATTGGAGGAGTCGCTATGAGGTCTAATTTATTATCATTATTAAATTTATAGACCGATGATGTATTTCCGAAGTATAGACTATTCGTATCCTGATAAGACCATTCTAAGTTATACCTGGGAGGTATTGACTCACGGTTATAAGGCTCATAAGCAATCATTTTTTTATAATTAATTTCATCATCCAGCATTAAAAGTGTAGAGTCGATGTGGTATATGAAAACGTATCCATTAAAAGAAGTTATAAACTCTAGTTTAGAGGAATCCATTTCTTTAAGAACATTGAACTCACGGTCGCATTTGAATAGTGAATAGCCTGATTCTGTTTTATGATTCAAAACAATATGATCTTTTAGAAAAGTCACAAAATCATAATTTTTGATAATCATTTTTTTGAAAACTTGATATGTTTTATAATTCAGAGATTTGATGTTCGTAGAAATTCTAGAATCATTATCAAGAATTTGTTCCTGGCTTCTATTTCCTGCTATAGAGTTAACAGACATTTGTACCTTTTGTTAAGTTGATTAGTATTTGTTAAGTTAAATTAACCTCCCATCATTTAGTGTCACTTCTTTTGAAGAGATTTTTTATAAACTTAAACAATTCAATAACCAATAGAAATTAAACAGCATATAATAAATGTTTACAGATGCAATGAAAAATTATATTAATCTAAAAAACCTGTCGAAGATGAGCTCAATTGATTTTTTAAAACGGCTAAATCTTGTAGATTTTTCTACAGCTTCTGGAGAAAAGTCGAGACGAGCAATAAAATCCGTTGTGTAAATAACAAGTTGGTCTTTATGAACTATAACGTCTGACAATATGATTTGATTAGATCCGTATATCTTTCCTTTTTCACTTAAAATTTGGAGGAGTTTGTTATTAAGAACAACAAAGCTATCCCCGAAAACCTCAAATGTAGGAGCTGTGTTTGGTTGAGACCATTTAAAACTGCTATCCAATACTTGGTAGCTACCGTCATCAGACCACTCATGAATTAATCCTGTGGGAGTAATCGACACTAAACGATCATTATCGACTAATAGTCTATGAGCACCATAATGATTTATATTGTCAGCGCTATATGTTTTCAAACACTGCAGTTCATTATTGTAAAATTGGATGGTGCTATTTTGACTTTTCAGTCCAACAACGATTGAGTTTTTGAAAATAACCATATTATCAACAAAACCAATGCTTGCACATTTAGCAATACCAAAGTTATCAACAACATTAAGACATGAAAATGAATAATTCAGTTCGTTAGTTGTGATAACAAAATGGTTGCCTAGTCGATTAAATAATTTGACAATTCTACTATCATTTAATTCAACTCCACCGAGCTTATTGTCGTAAAGAATTGTCGTGGTGCCTTTAAGCCTTTTTTGGTTATCTATTTCAGTGTTAATTTCTAAAATTTGGCTTTGGTAATTAAGCACAAGTAATTTGTCATTGTCAGTGAGAATGGTGCACATGTCTTTTAAATCTAACATTTTATTACATGTACCAGAGTCATCTAAAAAATATAGACTTTCATCGGACCTAATAGCAAATCCAGAAGAGTATCTTTTCACTTCATAAATTGGTTTTGCAATATCAACTTTTTTATTAGGTTGAATTAATCGAGCTTGACAATTTGCAATATTTTTCCTTGTCTTAACGTCTCTGATGTACGCTAATTTGGGATCATCTAAGGGCCGTCTATTGAGACATTTGTAATTATACAAAACTCCTTTTAAAAATTCTGGTGTTGCAAATAATTGCTTCCACGTTTTGCTAACTAAAATCATATTATGCCAGCCTTGGATGGATATTTTAGGGCTTAAAACATTAGCAAAAACAACATTGGCTTCATTAGAAACATTACATGAAACATCATGTTTTTTTTCTTTAGTATTTTTAGTTGTTAAGTTGGGTAAGTCAACATTGACCTCAACTGAAACATTGTAGTTTCCATAAGTTTTTTTAGATTTAAGTGAGATTTTTTTTTCACTATTTGCTAAACCGGCATTATATTTAGAGGCATTGTCGATTGGGTACATGTAACCTTAGAGTTTCAAAAAGATAAGCTCAGAGCATGCCTTAAATGCTATTTAAAATTTAATCTGAAAAAGCATTTCAATAGAAATGCCCATTTTAAGAAGTCCTAAATTAACACTACATGCATTACTCTTTATGTGATAACTTCTATAAATTCTAAAGTATATAGGGCTAAAGTATGATTAATTATGTTAAGGCCTCCCAAAGGCCACCACTAAACCTTCCAGCAACTTATGTGTTACAAAATATTTGCTCGTCAGCTTTACCTAATAAAAAAGTTATATGCTGGGGAGCTGTTGGTATTTTTGCCCTGGTAGGGAGTTACGCATTTATTAAATCGGCTAACTCAACCGCTAATTTGTATTTCGCTAGTTTGAGTAAATTGAATAGGTCAAGTGGCATGACTAAACATGGCCATTTACTCCCTAATATTAGATTTAAACATATTAGGAATACGATCTCAGAGGCGAATCTACCTAAACAAAAAAATGGTTTTAGAGATAGGCATCCTCATTTGAAGAACTTTCCCAAATAAAATATGTGTATAATGCTGAGGGCTGTGTTTGAGGATATATTCGAATGAATTATTCCCAAGACTCTTCCAAGTCTTGGGAATAATTAAATAAGGCAATCATATTTGTAAGGACTTTCTCTAAGCACAGATCAAATTCTATTTAGTGAAAAAATTAGATATAGTACCCAAAATATTAAAAGGTTTTTTTTCCGGGTTTTCATTAGGTCCAAACACTGGTTTTGGAGAAAAGTCTAGATAGGTAATTGATTTTGGTGTGTAGGCAATAATTTGATCTTGGCAAACTGTAAAATCCATGAAACTTTGATCCTTGAGAATGTCAACTTTATGATTTTTATCGTTTAAAATATGTAAACGTTCGTTTACAAGGATTGCGAAGCTTTCTCCTAAACCTTCTGAGTGCGTTGTTTCTGAAAAGCTAAACACTCTAATACAGCTCTCTAGCAGTCTATATTTTCCATCATCACTCCAAATACATGTAAGGCCTGTCTTAGCAGATGAGACTAAATGCCCATTAAAATTGGATAATGAATAACCAGTTAAGGGTATAACATTTTTTTTGCATAGCTCTATTTCAAAACCTGAAAAAGTTTTAAGATAATTTAACTTATTATCATAAAATTCAATCTCTGCGTCTAGTCCAACTGCAATAGAGTTCTTAAAAGCCATAATACTTGAAATCGGGCGATCTATTTCATAGTTTTTTGAAATGACACCTTCTTTGTTGACCACATGTAAAAATGAAAAAAAGGATTCTGTTTTTATAGGATTTGGCTGATTATACGCTATGATAAACGTGTCGTTCAATCGTTTGAAAAACACTTGGGAAACGTTTTTAAAGTCGATTTTAGAAGTACTTACATCAAATAGAAGGGTTGAAGAGCGATCATCATGTATTTCAACAATTTGATTTTCAAAGGTTATAGTGAACAGTTTATCTGCATCGACAAGAATAGCGACGGCCGAAATATCGAAGTTTAGTTTTTCAAATGACCCTTCTTTGTTAAAATTGAATATTTTATCGTTTGATAATATAGCAAGTCCATTTCGATAACAGCAAAGCGATTTAATCTGTAATTCGTCTGGTGCATCGACCTTAACTGATGTAAAGTTACCTGTTCTGATATTTTTTTTAGTCTTAACATCTTTTGGATAAGCTATGCTGTAAGCTTCGCCAGGCTGTCTATTTACAAAAAAGTAGTTTGAAAATATACCATCCAAAAACTCATTAGTCTCAAACTTTTTTTTCCATGCATGATTGACAAGCATCATGCGAGCGCATGTCTCAAGTGGAATGAAGCGATTTAATATGCGATTAAGAATATCTACAGGTAGGGTCGTTGGATCGCGATATATCTTTTTGGGGTTCGGTGGAATTTTTGTTTTCTCAATGACTTCTTTTGTTATTTCGTAATATCCCACATAATTTGTATTAGGCTTCGATCTATCAGAGTTACCGAATAAGTTTCGAATTGAATTGATGATACTCATATTGACCTGAAAAAATTGGGTTTGACAGTGCTTTCCCACTCAGACAATAGCTTTAAGCTAGTCTTAGGCAATTTCAACATAAATAATTAACAAATTCAAAACGACATTTTTAATTTCTGAGAGTCATATTCATTCTAGTTTCTAAAGATTTTACTCTCCTTTAATTAATAAAGATAATTTTGACATAAAAAAGTATTATTGTTAACTGTTCAGAAATGACTAATCAGTTTGATTAAGGAGAAAAAAATGACTATTAAAGTAAGACCGTTTCAATATGATGATGCGCCACAGGTGACCAATCTAATCAAATCTTTTTGGAAACAAACCAAAGTCACCAATAACTTTTCTAAAGAAGTAATAAGTGATAGGAATAACTTTTGGTCGCAGGAATCAAAAATACACGAGCTATCACAAGACCCCAACAGACAAATCTTTGTAGCTATTGATCCCACTTCCAAACAAATCAAGGGAACTGTAACTCTCTTATCGGAAAACAAAAAGATGGGATAGGGGATATTAGAACATGTTTCATCGATGAAGATTTAGACTCTGATCTCCAAAGTGAAGTCTATAAGGTTTTACTCGAAAAAGTTGAAGATGTTGCAAAAGAATTAAGTATTAAAAAACTTGTATCTCCATGTTTTACTCAAGATGTAAGCCGTTTTCAAGCTTTTGGATATAATTCTGCAGGACCAAGAGAAATGGTGGGTAATACGATATTGCCAAATATACAAATGGAAAAAGATATTAAAATTTAAGAATTTTTTAAAAAGTCGCCCCAATCTTTTGAGAACAATCTAAGGATTGAGATTAATAATACAGTGTTTTTATGTAGCGTCATTTCAAGCTAAGCGACGCTGCATAAACATGTAAGTAGTCTTAAAGAAAAAATTTCCTAAAACATTGTCAAGTTAGATGTGAAGATCATCGATGCCTTCAAAACAGGCAATTATCAGTTTATCTTTACAAATCGCTTTTTCCATCAACTCTTTATTAATACCTATGGTATTATTTTCAATAGTTTTAAGTTCTTGATTTTTAGAATTATCTGTTAAAGTGTAAGCTTTGTCCTCATCTGTTATTCCAAAATCGTAGCAGAAGATACGATGCGCATCGATGTATTTAGAACAGCTTACTATCAGTTTATCTTTGTGAATCTCTAAATTTTTTATCTCACCATATGGAGATGGAATAGCCGCATAAATTGTTTGATCTTTCCAAATTTTAATCTCATTTTCACTGATACCTACCAAATAATCTCCAATAGTTTTAAGTTCATGGGTTATCGAATAATCTTTAAAACTATAGGCTTTGGATCCATCTGTATTCCAAACGGATATTGAGCTAGTTGACCATGAGCAAAGCTTATGATTTAGAATTGTAAGATTGTCTATGACTATATGGTCAATAAATAATCCAGGCTCTGTCTTAATCACTTTTAGAACAATTAAATTAGTGTCAAATACGTTTACGGTGCCCCATGAAGTTCCTACAGCAATTGTATTATTAAAAATCATCAATGAACATATTCTTGGCATGTTAAGTCTTGTAAAAGGACTATAAAGATTATTTGGTATAGACGCTGAGGCCATAGCACTACCATGATCTTTAAAAATTCGTATTTTTTTATATGTTGCTATTAAAAAATCGTCATCTAGACATTCAAAAAAAAGTATCCTAGGACCAAAAAAGTTTTTTTTGGTGTCGAAGAGTTTAGTAGTAGATCCATTTTCATCAATTTGAAAAATATGTTTTTTGTCCGTCGCAAAAATTTTATCATTGTACACTTTAAAAGCTTCAATGGATTCACTAGAGCAGAACGAGGTATAGCCTACATTTAGATTTATTTTAAATAACTTGTCATTGCTTAAGAATAATAAGTTATTGCCAAAGCTTTGTATCGAATTTATCCATTTTATTTTTGTGGGTGGAATTGCTTTAATTTCAGTGAGTCTATAGCGATTTTCTCTAATGTTTTTGAGTGTCTGTATGTCTTTTATATAGGCGCTTTTTAAGTTATGTGAAGGGGATTTATTCAGGAATGGATGGTTCCTTAAGACATTTGTTATGAATGTTTCGACTCTAAACACTCTCTTCCATTTTTTGTTAACCAGCATCATATTGTAAGTTGTGTTCATAGAAACAAAACGGCTTAAAACCTCATGAAGAACTTCAATATTTAGAGTTGCAGGATCTCGATAAATTTTTTGAGGATCCAAAGTAATGTCTTGAGATATATGAGAAGACGCATTTAAAGCATATAAAGACATATGATTAACCAGTAAAAATTATAAAGTTAGTTATCTTATATTAGTTTGAAATTTTTCAAAACTTTTCACTAAAAAATCATTTTCAAGTCTTGCTTAAAACACATTTCATACTTTAACAATCAAAATCAAAGAGCGTTGTCGTGCGTCCCCAAAATATGGTATATTTGTTCTTGTGAATATAGTTAAGATTTGTAAGGAGAAAATAAATGAAAGTTATTGATTATCAAAAAGCCCTATCCTTTCATTACGAAAAAGCTGAACAACTACCCCAGCAATGTTTATACGCCGCTAAACTTTTAGACTATCAACCTGTTTTCAATGGACGCGGAACAATAAAGACATGCAAGGTTATCCCACTAAACCAATACAATGATGCCCGAATTTTTGATATTTTCAGTAGAAATGCAACAAAGTTAGTTGGGAGACAATCTGCATGGCATATTCAAGATTTTGGAGGAGGAAGTGAACAATTTAGAGATGCTAGTGGTGTGCTAATTAACCAAGGAATAGCACTTAGGCTTTATGATAATGAAAGATGTTCTTTAGAAGCCTTAGGAAAAGCTTATTGTATTGTAAATGATGTCATGCGTAAAGGTTGGGTAGAATCTAATCTCGAAGACTATCAAGATATCAAGTCTGTACAAGATATTAAGTCAGAAGATTCTGAAAAATTCGCATTATACGTTAAGAATAGTAATATGATTGAAGAGGACGCTTTGATCAGATTTTTAACCTCTAAATTTGGACTAGTTGGACAAATTATGTGTTACTCAAGACGTTTAAAAGAAGAATCAGAATTACTTAATAAATCTAGTATTTATATGTGGATAAATAAAGAAGCGTTACCAAATATTGTTGAGAAATTTGGTTTCGAAATTTGATTAAGATTTTTTGTTTTAGCTTTCTCTTTACTTTAGGGAAAAGCGATGTTTGCAGCATGTTTTGACGAAGCTTTTCATTCATGAAGTAAGCTTTATGAGGAGATTGAGAGTAAAAAATGTCAAAGAAGTCACTTTTTACAAACTTGTAAGGCCTGGAATAAAGGTTTAAAAGCATTAGATTCCAAGTTAAAGATTGGTTAAATACTTTATTCCAGGCCTTAGAAACGAGTAAAATCTTAGAATTTGGCTCAAAACATATCTTTGGAGCCAGATTTTTTTTATAACTTTTAATGGAAGATTAGCGGGGTCTGAGCGTTAATATCTGGTGTTTGCGTTGATACTTTACATTTCATAGGCTGTATAGTCATTGATTTACCTATTTATCAGTTGATATACAAATTTAACACTTTTTAAAAGCTCTTAATTAAATTTAATTAATTTTTAACAACACTTTAAAAATCATTTAAGTTGTTAATTATAAACTATTTAAATTATTTAAAATAAAA
>JAEMRK010000055.1 GCA_016463375.1 Parachlamydiales bacterium | reverse complement strand
GCCTGGCTACAAAGGTGGATTTAATTCAGATCGTCCAAGAACACCACGAGGCGAAGGCTCATTTGAAAGAAAGAGCTACGGTTCTGATTCAAAGCCTTTTAACCATGGATATAAAGGTGGGTTTAAGAAAGAAGGTTTTGGTTCTGGTACTTCAAAGCGTTCTAATGGTGATAAACCAAACTATGGTAGTAAACGTGCCAATTCGAATGGATCGCAAGGTTTTAGAAAAAGGTCACCAAAAACAAATGATGAACCTTTTTCTGATGAGTCTTAATTCTATTTTAAAACATGCTGCATAGCATGTTCAATGTTGGGATATTTGAACTGATATCCCAACTTTTGCAGTTTTTCAGGAATTGTTCTTGTGCTGCAAAGAAGTAAAGCTTCAGCCATTTCACCAAACAACAATTTTGCTGCAAAAGCTGGTACTGTAACTGCAGTTGGTTTTCCTAATACTTTTCCCAACGTGTTAGTAAATTCTGCATTGGTTATAGGATTTGGCGAAACAATATTAAAAGATCCGGTAGCATCTTGTTGGTCTAATAAAAATATAATTGCAGAGATGACATCATCTAATGTAATCCAACTCATATATTGCTGCCCATTTCCAAGCATTCCTCCAGTTCCAAGTTTGAATGGTGTCAAAATTTTAGGTAATGCCCCACCTTTTTCGCTAAAAATGACACCAAATCGCATGCATGTCACATCAATACCCGACGGTGCTTGAAAAGCTGCCGCTTCCCATTCCTGGACAAGATCACTCAAAAAAGACTGTTTGGCAGGTTTAGTATTTTCAGTAACGATGTCGTCTTTATGATCGCCATAAATGCCTATCGCTGAAGCGCAGAGCAATTTTTTTGGCTTTTGTTTGACTTCAGATAACTTATTAGTCAGTAATGATGTGCCTTTAATACGACTTTCTCGAATACGTTTCTTTAGTGCAGAACTCCAGCGTCCTTGTGCAAGATTTTCACCTGCGAGATGGATGATAGCATCAAAGCCTTCTAAATCTTGTTTATTTAAAAGTCCCATATCTGGATCCCAAAATGGTTTTTGGTTAGGATCCCTGCTAAGGCTTTGAACTGAATCGCCTCTTTGAATTAGTGCAAGTTTTAGTGCTGTTCCAACAAGTCCATTTGCACCAGTAATTAAAATGCGCATACTTCTCCTTGCTTAGTCTTTTGTTTTTTCACGCATCTCTTCAAATAAAGAGAGTGCTTTTTTTCTAGCCTCATCGTGATCGACAATTGGATAAGGATAATCGGATCCAAGTTCAATGTCTGCTTGTTTTAAAACCTCTAAGGGAGCAAGCCATGGGCTATGAATCCATTTAGCCGGTAACTTTTTAAGTTCAGGTAGCCATGATGTAATATAAACACCGTCTGGATCAAATTTTTGAGATTGAGTTACAGGGTTGAAAATGCGGAAATAAGGTGCGGCGTCTGCGCCGCATCCAGCGACCCATTGCCATCCCATTGTATTATTAGCTAAATCAGCATCAACTAAATTTTCCCAAAAAAATCTAGCCCCCTCAATCCAGTGAATTAAGAGATCTTTAATTAAAAACGAAGCTGCAATGAGTCTCACTCTATTATGCATCCATCCACTGTGAAGAAGTTCTTTAATACCGGCATCCACAATCGGAAACCCAGTTTTTGCTTCTTTCCATGCCTTGAGTAAGTTCTTTTCTTGTTCCCAACCGAATTCATTAAAAGCAGCACGGAGGGGTTGTTCTACAGTATGGGGGAAGTGATACAGTAAATGGTATGCAAATTCTCGCCAAATCACTTGGCGTAAATAAGCTTCAATTTCATCTTTTTTTTGAGTATTAGAAGTTCTTTTAGAAATGTGTGTTAAATGGTGCCAAATCGTTCGAGGACTAATTTCTCCAAAATGGAGATGGGGTGAAATTCTTGATGTGCCTTGATGATCTGGTCGATCTCGTTCTTCTGAGTATTGATTTATACCGTCCTTAGAAAAATGTTCAAGGGCTTTAACAGCTCCTTTTTCACCAGGTTCCCATGGGCGTTGGGTTGTGAACTTCCAATGATTTTTTTCCTTAAGTTGAATAATAGATATTGATTCTGATGATATAGAAGAGGGGACGCTATTTAAAGTTTCAGGTTCTGGAAATGGTTTTTTTATATTTTCACTCATTTTTTGGCAGGTTCGCCAAAAAGGTGTGAAAACTTGAAAAGGATTACCTTGTTTTGTAGCAATTTCCCACGGCTCAAATAAAAGTCTTGTATTGAAAGATTCAGCAATAAGATTCTTTTTTTTCAAAGCGGTTTTTAATTTTGTGCTTAGATCAATATTATAAGGTTCATAGCACCGACCCCAAAAAACGCCATCGGCTTTGACTTCATCAACCATCTCAAGAATTGTATCAAGTACAGCTCCCTGACGAATAATTAAACGCGATCCTTTACTTTTAATAGAGTCTGAAAAGAGTTCCAATGATTGTTTGAGCCATTGTCTACTCGCATTACCAATAGGCCATTTTTTTTCATCTTTAGGAGACCAGATAAAAAGGGGAATGATTATCGCATCATCTTGAAAAGCTGTCCATAAGGCTTCTTGATCGTTTAATCGCAAATCTTGTCTAAACCAAACAATAATTTTCTTTTTTAAAACCATGTATAATTCCTTTAAGAAAAATCAGGAGTGAATCTTAAAATATCACATTCAAGGTATAATTTGCCCCGGACTATTTAATTTTTGAGCGATCAAATTTCTAGCAAGCGAGTTTGCTAATTTAATATCTGCAATTTGCGTTTTTTTGATTCCACCCAATAATATATATCCTTTTTTGTCTAAAACTAACATGTAGGTTCTAATTTTATGAGGCGCTAACTTAAGCTCCCAAACTTCGGAATTTTGTAATTTGCGTAGATCTAAATTTGTACCTGTTTGATTTGTTAATAAAAATTTAACAGCCTTTATTGTCTGGGTATTTATTTCTTTGCGGAGTATTTGATTGTCCAATGTACTAACGCTGCCAATACTGAAAGTAGATAGCCAATTTTTAAACTGATCTGATTTGAACATTGAAAGAGCATTTTGTGACGATTGCTTTTCTAAAGTTGGCTTATGATTTTTTTTGGGTTTGGGTTTTGATTGTCTCGCTTTTTGGGTTAATGCAGATGTCGGAGTGTCTAATGTTAATTCTTCCAAGTAAGGTTTCAGATCTTGTTCGGGAGAATCACTTTCTTCCAAACGATGATATATTTCAGTGAAATTGAATGGCTGTTGAATCTCTTGAGTTTTTTCTGTTTTTTCACGTGAGAGGATCATCCACCTTGTTTTTTTTGATCTCAGCTTATTGAGTTCACAAATGGATTGTTCTGAGTTGGGCCGATTGAGACGCTCTGTTAAAATAGCTTTTGTAAAACGAGCTTTTAAGCTTTTTGAAATAGTGAATCTTGCTAAATCAACATCATCGGAAATAGTAAAAATTTTAGCATGAGTAGGCTTTTTTTCAGTTTTGTGACAACGAAACAGGTTATGTGATTTTGCAGCGATTGATAAAGCTATAAAAAGGTAGGCGAATGCTCCAAAAAACATTGGGTAGTATTTTATATTTTGCCATGATTTTAAACATTTCGAATCTGGGAAGGAACTAATCAAACACTCAAATAAAACTGATACGACAAAGCAAATTGTAGTAAATGCTAAAAAATTTTCAAATACATTTGATGTTGTTAGATTATTAAAGCGGGATGAGCTAATTACAATAAATCTTTCATCTTTATTATAGCTTGCAAGCCATTGTAAAGGCGTTTTTTTACCAATAAATGTAACTAATGGTTTTTTAGATTCAAGATAACTTAATGAACAATCAATTGCTAATGGAATGCTAAAAAGAAGCGGTTGGTTATAAAATAGTTGAATGTTATGCGGTGTTATCAAAATATCTATAAAATTGTACATTACGCGTGACAATTCGGGTTTACTTTGCCATTTATCGTTTAATAACCTAAATCTTTTACCCATACGGGTAAGCTTTATAATTTCATTGGTTTTTTCTTGAATATTTTGATAACAAACGGTGCATTCGCACTTAATGTTGAAACATCCTTCGGGTATGAGACTGATACAATGCATAGGGAGCTAAAGTCCTCAACAAATTTGCGATTTAACCTTTTTTTTAAAAATTATTATCGTAAAACTTGTTGTGTTTTGTCATTAGTTGGGTTATTATTAGGAAAATTTATTGCCCCTTTTTTAAGAAGTCGATGGCTAATTTTTCGCGTACACCAAGAAACTATGATGGCTTGCAGCCCACGGGCCGTCAGATAAAAGATTTATTACCTCATGTCTTGAAACAAATCAGTCAGACTTATGGTCAAAGAGCTGATTTATTATTTGCGGCATGGCCGCAAATAATTGGGCCTCAGCTAGCGCCAATGACTAAACCGCTATCTTACCATGATGGCGTTTTAACGATTATGGTGCGTAACTCTACACTACACAGCCTTTTGAGTCAGCACGAAAAACCACGTATTTTGAAAAATTTAAAAGATAAATTCCCCTCTACGAAAATTGTTAACATTGTCTTTCGCATGGGGTAACCACTCTAAGGAATTATGCCAATGACCAAAGAATACGATGCAAGTTCTATTACCGTTTTAGAAGGTCTACAAGCGGTACGCGAACGTCCTGGAATGTACATTGGTGATACCGGTGTCAACGGGTTGCATCATTTAGTCTATGAAGTTGTTGACAACTCCATCGATGAAGCGTTAGCAGGTTTTTGTTCACGCATTGATGTAGTTATTCGCAAAGATAACTCGATTACTGTTGAAGACAACGGTCGAGGTATTCCAATACAGCGCCATGAACAAGAATCTAAGAAACAAGGTCGCGAAGTTTCGGCTCTTGAAGTCGTGATGACCATATTGCATGCTGGCGGCAAGTTTGATAAGAATACTTACAAGGTATCCGGCGGTTTACATGGTGTTGGTGTATCTTGCGTAAATGCTTTATCTTCGAAGTTAGTTGTTAATGTATTTAATGATGGTAAAGTCTACGAAATGGAATTTTCAGAGGGTAAACCTTTGACTCCTTTAAAACTTGTTGGAACAAGTGACAAGAGAGGAACAAAAGTTACTTTTTGGCCTGACAGCAAAATCTTTACAGTCACAACATACGATTACGATATTTTAGCCAAACGTTTAAGAGAATTGGCCTTTTTAAATAAAGGGATCGCAATTAATTTCAAAGATGAACGCGATGCGAGTAAAGAAGAAGTTCTTTTTAGTTATGAAGGAGGATTAAACTCTTTTGTTAACTATCTTAATGAAAATAAAGGTGGCCAATTTCCAGCAATTCCTCTGTACTTTCACGGCTCGAAGCAAGGCGATGATGGTAATATTGAATTTGAAGCCTCAATGCAATGGAACGAGGGCTATTCCGAAACGATCTATTCATATGTAAATAATATCACAACGCGCCAAGGTGGAACTCACTTAACAGGATTTTCTACGGCATTAACGCGTGTTTTGAATAGTTACATTAAAAATAACAACATGATGAAATCTGACAAGTTAACCATCACCGGTGAAGACATGCGTGAGGGTTTAACTGCTGTTATTTCTGCCAAAGTTGCCAATCCGCAATTCGAAGGGCAAACTAAGCAAAGACTTGGTAACAGTGATGTTGGATCAATTGTACAGCAGATTGTGGGTGAAGAGCTCACGATTTATTTAGAAGAAAATCCTCAAATTGCTAGAGCTATTGTTGATAAAGCAACGCTTGCTGCGCAAGCTCGCGAAGCTGCTAAAAAAGCGCGCGAACTTACATTGCGTAAATCTGCATTAGACAATGCGCGCTTACCAGGTAAATTAACTGATTGCCAAGAGAAAGATCCTGCCAAATGTGAAATATACATTGTGGAAGGGGATTCTGCTGGTGGTTCTGCTAAAGGTGGCCGTGATCGCCGTTTTCAAGCAATTTTGCCAATACGTGGTAAAATTCTAAACGTTGAAAAAGCTCGCTTAGACAAAGTGTTAAATAACACTGAAGTCGGAGCAATGATTGCAGCGTTGGGCTGTGGTATTGGTAAAGATACCTTCAACATAGAAAAGCTTCGTTATCATAAAGTTATCATCATGACGGATGCTGACGTCGACGGATCACATATTCGCACACTTCTGTTGACGTTCTTCTATCGCCATATGCCAGCACTTGTAGAAAATAATTATATATACATTGCTCAGCCTCCTTTGTACAAAGTAACAAGAAAGAAAACGAGTCGGTATATTAGTTCTGAAAAAGAGATGGATGAGTATTTACTTGAGCTCGGTTTAAGTGATATTTCAATTGCTCCAGCAGGTTCTCAAGAGCCATTGTCCATTGCAGATACTAAAGATCTATTGTCATTAATTTTAGACGTTGAGTCTTTAATTAATAGAATCGAGAGAAAAGGTATCCCATTTAAAGAGTTCTTGCAAGAAGCTCGTGATGGCCAGTTACCCATGTATCAAGTTAATTTGGTACAAGGACCTGTTTTTGCTTATTCTAAAGAAGAAGTATCCCAATTGGGCAAAGAAGATGAAGCAGCGCAGCGCACGGCTCACGAAGAAAAAATTGCCGGTATGCCCGTTGATGAGCTAACTGATGCGATGAAACTTTTTGTACCACGACAAGTTTCGCTTAGCGAGTTGTTTTCTGAACAAGAAATCTCTCATTTAGTTACTCAATTGAATCGATTCCATTTAACGATGGAAAATTATCATATAGCACTGAAAAACTTATTTGAATTGAGAGAAGAAAATAAGCCTACGGCAGAAGCGCACACCTTAAAAGAGGTAATTGACTTTGTTCGCGCTAATGGACGTAAAGGTATAGAGATACAACGTTATAAGGGCTTGGGTGAGATGAACGCTGATCAATTGTGGGAAACGACAATGGATCCTGCAAAACGTACATTGCTTCAAGTGACATTACCTGACGCCATTGGTGCAGATCATATGTTCTCCATCTTAATGGGAGAAGATGTTCCGCCAAGACGTGCATTTATTGAGCGCCATGCTTTAGCTGTTAAAAACTTAGATATTTGATGTAGGAGTTCCTTTTCCATGTCCCACTTACCCCATGAGACGATTGTTCCTCGCAATGTCGAAGAGGAGATGAAAGAAAGCTATTTACGCTACTCTTTATCCGTCATCATTTCTAGAGCGCTACCTGACGTTCGCGATGGCTTAAAGCCATCGCAACGCCGTATTTTATATGCGATGCGTCAGTTAAATTTAAGTCCAGGTGGCAAGCATCGTAAATGTGCGAAGATATGCGGTGACACGTCTGGTGATTACCACCCACATGGTGAGCAAGTCATTTACCCAACTCTTGTGCGTATGGCCCAAGAATGGGCAATGCGTTATATGTTGATCAATGGCCAAGGTAACTTTGGTTCGATTGATGGTGATACGCCCGCTGCCATGCGTTATACTGAAGCTCGTTTAACTGCAGCATCAGTTCAGTTAATGGAAGATCTCGACAAAGATACTGTCGATATGATTCCTAACTACGACGAAACAAGAACCGAACCGACTGTATTTCCTGCAAAATTTCCGAATCTATTATGTAATGGAACATCTGGTATTGCCGTTGGTATGGCAACCAATATCCCACCGCATAATCTTAAAGAATTAATTGATGCAACTCTGCTTGTTATGGAAAATAAGGACGTTACTTTAGAAGAGCTTCTTCAAGTAATGCCAGGCCCTGACTTTCCTACAGGTGGATTCATTTGTGGTTACAGTGGAATTAAAGAGGCTTACCATACAGGTCGTGGTAAGTTAATGTGTCGTGCAGCTTTGCACGTTGAAGACACCGATGGCACAGATCGTCAAAAAATTGTCGTTGATGAAGTTCCTTACAACGTTAACAAGGCGCGTTTAATTGAACGTGTTGCTGATTTAGTCAATAATAAAGACATCACAGGTATTTCTGACGTTCGCGATGAATCCGATAAAGATGGCATGCGTATTGTTTTTGAATTGAAACGCGGTGAAATTCCTGACGTCATTATCAATCAGCTTTATAAGTTTACTGACATGCAAGTGACCTTTGGTTGCAACATGTTAGCGCTTGATAAAGGATTGCCTCGTACTATGAACATCAAGCAAATGATTTTTGCTTGGGTGCAGCATCGTATTGAAGTGGTCAGACGCAGAACGCGTTTTGAATTGAATAAAGCAGAAGCTAGAGCTCACGTATTAGAAGGGTATCTCAAAGCTGTAGCCAATCTTGATAAAGTTGTTAAAATCATTCGTACAAGTCCTAACAGAGACATTGCAAAAACGGAATTGATGGAACAGTTCATACTAACTGATCGTCAAGCAACTGCAGTTTTAGAATTACGCTTGTACCAATTAACAGGTCTTGAACAAGATAAAATTGCTTTAGAGCACGCTGAATTACAAAAGAAAATAGCTTATTTGCGCGAAGTATTAGCATCTGAAGCGATGGTTAAAGACATCATCCGCGAAGAGTTAACTGACATTCAAAAAAATCATAAAAATGAGCGTCGCACAAAAATTATTCCAGCAGAAGGTGACTTCTCGATGGAAGATTTAATTGCTAATGAATCTGTGATTATTACAGTGTCAGAAGACGATTACATTAAACGTATGCCAACAGATACATTCCGCGAACAACGTCGAGGTGGTCAAGGTATTGCAGGTTTTGGATTGAAGCGCGAAGGTGATGCAATTAAAAACCTCTATGTAGCAAAAACGCACGAAACCTTGCTTATCTTCACAAGCTTTGGAAGGTGTTATTGGCTCAAAGTATGGCAGATACCAGAAAGTGGCCGTAAGTCTAAAGGCAAACCACTTGTTAACTTGCTCGAAGGTTTAAAACCCGATGAGCAGATTGCAACAATTCTTCGCGTCAAGAGCTTTGAAGAAGAAGGATCAATCTTAATGGCAACACGACATGGCGTTGTTAAGAAAACTGATCTACAAGCTTTTTCAAATCCACGTCGAAAAGGTGTTAATGCAATTGTGATTGATGAAGGCGACGAATTGATGGCAGTAAGCCAAGTCTTACCTAACCAGCAAATCATGTTATTTACTAAAAATGGTATGGCCGTTCGTTTTGCTCAAGAAAAAGTGCGCAATATGGGCCGCGTAACACGCGGTGTAAAAGGTGTCACTTTACGGGGCAAAGATGACGTCGTCGTTGGTTGCGAAGTTGTTAATGGTGATGAAACTATACTTGTAGTATGCGAGCGTGGTTTTGGTAAGCGATCAGCAGTTGAAGAGTTCCGTATGACAAATCGAGGTGGTGTCGGTGTTCGCTCCATCATCACATCTGAGCGCAATGGCCTTGTGATCAGTGCTAACTCTGTTAGTGATAACGATGGTGTTGTCATGATTTCATCGATGGGTCAAACAATTCGTATCAGCATGAAAGATTTGCGTGTATTGGGCCGTGCGACACAAGGTGTCAAATTGGCTAATTTACGTGAAAAAGATCTTCTTGTCGCCGTACAGAAAATTGAAGGTGCTGCATCAGATGATGAGTTCCAAGACGAAGAAGTCAAAAACGAAATGCAAAAAGCAATAGCAGAAGCTGAAGCTGCTCCTAAAGAACTTTTGACAGAAGAATTGACTGAAGACATTAACGAGGAGATCGATGAAGATGAGCAATAATGCTCACGGCATATTTATTACTTTAGAAGGTGGAGAGGGTGCTGGTAAAAGTTCTCTTTTAGAATCTCTCTTCACATATTTTAAGGGCTTAGGGTTTGATGTTTTAAAAACAAGAGAACCAGGTGGTGGTGAACTTGCAGACAATATTCGCAAGATATTGTTAAACCCAGAGCTTAAAGAAAAGTTGTGTGCTAGATCTGAGCTTTTCTTATTCCTTGCAGCCAGAGCTCAACATGTGAATGATGTCATTATTCCAGCGTTAGCTGATGGTAAAGTTGTTATCTGTGATCGTTTTCATGATTCAACATTAGCTTATCAAGGTATGGCAAGAGGACTTGGATTTACACAAGTTGACCAACTTTGTAAATTTTCATCTCAGGGATTGATGCCGGAGCTGACCTTGTTCTTGGATATCGATCCAATGACAGGCTTGCAAAGAGCCTCTAAAACACCAAAAGATGGCTTGAAAGGCCTTGATCGTATTGAGCTTGAAGAGACTGCTTTTCATGAATGCGTGAGAAGAGGTTTCTTACTTTTACAAGAGCGTTCTCCTAAAAGAATTATCACAATCGATGCAACGATGTCTCAAGAAAGCGTATTTGAAGCGGCAAAATTAGCCATTGAAAAAGGTCTTTCTCATAAACTGTCCCTATCTTAATCACTCCCATTAAATTTTAATTCTTTAAGACTTAGCAGTAGCTCATGAAGTTACTGCTATACTATCAAATGTAATATTTTTTATTTTTGAGGCGCAAATATATCCTCTCAAAAATGAGTCTTTTTTTTAAATTGAGACACTAATGAATTATGAAACGATGGATAATTTAGAAGAAAATTGGAATTTTTAGATTACTGATCTGGAGCAGTTACCTGCTCCAGATTAATACCATTTATACTTTAATTTCGTTCAATTGTGCGCACATGAAAATTTTGTCTTCATCAAGTACTGGAGCAAATGGGTTAGAAGTTTTAACAGGTTCGTTACGAGTTGGTGCAACAGTATCAACGTAATGAGCTGTTAATGGATCTAATTTAATTGAGTAGGTTTTTTCAATGTAGGTGCTAGCTTTTGGCTGCGCTGGTTTATCTTGATAGTATTTTTTCAAACTATTTGCAGCTGCATCTAATGGTAAATGCACTGTATCGCCAGCTATATTTTTTACTTTGTAAAAAGAATTTCCAACAGTAAACTTTGGTTCAACTTTTGGTTTCCAAACTTGCTTTTGCTTTTTATTCAATTTGATCAATGAATTGTCAACTTTGTCATCACTAAATAAATTGTCAACTGATGTTGATTTTTTTGCTAATGGTTCTGTTAAATCTCTCATTAATTTATTTTTTTTATTTTTGATGATCTCATTTGATAAAAATGCTTTCAAGTGTTCATTGGACTTTTTAGCAACTTGACCAGTGTATTGT
>JAEMRK010000106.1 GCA_016463375.1 Parachlamydiales bacterium | reverse complement strand
GTAATTAATTGATAAAAATGCCTTATTATGTTAAAATATTTTTAATATTTAATTAATAATCGGGCAAAACTATGAATCCTTTAAATGTAAACAATTCGCAAAATTTAAAGCCGCAATTTCTTAAAATCCAAAAAGAATTAAGTCCTATCATCAATTTAACTGATCAGCAAATGATGATGATGCAAACGATTAAAGAAAGAGAGGAAGTCAACGCTTTAGAGTTTGCCTCTGGTTATTACGAAAAAGCTACAGATGAATTACCTGTTTCATTGCATTTTTGTTACGATGCAGAAAATAAAACGGTTCAATCATTTGTGGTACCTAACAAAACTAGACTTTATCCAAAAGCCTATGTTGGTAGCGGCTCTTATAAAATTGTTAAAATTGCGCATGAAATGAATACAGGCGATAAGTTTGTTAGCAAACACAGTTATTTATTTTCTTTTGCTAACAAAGATGACGTCGACATCGATGTGATTGAAAAAGACGATAGTTTTAAAACTGCTAAAGCTGAAGTTGATCTTCAAAAAAAGGTCTATGGCGATAAATTTCAAGTAAGCCATAACGTTTTCATTGGAAAAAAAGTTAGATTGAAAATGTTTGGTCCTCGTAAACCCGATTTATTCGATCAAGAAGTCGTCAAATTTGTCAGCTTTGAGCCTATCTTTTCAACGACGATGTTTGATTACTTAAAACTTACTCGTGCACGCTACGATAAAGGACATTTCCAAAACAATGACAATGTTACAGCTTTTCAGCGCGAAGTAGAAAATAAATTTGTGAAGATCTTGACATGTGCGACTAAGTTACATGACCTTGGATATGTTCATAGCGATATTAAATGGGAAAATATAAATTGGGACGATGGCTTATTAATTGATTTTGGGTTAGCTGAAAGTATGGATAGCTATCAAATACCTACAGGAACTCTTGAAACTCAAGCTCCATTATTATGTATTTATAACAATACTGATTCACCAAACATCGATCTAATTTCTCAAGCTTCTAAAGAAGCAGAAACTGGTTTGTGTGATGCTTATTCAATAGCTGCATCATTTTATCCATTAGTGCATGGTGTAGAGATTTGTCCTCGAAGCACTCATGATATGTTTTTTGACTTTTGTAAAGCACGCTGTGGAATCAAGCCCAATGCTTTTGAGAAATCAGATCCAGAAGATTACAGTATCCCTCCAAGAAGCCAACTTTGGCCTGCAGCTTCAACGACATTAACGCGTGTATTGAATGCTATGATCGAACCACTTCCAAAAAACCGTATGGGAGTAAGAGAAGCTTTAAATCAAATGAAAAAATCATTAGAGTAATACAAAATAATCAATTGGTAATAACTTATAAAGCCTCCACTAAATTCAAATTTTATTGGAGGCTTTATTTATTAGCCTTAATATTGTATTCCAGGCTATATCGGGGCTTTTAACTCACATTGGAAGCCGAAGTCAATGAGTTGTATATCATCACATCAGCCAACATCCATTCTTACACCTTTTTCAAAAATAAAAGAAATTTACTGTTTTAGAAACCAATTTGTATATCTGCAATTCGATTCATTTTCAGAAATGTTGGAAATGACAAATAAGATTAAGAATTGTGCGTTTATTAACACATTATATTCTTTAGATACCTGTGGAAGTCAATGTTTTGAATATAGTATTTCCTTTTGTCCCTTACCATTGGGTAATAAAATTAAATTAGATGATTTCATTAAAAATTTAAATGAAGTATGCCATGAATCTAATCCAATTTTTAAGAAAGTTAAAGTGACTTGGTTAGAATCATGAAGAATGCTAAAGGGTTCTTTTGGATGATAAGCTGGCTTTAGAGCCAGCTTATCAAGAATATTAGTAACAATGTGGATTTAATAACCATTTTTTAAAAGCTATTGGTTTACTGCGCGAGCTACTATCTAATTTGCGAGCAATTTGATTAGCTATTTTTTCTGCTAAAAAACCTTGAAACAGATCAGGTTTATCTTTAATAGCTATATCGTAAACACCTCTTCCTAAATCAGTTAAGTTAGTAAATTTACAACGCTCCTTATGCAATTCAATTAGCGCTGATCGGATCGTAGAGATGTGTTCTTCAGTAAACTTTGATAATTGATTTGTAAAAGCTCTGGTTCTACCCTCAAACTTTTTATTACGCGAAGTTTCTAGTGTTTTAGTAGGGTTTTCACCCTCGTTAACATCAGTATTGTTCCTTTTTTTGCTTACTGGTACAGAAGTTATTGGAAAAGATGAATTCAGAGAAACGACACTTGAATTATTGACTATAGTACCATTCAATGACGGTTTTATTAAATTCGACGATGTGTACAGAGGGGTTGCATAGTAGTTAGTAGTGGCTGCCGAGTATTGATTTAACAATGATTTTACAGATTGATTGGTTGGTGTTTTAGAGGAGTTTTCTAAATCGATAACAGTTGCATTATTACTATTTTTAATTATTGGTTTAGATGTAATTTGCAAATCCGAATTTTTAGAATCTGTAGTAGAAATATTGACTTGAGTACCATTCAATGACGGTTTAATTAAATTAGACGATGTGTATAGAGGCGTTGCATAGTAATTAGAAGTTGCTGCCAAACATTTCTTAAAAAACGAACTTGGAGATTGTTTGTTTAATGGCTTAACAGATTTTTGTGAAAGCTCAGCATTTAATAATGGTTGAGAGTTTGGTAATGATCCACTAGTTATTTGAGCTGATTTTTCAGGTAAAGTGGATAATAGGGCTTGAAAACTAGGAAGCGCATTATCAGTTTTTTGAACTGAATGAGGCACGTTCGAGGGAGATTCAAAGATAAATGGTTTGTTGTTTATATAGTTATTATTATTC
>JAEMRK010000054.1 GCA_016463375.1 Parachlamydiales bacterium | reverse complement strand
TTGGTGTGAAGTTTTGCTAGAATCGTCACAATAATATTTAATCATTGTAGTGTTCTTTTCGTTAGATAATCCATATGTGGCTTTAACCAAGAATGTTGAAATGATAGCTTCGACAAATACTACGGAAACTATCAAAAAAACCTTAAAGTCAACCTTAGACAACCTGCATTTGGAACTAATTGGTTGAACTGGACGACTATTTAAAAGACCAGTAACATTATCCTCATCTCTAAGGTTTATAGGTATATCGATTACAGATGTATTTGAAGGGAAAGTATTTAATGGGTAATAGCTCATTTTTACCGATATAAATATATAAATAAAATTGGTACATGGACTTAAAAATTTAATTAATTAACCGATGATTGTATGGCTTCATCACGATTAATTTTTCTATAAAGTTTACAAACGAACATCTAACTTAACGACGATTTTTTCAATCTTCCCTTTTATATAACTTATTCGCTACACCAAGAATGAAAGATGTACAAGTCAATCCTGCGAAAATATACATAATGATCTGACATATTTTTTCGACATGTGCATCATCATTATACATTTTTTGATACTTTTCACATTCCGCTACGTTTGCAGCTGTTTTGTGAGAATCGGTGCAATAATATCCCATATTCATAGAGCTTATTTCTTTAGTAACCCCATAAGAGGATTGAACCATGAATGTTGCAATGATAGCTGCACCAAACACTGCGGAAACTAACAAATAAATCGTAAAATCAACCTTCGACAAGCAGCATTTCGGATTAATTGATTGAACGGGTCGATTATTTAACAGGCCGTGAGCAATGCCTTCATCACTTGGCATTGTAGGTATATTGATTGCGACAGTATTAGAAGTAGTTGGGTTAATTGGGGAATAGCTCATTTTTTCCGACAGTTGTGCGTAAATGAAAATCGAACATAGACTTAAAAAGTTGATTAACACTAATCTCAAACGAATTTTTTTGGCAATAATTGATAGGCAATAGATTAAATTTAAGCTTATGTTCAGTCATTTGGAAAAACGTTGAAATTCGATGACGCGAACTAGAGCTGTTAGCATTGTTAGCAAAACGAATAAAATCGCCAAGTATTCAAATAAACTTGGAAAAATAATCATCGCCATAAAAAAGCCAAAGGCTTCTGCTCTTTCAACAAGACCTGGACTATTATGAAAACTTTTTAAACTCGCATTAGGAGTAAAAATACCTACGACTAAAAAAGAGGTCGTGCAAAAAAGTATAGCGCCTAGAATCGACAAACAACAAAGAGCCCTATCTGGATAAGCTAAAAATAATCCAATAATAATCGACCATTCTACAATGCGATCAAATAAGATATCGAGTACGGCCCCTTTCGGAGAATCTGTATTAGTAATGCGTGCAATTGTTCCATCGAGAGCATCACAGTAACCGGAAAGTATTAAAAGAACAGTGGCCCACGTTGTAAAGTGGTAATACAATGCCGGCATAATCGCCACACCAAATATAAGACCAATCCAAGTGACTTGATTGGCACTGATCCCTCTTTTAATAAGTTGTCTAGCAAAAGGTCTTGTAAGATTTGATAAAAAACCTCGGCTGGACCAAGTATCTAACATAAAGCATCCTTGAAGAAAAAAGCAGAAAAATTTTATTTCATTAATTCTAATTTTTTTTTGAATATCATCCCGATTCTTTGCTTTTTACTTTAACTTAAAATTTAAATTCTATAGGTTTCGTTTACATCTTATATGAATTTCTGGTCTTACTATGTTAAAAAATGCCTTCAAATTTTTTGTATGTTTGCCACTTGCATTAAGCCCGCAATTATCTTTTGGAAATACTCAAGATACTCTTAAGCAAGATGTTGAAGTCGCAAAAAAAGGTTTTGATAAAACAGAATCTAAACAAACAAAAGACTTGAAATATCCAATTGAGAAAATTTCGATTGCCTATGTTGACTCGAGTAAGAAACCGATCAATGTTGAGGACTTGAACCACATTAATGTCTTGTTGGTTAAACAAGATGATACTCTTACAGGATTGAAAGATGAAGGCCAAAACGTTGCAGTTCCTATTAATTCAATAGGAAAGGTTGAAAAATGCATATCTGTTAGTGGATTGGTCAACATCGCTGAACAAATCGTTCAGCATTTTACTTCAAAAGGATACATAGGAATTCGTGTTTTCTTAGCTGAGGGTCAAATCGACGAAAAAGGCCAAGATATTCGTAAAGAAAACAAAGATTTAGTTTTCGAAGTATTAGCAACACATGTCAAAGATATTCATACCAAATCTCAAGGTGGTCGTTTTGAAAATCAAGAAGTCAACCACCCATCTCATACTCGCATTGCTAAACATTTCCCTGTAAAGTGTGATAGTGAATGTTCAATCGATTCGAATGACAGTGTTTTAGATGGGGAGGCGATGAATGAATATTTATTCCGCATCAATCGTCATCCTGGTCGTATGGTTACAACTGAGATTACTGATTTTGCAACTGACGGTTCGGTTGAATTAGAACTTTTGATTAATGAAAATTCACCGTGGCATGGTTTTGTAAATACGTCAAATACTGGTACTGAATCCACTGGAAATTGGATTCAGCGTTTTGGTTATGTCAATTACCAATTGTCTAATCATGATGATATCTTATCGCTAGAGTATGACACGGCGTTTTTTAATCATATGCACTCCTTATCGACATATTACGAAGCTCCCTTTTGGGATTGTGAACGAGTTCGTTGGCGTGTAGATGCTTGGAAGAGTACATTTGACGTTCAGGCTTTAGAAATCCAAAACATGAATTTCTCAGGTTCCCAATGGCAGGTGGGACCATCAATTATAGCAAATGTTTATCAATACGATGATTTCTTTTTAGATTTCAATGCACAGATTAACTGGCTTCACGTATATGTTAATAACAGTGTTTCGCAGATTTCAGGTAATCAGAAATTCTTTTTACCAAATATTGGTCTATTAGCTTCTCGCAAGCGCATAACAAATAATTTCATAGCGACGGTAAGCTATCAGAAAAATTTACCCCATGTTGCAGGTACAAGTACAAGTCCAAATGGTTTGCTTGGACTTGGCCGTAATGAAGCAAATCCAAGTTTTGGTTTAATAAACTACAACTTCTTCGGATCTTTCTACATTGCACCCGAATCACATATGGACGAAAACACTCTTTGGTTAGTGCATGAATTAGCATTAACGTTAGGTGGACAGTATGCATTTGATTATCGGTTGATTCCTCAAAAAGAAGGGACAATTGGTGGATTGTATACAGTAAGGGGATATCCTCAAGGAATACTAGCTGGTGATAGCACAACATTTTTTCAAGCGGAATATCGTCGACATTTACCTCGAGGCCCTCTTTGCAGAGAATGCCCAAAAGCTTTTGGTAATCGAGATTGGGACTTTTTCTGGAAACTTTTTTTAGATGGCGGTTATACCCACATTAACAGACAAGAAACTAATGAACTTGATTACTCGATTTACGGAACTGGTGGTGGTGTAGAATTTGTTTGGGGATCAAGTCTTGTCATACGTGGAGATATAGCAGTCAGCTTAAACTCTATTCATGAACAAGGATATAAGGCTGGAACTTTCAGATCGTATTTGAGCGCAACATTTGTGTTCTAAAAAAAAGGGCCCCAGATTATTCTGGAGCCCTTTTTGTCTAATGACAAAGAGCTTGTTCTTTACTCAAATATTCATTGTCTTTTCGTATTTGATCTACAGTTGTAGGAGTTAGACGAAATGTCTCATCGCTTGTGCCATTGGTAAAAATAGCTAATCTACGATGATTATCTTTTCCAAGGTAGCCGTTAGCAAAAGTTAAAAATTCATCGTAGCTCAAATTATTAAATCCCTCTAAACGTTTTTGAACACGATCAAATTCTGCATTGTAATCAAAAGCTAATGATGACAATAAACTAGCCATCTCTGCTAAATTTTTAGAAGCAGTTTGATAGGTTGTAATAAAGGCTTGTCTAATAATTTCAAAGCGTTCTTTAGGAATTGTTTTGGTCTGCAATTTTCCTAAAAACTGCTCGTTAAATAATTCAAAGCGAGCTAATAAATCAGATGCTTCATAGCTTTTAGATTGAGCAAACTGAATTAATAATAACTCATTTTCAGCTTCTTGGTCCATGTTCGATACAATATAACCAGTTTGTTGCTTAGTGCGCAGTTCTGAGAAAAAAGGTTCTTGCATCCCTTTACTCAAAATTTGTTGAGCTGCACGCTTCTTGAAATCAAAACAATCTGCTTCAATCATTAATATAGCGGCGTTACCTTGTGGTTTAATCGATTGAGTGATGACATAAGGCCCTTTTTTCGAATCGATACGCAAAGCTTTAGGAGATGGTGGTGCATTTTTAGCAGTTGATCCTGTTTGCCAAGTTTTTAAAGTCATTTTAGCAATATCTTGAGCTTGATTTTTCAAGAGATTACCGTAAAATAATGCCCGTACATAACTGTTGTTTGAACTTATTTGTTTGCTAATAGTCAATAAATCTTTAAATTTTATCTGCTGAATTGCTTGCAATTTTTCACTGCGGCTTACAGCACTTTTTGACAAAGCTGATTCTAAAAGTTCTTTAGCTTGCTCTAAAGGTGTTGCAAAGATGCCATTTTGATAAACTCTTTTCAAGTCCTCGACAAGGATATTGAAACGCTGTTCTTTCAAATCAAATTGCTTCATCGTTTGTAGAAGTTTCTGCAAAAATAGTGAGGATTTTTCACTATAACCCAAAATTTTGATGTCAACGCCCCATTCAATGGGTCTAATATTAAACTGAAGACCCGCCATATCCCCCATAAAACCAAGATCTGTAAAAAGATCATCGATGCTCAAAGCATATAGGTCTAACAAAACTGCATTTTTTGGATTGCCTGGAGTAATTTCTTGACTTGTCAATTTTAAATCAAAAGCAACCTCAGGAGTATAATAGCGGTCATCTGCAGCATAGTAAACCATAGCACCTTGTTGCTGTAGTAACATTTGCGTTGTTGGTATTAATGATTGATTTGAGCTGGCTGGAGTTGAGGCAACTAGGTTTGGAGAACCTACTAATTTAACATCATTTGGAATAAATGGATTAGGAGGGGGGAATTTGAAACATGCTTCGTACTTTCCTAGGTCCCATCTTTGCAATTCACTGGCTGCAATAGGTTGAATGCCATATTCTGTTCCCATCCATTTTTCAGTACGATCCATTTTAAATGGGGCGTTCTTAGAATCGGTAACTAGGAAAATTTGACAGGTTTCTGGAGTTAAGCTATCAAGTATTTTTTTAACAGCTTGTTCATCGTAGGCTTTAGGAAGCCGTGTTTTTTCAGGATAGTCTGCCAAGCCATCAGATAATATATTACTAGCGTCATCAGCAACAGTATTTGTGACGTCACCTCTTGATGGATATTGGTATTGTAAAAGGGCCATTTGGCGCATTTCATTATACAAATAATCAGGTATAGGCTGTTGCTGGTACATTTCTATCGCTGAAAAAGTTAGCGCCAAAACTTGATTGTACTTTTTAACACCCTCTTGCGTTAATCTAATGTCGAGCTCAAAGATCATTTGATCAAGACCCATTCTTTCAACTCCAGACCGTAAATCTTCAGCTAATCCTTGGCGTATTAACTCGGCATACAAACTATCTTTGTCTTTTTCACCCAACAGATAAGATGCTAATGGAGTATCATAATAATACTGAATGGGCAGTTCCCAAGACAACATCAGACGATTCATTTGTTTAAACGGCGCAATGGCCACTAAGTTAGCATCGTTATTTTTAGACAATAACGGTGTATCAACTCGTAAAGGACTCAAATTGTGATTAGGAACATTTTTAAAATCGTTGACGACTTCTTGAACTAACTTATCTAAAGGTTCTGTCGAATAGACAACAAGTGTCATTATGTTAGAGCTGTAATGAGTGTTGTACCAATCAATTAATTCTTTTTGAGATATACGATTGAGTGTTTCTAAGTTTCCTGTTGAGAAACCAGAATTAGGATGCTGGGGATTGCCCAATTCTTTTTGGATAAAGTAAATGCGCCAATCATCATTTTGAATATTCTTGGCATGCTCTTGATCTACAGCATGCATCTCTCGATCAACACCTGATGGATTGAACAAGGGATGAATAAAAAATTGTGCAAATCGATCTAAAGCACCATCAAAGTTTTGGGAGTTGATTGAGAAAAAGTAAACAGTTCGATCACCCATTGTATAGGCGTTCATTTTGCCGCCATTTTCAGAAATATAGCGACTGTATTCGGCTTCTTTAGGATACTTCTCCGTGCCCATAAATAACATATGTTCCAAAAAGTGAGCCATACCTGGACGATCTTTAGGATCTGACCATGCACCTGTGTGAACTGCTAGAGCAGCGCCAGATTTATCCAATAATGGGTCAGACACGATATAGGCCTGCAGGCCATTATCGAGTTGTATTTTTAGTGTTTTTCGTTGAGAGTAAGAGGGAGTGTATATTTGTATTTTTGCTTCATCTTCAATGACTTTGTATCCTTGCGTCGAAGATGGAGTTTCACACCATCCATTGATTGCAAAAGATAACAAAAGACACATAGCAATTGTACGTGCCTTAATTTGTTTTCTCATAATTAGCTCGCTTGGTTTTTCCTTTCGATCAACGTACGGTAATCTTTGACGACTTGGGACCAAATGGTATGTGCCAAAGCTTCACGCCGCTGCTGTTTTTCTAAAGTCGTATCAATTTGCATGCTGCATTCAGGGCCTATAGCCACATGAATGTCGGAGCGCTTTGTCAAGCGCTTTTCTCCGAGTTCAATATCCGTTGTATTCGGAGGGGGGAGTATGTCGTATGTGGAAAGAGCCATAGGATAAAAATGTGTTTTATTTTTGGCGTGATTAGCCATCAAACGAAACATTTCGATACTATCAGGATCAAATGGAGCGACCTCAACAACGCCTTGAGCATTGGGTCTATCCCGTCCGCCACTTGGTGCAACGTAAATGCATTTGCCACCTTCAGACAAAAGCTCGCTCATTTTTCTCATACTGCGTTGATTGTGAAGCTGCTTTTGGTGCTTCAGCTCCTGGGGATAGTTGATGTATTTTTTTGAATAAATACAAAGTAAGTTACAGCCCATGCTGAAAGGTATAGCTAAAGGATCTGTTGTCACACGTTCTCCAGCTACATATATCAGGTCTTCACCCAATTTAGAAAAGCGTTTTTCAAAAAGTAAACTCAGTAACTGAGGATCAGTTTCTGTCTGATGATTCGCTAGAAAAATCGCATTTTCTTTTCGATCTAGCTGTTCAACAATTTTTTCTAAAACAGTTTCGTCATTAATAGTTGATTTTTCAACGTCAATCAACGGGCGAAAAATTTCAATTCCAAATCGATGGTAATCGAAAGGAAAAACAATTTTTTGATGAAAAAGCTCGAACTTATATGGATTTAAACATTGTTCTTTAACAATTTCTAAAAGAATTAAAAAACGCTCTTCTTGATTTTCAAAATCAAACGGTATTCCTTTCAAAGCATCTTTGAAGCTTTGAAAGAAATACGTGATGTACTGAGCATATTTTTCTGGAATAATACCAGCATCTTTATACTGTTGAAGTTTTTCTAAAAGTTTCATTAATTAAACCTCAAGACGCTTTCCGTTAACTGTCGACAAGAAATGGAAATCGTTGAGATGGAGTGTGTCGCTTGTGCAAAATTCTAAGTTAGCATTAAATGATTTAGCTAAATCCATTAGATAGCTTTTATCACATTCTGCCATGTAAACATCTAATTCGGGATGGCACATTAGCTTTAAGCCAAATTGTTGGTGATATAGGATGACTTTTTTCAAAGCACGCTCAATATCAATGCTAATGCTTTCGTGCGTTTTAATTAAACCACCACCATTACAATAAGGACATGTTGTAAATAACGCTTGAGTTAACGATTCTCTTGAACGTTGACGTGTCATTTCGACCAGACCAAATTCACTCATACCCAAAATGGTGCATTTAGCAGAATCTTCTTTCATACATTCTTTAAGTTTTTCAAGGACGCGTCTTTGATTTTTTCTAGAACGCATATCGATAAAGTCACAGATGACAAGTCCGCCTAAATTGCGTAAACGCAATTGGCGTGAAATTTCTTCTGCTGCTTCTAGGTTAATGCGAACAAGAGTTTCTTCAACATCTGTGTTGTTATTAGTACTGCGGCCAGAATTGACGTCAATTGTGTACATTGCTTCTGTGCGATCAAAAAAGAGATAGCCACCACTTGGTAACCAAATTTTGCGACGAAGAGCCTTATCAATTTCTTTTTCTACGTTAAATCGCTCAAACATAGGTGTCTTATCGCGATAGTATTCCAATCTTAATGGATGCTCTGAAGCATACTTAGCGTATAAAGTTTTACAAATTTGATAGGTCGCATAGTCATCGATAAGCAAGCGATCGAGTTTATGATCTACAGCTGTGACTAGGGCTTTCTTGATTAAGTCGGATTCTTCGTATAGACAAGTCGGTGTCGTCGATTTATGGAAATTTTCAACAATTGATTGCCATGTTTTTAAAAGGTCATGAGCTTCTGCAATTAAAGCTTCTGGTTTGGCATTGCGGCTAGCTGTCCTGCAAATTAAGCCCATTTCTTGAGGCATTTCAAAAGCACGTATTAATTTTTTTAAACGCTCTCTAGCAGCACGGTCTTCAATTTTACGAGAAACGCCTCGGTGCGGATTATTTGGAAGTAGTACTAAATAACGCCCCGCAATTGAGACATTAGAGGTAAGTCTAGCACCCTTAGTTCCAATGGGCTCTTTGACAACTTGAACTAAAACAGGTTGGTCTATTTTCATAACCTGTTCAATTTCAAGATTTTGTTGTTTTTTTGTATCTAAAGATTTGATGTCGTAATCGAGATCAAAATCCATATCAAACATTTCTTCGAATTTTTTTGTATTTTCGATAATATCGGTTATATGGATAAATCCATTTTCACCTTCGTTAATATCAATGAAAGCCGATTGAATGTTATGAAGGATATTTTTAACTTTACCGCGGTAAACATTACCCGTCAATTGACGGGCTTTTTTACGCTCTATAATAAGATCTTGTAAAAGACCGTTTTTAAGCAGCGCATAACGTATTTCTTTTGATTCAACATTGAGAAGAATTTCTTCCATTTCGTCACCTAAGCAGTCATGACGAATCGGTAAGGCTTATTGCCAGTGGATTGAATTAATAAAGAATATTCGCCAGTTTCAAAGCGCATTCCACGTTTTAAAAGAGAGATTCAACAAAGTTGTTTCTCGAAATCAAAGCAATTTTTTCAATCTATCCTGTAGGCATAATGGATCGTAATCAGGGGATTGAAGCTCAAACCTTTTCGTACGGTATTATTTTTGTCGGTTCATTTAAAAAAGTTAACCGCATCATATGATAGAAACAGCGATCTTTTCTAGTAAAAAGCTAGTCTGCCAAGGAAATTCTCTAAAGAATCGCAATTAACCCCTTTGAAAATGGTAGTCAGAAATTAAAAAAGTGGATAAAGTGTTGTGCTTGCAACAGGTCTTTTGTGCCGTATGGATGATAGATTAAAAATTTATGTAGACCGTCTAAAAGATGGTCATACTGAAAAGATTCAGCTTGATCTGCCTCCAAACTTTTTGGAAGTGGATGAAGCGGAGCTTTGCTTCAATGAAAATATTGCAGTAAAGGGTGATATCTATCTAGCTCAAAACGACTTAATTTTGCATCTTCAACTCGACGCTACATGTTCAGCGCTATGTGCGATTTGTAATGAGAAAAATGAATTTCCCATTGCAATCCCAAGCATTTACCATGTTGAGCAATTAGACGATATTAAAGGTGCCGTTTTTTGTTTAGAAAGCCTGTTGCGTGAAACCTTATTATTAGAGATCCCTCCTTTTTTTGAGTGCCACCAAGGGCAGTGTCCTGGAAGAGAGCAACTCACTAGTTTTTTAAAAAAGGATGTCGAAAAAGTGAAAGAAGAAGAAGGGATTAATCCCTTCGCTCATCTCTCCTTTAAGGATTCTAAAATTGTCGAAAATTCTTAAAGGCTGACCTGATTAGGAGTCAATTACTATGGCAGTACCACGTAATCGTTTATCGAATGCTCGTAAAAATTCAAGACGAGCTCACCATGCAAAGAAGCCTCGCTTTTTAGCTAAATGCACCAATTGCAGTGCTCCTGGGCTTCCCCACCGTATCTGCGCTAGCTGCGGCTATTACGGCGGAAAACAGATCATTGCGGTTCAAGAAGAAAACGCTTAATTTTTTCAGCTTCCCTTCAAATAACACAACCAGGAGTTAAACTTGCGTATCGGTGTTGATTTAATGGGAAGCGATAGTCCCGCTGATGTTTTGCTGAACGCTGTTATTGAAGCGGGCCAGCAACTCGGTTCATCTGTCTGTTTACAAATTATTGCAAGTGAATGTTTGATTAATCAAATGCATGAGATGTCTCACGTTTGCCCTAATTTAGTCACCGAAATTGCTCACGAAGAAATTTTAATGGATGATTCTCCACTTTATGCGATTCGTCGCAAACGGGGAGCTTCTCTTGTTATGGGAATAGAGCAATTAGCATCAAAAAAAATTGATGCTTTTCTATCTCTTGGTAATACCGGCGCTTTAATGGGTGCTGCAACTTTATCCTTAAAGATGTTACCCAGCGTTGAAAGACCTGCCTTGTTAGCTTGCTTACCCACACTAGCAACTCCTGTTGCTGTTTTGGATATCGGAGCTAATGTCACATATAAACCACATCATCTTGTACAATTTGCATACATGGGCATAGCTTATCAGCAATGCACACATAATATTGCAAAGCCTCGTATTGGTTTGCTTAACATTGGCCATGAGCCTCAAAAAGGAACTGCCGATGTGCAAGAAACATACAAGGCGCTAAGCACAGAAAAACAAAATGGCACGATGGATTTTATTGGTAACATTGAGGGCAGAGAAATTTTCAATGGCTTGGTAGATGTCGTTGTCACTGACGGTTTTACAGGAAATATTTTATTAAAGACGGCAGAGGGAATATCTGGCTTTGCATTGCATAAGCTTCAATCAAGCTTGTCCAATCTATCTTTGTCTGAAAAAGACGATGTTAAAGCGACAATGCAACAGCATTTGGACTATAGTGAATATAGCGGCGCTATATTACTCGGTGTTGATGGTATCGTTGTTAAATGCCATGGGTCTTCTTCGAAGAAAGCTGTAATTAATTGCATTTTAAGAACGCATGATTTGGTGAAAAATGATCTGCTTGGAAAGTTGAAAAATCTCATTAAGTAAAAATTAAATTTTAATTTTATCTGTTCTTTACTATCTTTGG
>JAEMRK010000008.1 GCA_016463375.1 Parachlamydiales bacterium | reverse complement strand
CTATCAAGTGTTAGTCTAATTATTAGATAAGGTCAAACTTCCAGACCTTTATTGGCACGGAGGCAAGCTGTCATGGACGTTTCAAAAGAGATGGAAAACGTTAAAAAAATCATTAATGAAGTGCTTGAAGTTACAAAAGCATCGATTGGTGACACTAGCGATCCATCAAAAATTCAGGATATGTCTTTGGATGAAATTGATGGGTTGTTGAGTAAAGTTCAAGGATTAATAGATAAACTTAACCAACAATCTGATCGATTACTACAAGATATGGGAATGACCAAAGAGCAAATGTCTGCCTTTGTGGAAAATCCCGGCAATTTTACTAAAGAGCAGTGGGAATTGATCCAATACATGAAAAATGAAGCTGAAAGATTTCAAAAATCAGTTTCACAAACTTTTGATCAAAAAACTGATCAAAAGAATATCGATTCAAATCGATCGGATCAAAAAAATCCACGTATCGGCGGTAAAAAAAACTGGATGGCTAGTTAATAATTTCTAGTCCATTGTTGGCACAAAATAGCTATAACTTTAGATTGAAGTTATGGCTATATTATTTGATTTGAATCCGTCACATATCGCGCTCGTCTTAGATCGTAGGGACGGCTATTGTTTTTCGACGTCGTCGAAAGTTAATGACGTAGTAAAAACTGGCCAATTACTTGTAATTGATGGGTCGGGTAGACGTTTTTTGTCACCCGCTTGTGGTCTTGTAAAAGATGTTACCATTACAGATTATAACGCATCTATTGTTATTGAACTCAGCACAATTGAAACTCATATAGTTTTACCGATCTTTAGGTCCGATTCCAGTGCAAATTCAACCGTAAAATATTTAAACGAGGTGGGGTTATTAAGCGCTTTTAGGAAGAGGCCGTTTGACATAACTCCGCGTTTAGATGAAATACCCCAATCTATATTCATTGAAATTCCTTATTGGTATCCATACACTAATGAATGTAAAGCAGCTTTACAAAGATCTTTAATTCTTTTACGTTGTTTGTGTAATCAAACAATCAATATTGTAAAAACCCATCCAGCAAAATTTGAAAATATTTCCGATCAAGTTAGAATTATTCATTCTAAAAAAAATGTCTCAATGACTCGAATTATTGAGCGTTTTCATTCCTTAAATGGAACTAATCCAGGAATATGGACGATTCACATAGAAGATGTTGTCGGTATTGCGCATCTGTTAAATACAAGAACTTATCCAACGTCTATGACAATTTATTTAAAAGGAAATGGGCTGACTTATCAAGGAATACTTAATGTTCGTAAGGGATGGCCAATTGCAAAATTATCGACTCTATTTCATCCCGATAAGATCGTTCAAATAAATGACTGTAATGGACACATTCAAAGTATAGGTCAATATTTAGGAAGTCATCAAAGATATTTAGAAACAAATTCGTATATCAATTTGCCCCATGTTTTACAAAAACTTAAAAGAGCCAGGTGGAAACATAAGCCCCTTGTTTTTTTTAAAAACTGTTTAATCTATGTAAAGCGGATCTTTGAAATCAATTTACCACAATTTGTGAGGAATAGACCTTTACTTAAAGATCGTTTCAAATACTGGTTGCTGTGGCGTGCTTTAAAAAAACAAAAGGCCACAGACAAGTTCCATTTAGTATGGTCATTATCTTTAAATGAATTAAGTTTTAAAAAGATACCAGACTATCATACAATACATCCTTTACAAACCTTAGTTGAAAAAAAAATATTTTCATTAATTGAGGAAAATAACCTTTTCTAATAGTAAATCTAAACCAGGTGTACTTGAGTCATGGCTAAAGTTTTTGTTTTAGATTCACTTACTATTAATCAGATAGCTGCAGGCGAAGTTGTAGAAAACTCTTCGTCCGTCATTAAAGAGCTCGTTGATAATTCAATCGATGCTCATGCCTCCACAATTACAATTGAGATTGTTGGTGGCGGTAAGCAACTTATTCGTGTTATTGATGATGGCTTGGGCATGTGTCAAGATGATGCAGTATTATGTCTTGAGCGTCATGCTACATCAAAAATACGTCAAACAGATGATTTAATGGTTTTACAAACCATGGGTTTTCGAGGAGAAGCACTACCTTCAATTGCCGCAATTTCTAAACTCACATTGATGACTGCTCAACAAAAAGATCAAGGTACTCTAATACGAGTTGAGGGGGGTAAGTTAGTACATAGCGCTTTTGTAGCTAAATCAATTGGAACAACAATTGAAGTGGCAGATCTGTTTTACAATGTACCCGCAAGAAGAAAATTTCAAAAATCTATTGCTTTTGACACGGCAGAAATTGTTAAAACGATCAACTTGCAGGCTTTAGCTAATTCTCACATTTCATTTCATTGTTATGCAGGGCAAAAAAAACTTTTATCGGTAAATGCTCAAAAAGAAACTGATGTAATGAAACGGATGGGCGGACGTATAAAAGATGTTCTCGGAGAGTCTTTTTATAACCAATTAAGTCATTTTGAACATGATGAAAATGGCTTGAAAATTTTTGGTTATGTTGGATTACCCGAAGCCCATCGCCAAAATAGAAGTGGGCAATTTTTATTTATTAATAAACGGCCGGTAACTTGTCCGCTGATATCTTTTGCAATTATGGATGCCTACGGAACTTTGTTGCCACCAAGACGACACCCTGTATTTGTCTTAAATATTGAATTACCAACAGATCTAGTTGATGCCAATGTTCATCCTCAAAAGAAAGAGGTACGTTTGAGGCATGAAAAAGAAATGCGTTTACAAATTACTAGGGCACTTGAAAAAAGGCTGGGGAAAAATTCAGTTACGATATCTTGCCAATCAAATGTGTGGAATTCGCTAAAACCATCTTTTTTTAAAGATAAGCGCATGTCAGATTGGCATTACATGAAACCTGAAGCGCAGGATACAAATGTTTATCAAATAAATCCAACCGAAGATTTTGTAGCTAATGAGTGTATAACAAATGATGGTAATGACATAGAGCCAAATAATCAAACTGTGGAATCGTTGTTTACAACGCCCCAAGTTTTAGGATTATATAGCACATTTTTGTTAGTCGATGGTCTACATTTCCCAAGTTGTTCACAAGAAGGCCTTATTCTTATTGATAGCATTGCGGCACGGCGAAAAATATTGTATCACGATCTTGTAAACGGTGAAAATAATAAGGAATGGGGAATTCAAAATCTTTTAATTCCGCTTAATTTACAGTTAACACCTCAAGAAGATCACCTGATAGATTTGCATCTGGATGAAATTCAAAAACAGGGTATTTCGATGCGATCTTTAGGTAAAGGATCATATATTGTCGATGCACTGCCACAACCGTTTTTGAAAAGAAATATTGAGAATCTCATACGATCTTTCATTGCGGATTTAAGTGACCAAAGAGATCCTTGGAAAAAAGAATGTAAAAATCAAGTGAGTTACGCCCTTTGTAAAGCTGCAGTGGCTCATAAGATACCAACGCATGAAGAAGCGATAATTATCATGCAACAGCTGTGTCATTTAGGGGATTTAAACTATTGCCCAATGGGTAAACGCATTTGGATAAAATTATCAAACGAAGAACTACAAAAGAAGTTTACACATGCCTGATTTGAACAGCCGCATTAACAAAGTCCAACACCTGTTAGAACAATATGATGTTGATATTTTTATTGTAGATGATCCACTCGATATATTTTATTTAACTGGTTTAGAGTTATCGGTTGGTCATTTATTGGTATCAACTGAGGTTGTTCAACTTTTTGTCGATGGCCGATATTTAGAATATGTAAAGACCCAATCTGTTGTAGATACAAAAGACATTTTAAATGAGCAACGCGCTTCTGAATTTATTTTAGATTGTGGTATTTCAAATCCAAAAGTCGGATTTAATCAAAGCTTTACAACCTATGTTAACTTTGAAAAATATAAGGGGTATTTCGCAAGACTCATCCCACTTGAAAATTTCGTTGGCCAAATTCGCTTAATCAAAGAAGCTGATGAAATTGTTTTATTAAAAAAAGCTCAGGCTCTTAACGAACGAGGCTACGACTATGTATTATCGATTTTAAAAAGAGGCTGTACAGAAAAAGACATCGCTAAACAATTGCAGATTTTTTGGTTGGATCAAGGTGCAGATAGCTTGGCATTTGATAGCATCATTGCATTTGGTGAAAATACTTCACTACCACATCACCATCCAACTGACAAAAAACTTGAGGCAAATCAACCTGTATTAATTGATATCGGAGTGATATTAAATAACTATCATTCTGATATGACACGAGTAGTTTTTACAGGACAACCCTCTGATAAAATGCTTGAGGTTTACGACGTTGTAAAGCGAGCGCAATTGGCTGCTATGGTATTGTGTAAACCTGGAACTCCAATTGCTCATTTAGATAGGGCGGCTAGACAAGTTATTATAGATGCTGGTTTGGGAGATTACTTTAATCATAGTCTAGGACACGGTATTGGTTTACAAACTCACGAAGCACCGTTTTTGAGAGATAATAAATATACTGAATCACAAGTGTTAAAAGCTGGAATGGTATTAACACTTGAACCTGGTGTTTATTTACCAAATATTGGGGGGGTCAGAATTGAAGACATTATTCATGTAAATGATGATGGATATGAATTATTTAATACGCGATCAAAAGAGTTAATGCAGATCTCTCTTTAATTTATCTATTAAATTTTTTAAGTTGTGGTTAAGCCTAATTAAGGCAGACCGAGGTTAAAATGAGATTGCGTGCTAAGTTGTTCTGGAGCATTGGCTCGCTCTTTTTTTTAATAGCTATATTATCATATTTTCTTCCTACAGCTTTTTTAAAAAGAGACAGTGCTCACTTCAAAGAGCGTTTAGATGCAGATGCAGCATCTCGAGCGACCCAAATCATTGAGCAAAATAAATTAGTGCTCAGTTCTTTTGTTGGTCAAATTAGGGGGGAGATTAATAGTTTATTATATTTAATTTCGTCTTCAGATGCTTTAAAACAGGCACTTCCTGAGAACTCGACGTCGTTCCACCAGGAACCCTGGCAAATGGCAAGCCATCTTATCTACTTCAATGATCAAGTTGGATTTATTCAAGAAACTCATAATGGAACAGCTGAAGCGGTCATCCTTTTAGATCAAACGCCAATTTACCTATTCCGCAGTGCTCAGCTAAACAAACAACTCTTCTTAGTGCAATTTGAAGACCAAAGTCCTTTAGCTGGTATTCAGTTAGAACCCAATGGGGCTTTGATTTTATTTGACTGGTCAATTTTTAATTCTGCAGAATCAGATTGGCGCAAAGCTTATTTCGCAGTTGATTTAGGATCAGGATTCGCATCAGAAAATGCGTCAGCTAAAAGATATCAAGATCTTTTGATGACTACATTATCGGCTTCAAAAAAATATTTAGAGCTTCAATTAGCAAGTAGCCATCTGTCTTTACAAGATTGGCTCGACACCAAAAAATTACCAAAATCAGCGGATGTACCTCCATTAACTAACCAAGAAATAGATACCCCTTATGGCGTAATGTGGAGAAACTGGGATTCAATGAAGCGTCCCGATAACCACACAGAACCATTAGGATTTTTTGGACGAGGAATGGTTGATCTGTTTTTTGCTGATCTAGCACTAAAAGATCCTTTTAATGCTAGCGCTCCTAAAGGGGTAGTATACTTAAATCAAAATCGGCAATTAGGTTTTGGTTTACAATCTGTCGATATATTTTATAAAACGCCTTTATTTGATGATGCGACATTTTACAAAAATCATGCACCACCAGACAATCAAGTGCCAATTAGTACAGAACTTGCATTAATTGAGTCAGGAAATCATTTATGCATAGGGAGTACTTTAAAGTTAGTCACAAGTAATGCTAAGCACGAAGATTACTTTACTATTGGTATGAGATTATCTCCCTTACTGAGAAATCTTGCATTGAGTGCTAATGTTGATGTCCTCCTTCTTCAAAATGGGGAAATTCTAACGGCTATTTCATCAAAGGGTAACTCGGTACCAGAATCTATTCTGAAGCAAGTTCCTGTTGAATCAATCCTCGGAAAGGATCGCGGGTCAATTGAATTAAATGAAAAGAGTTTTTATTACGCTAAAGTACAAGAAGATGTCAGTAGTAAATTATCTTTGTATTTTTTAGTTAGTGCTGACGAAACTGTTTACCAACAAATTACAGAGGTTGAAGAACAAACTAAGCAAGCACTTGCTTTACAATTATTAATTATAGCTTTGTTTTGTTTGGTTGTAGCTTTAATAGTATTGGCTTATTTATCTCATCGTGTCACAAAACCAATATCTGTTTTAGCTAAAGCTACAGAAGAGGTGGCCCAAGGGCATTACAATACTGTTGCCTTACCAGAATCCACTAATCAAAATGACGAAGTGGCCGTATTAGCCAGATCGTTTGCTCATATGGTGGATGGATTGAGAGATCGTGAGAAGATTCGTGGTGTTCTCAATAAAGTTGTCTCAAAAGAAATTGCTGAAGAGATACTTAAAGGCACAGTTCATTTAGGCGGTGAAGAAAAGATTGTGACCATTCTTTTTGCTGACATTCGCGGTTTTACTAAAATGACAGAAAATTTTCATCCTCGGGACGTCATTGGACTACTTAACACCTTTATGACCAAAATGTCGCGCATTATCGATGAAGAAGGTGGAGTCATAGATAAATACATTGGTGATGAGATTATGGCCTTATATGGAGCTCCAATAGAACAAGCAGACAGTGCTTATAGAGCTTTAAAAACATCTGTTCGCATGATGCGCTTTTTAAAAGAATGGAATGATGAAAGAATATCGCAAGGCAGACCAGCTATCGAAATAGGAATTGGTGTTCATACAGGGCCAGTCATTGCAGGGAACATGGGTGCAGAATTTCGAATGAATTACACGGTACTAGGTGCGACGGTGAATTTAGCTTCCAGACTTTGTAGTATGGCAAAGCCTGGAGAAATTTTAACTACTGAGCCAACTATTCATTCAAGTCAGGTTCAAGCCTCCTTTGAATTTAAAGAAGATCCGGCAATTGAAGTGAGAGGATTTTCAAAAGAGATCAAGACTTTTTCTGTGATTAAGTTAAAAAATCCAGAGCTTTAAAGCAGCCTGTAAAGCGTTAAAAAGCAGTGTTGGCAAGATATAAACAAGAGGGCTAGGCCTTTATTTTTAAGTGGTTTACAATGTGGAAAACTTGGTTGAAACATAAGTTATGATTTTTTTTCATTTCATAACTCGTTGAGAACGCTTAAAGAAGCGCTCTCAACTAATAATATTATTATTTTTGTTCTTCGATATAAGCCCATTTGATATCCATGAAACCAAGAGGTGATAAAACTACACCTTTAAGATTATCTTTTTGAGCGTAATTGAATGTGCAATGGTAAAGAGGAATTACGGGCATTTCTTCGATTAATAACTTTTCAGCTTTTTGCATCAATATTTGACGATGTTCAGTATTACTTGTACGATCCGCCTCATCTAAAAGAGTTGTGTAATCCTTATTCTCCCAATTAGTGTTGTTGGTTGTAGCAAAATTATATTTGAAAACCTCTAAGAAATTTGTAGCATCGTTAAAATCAGCGAGCCAATTTCCCATACAAATTTGAAAGTTTTTTTCTTTGACGTTTTGTAAGTAAACACCGTAGTCATTGACTTGGATGTTAACATCAACACCCAAAACATTTTTCCACTGTTGTTGTAAAGCTTGAGCAAACCGTCTGTTTTTTTCATTATTATTAATAAGTAATGTCATAGGGGGTAATTGTTCTGCAGACAGTCCTAATTCTAAAAGTCCGTCACGCATCAGTCTTTTAGCAGTGCTAAAGTCTCCATCTCTGAAGTAGCAAATTCTTTGGCCATCAGCCCACATGCTTGGTGGAACAATCCCAAGAGCTGGTATTTGGTTACCTTTTAAAACATTGTCGATTAATTCTTTTCGATTGATAGCTAATGCTAAAGCTCTTCTTAAGTTTCCGTTATCAAAGGGAGCTTTGTTAACATTGACTCTAAGCCAATATGTTCCTGCCATGGCTTGAGATTGAAGCTGTTTGCGTTGTTTCCAAGAATCTATGGCTTCTTCAGAAAAACTTCCAAGCGGTGATCCTACCCAGTCCAATTGATTATCTTGGAACAGATGCAACTCAGTGCTGCTATTTTTGATCATCAAACAGTCAACACGTTCTAATTTAACTTGATCTGCATCCCAATAGCTCTGGTTTTTTGCAAGAGTGAGTTCTTGGTTGTGTTGCCATTTATTAACTTTAAATGGTCCATTAACAATTATATCGCTGTCAACAACTTCCCATGCAGAGGATGTTCTGGGTAACGCAAATGTAATAGGATGTGTCAACAACTGTGTGAAGTATGGGGTGGGATTGTTCAATTCTATTTGAAGAGTTTTTTCATCAAGCGCTTTAACGCCTATAGCATCTACATCAATCTTACCAGTTTTAGCTTCTTTGGCATTTTTAATGGCGAACAACAAATACGCATTATCGCTTGGAAAACTAGGGCTCAAAGATGTTTTCCATGTTTTTTCAAAATCATACGCTGTAACAGTAAGGCCGTTCGACCATTTACTATCCCTTAAAGTAAATGTGTATACTTTCATATCTGAAGAAAGGCTCATTTTTTCAGCGGCTGCTAAAAGAAGTTTTCCATCGGGGCCATTGCGCATGAGACCTTCATATAAAAACTCACACAAATTGACTGCCATTGCATCTCTAGCACGTCTGGGATCTAGTGTGAATGGTTCCACACTTAAATTTAACCGCATGACTTGTGTTGATGCGAATAGAGGTTCTTTTTTTGCGTGTGGTGTCGACGGTGAACTACATGATGTAGTTAATATCGCTAGTGCTATCCAAATCCAATTTTTCACAAGTTTGTCCTCTCTTTAGTAAGAAAAAAATTAGGCAATCAAGGAATTTTTAGTCAATGTAAGACGTACAAAAAAGGTTTTTTATCGACAAGTGATGCTGCGAGCTGTTATTACTTTAACTCTTAAAGATCGAACAAGAATCTTTGTTATTGAATCCAATAACTAGGTTTATCAATTACGCACAGGAGGTAATTTATGCGACTTTTTACTACTCTAGGAGCACTTTTCAGTGGTCTTTTTCTTTTAACGGCTTCTCCTCTATTAGCAGATGATTTTCCAAAAAATCTTGTCGTCAACGTTGCGGTTGCAGATATTTGTCAATCACCTACACCTGTAAATGAAGAGACAGCCTGCACTATGCTTACAACGCAAGCTCTCTATGGAGAACCACTTTTAGCAAAAGATTTTGTAAATGGTTGGTACCGTGTTGAAGCAATGCAACAAGTAACATACGATGAAAATGATGGCTGGAACTCCTGTGGCGGTTGGATTAGAGCAGAACAAATACTGCTTGCAGACAATATTGAAGATGCTAATTTAGTCGTTACATCAGACCATGCGCATGTTTATACTGCAATGGATGAGGCAAGTGCTGAAGGAAGTTTCGCTGTTAATCTATCAATGGGAACTGAAATATTTGGTGAAAGTGAAACTTTAGGTGTCTGGAAGGTCCATTTAGTCAACGGGACTAAAGGTTATATTCGTGGATCGCATGTCACCACGTTAGCAGCCAAAGCTGATCAAGGTAGCATGGATTTACGTAAAGACATTATTCGTGCCGCTAAACGTTTAAGAAGAGATTATTATCTCTGCAACGGACGAAGCGCTTATGATTCTTCAAGTTATGGCCAAATGACTGGAATGGATGCTGCAGGATTTGTAAATATTGTTTACCGTGCTAACGGTTTCCATTTAGCCCACAGCGTGAATGATATGTACATGAATTGTACAAAGATGTCTTCAAATCCTCAAAAAGGTGACTTAGTCTTTTTGTCATCAGCTAATGAGCCTGACTTAATTTCTCATGTTATGATTGTAAAAGATGATAACACACTTTATGAAGCTTATGGATGCTGTGGAAAAGGAAGCGTTCATAAAATTTCATCTGTAGAGAAACTTGGCGCTACATTGTCTTCTTATAATAGTGGAGATAATAATGGTGAATACGTTATTCGATTTGGTTCTTTTATAAAGTAGTGAATTTTTTTAAATATGAGGGGATTTTCCCCCCTCATATTTAATAACATTCATGATTAAAGGAAAACTTATCAATCGGTGCACCCACCGATCTAATGTTTTGCTCTTCTTCTTGAAGTTTTAAAAATACATCCGTGTAAACTTTTCCGCTTTTTTGAGTTCTTTGATGCTTTTGATAAAGAGCTGTACGCTTTTCAATCAAATTTTTTGCAACCTCAGAATTATTTAGACATGCTGTTAATACCTGCTCAGAAACACTATGAATGCTAATTTTTTTCTGAGACTTATTACCTCTTGCAAATGTGGCATAAGTAAATAATGAGGGATAATAACGCTCACCTTCTTTACCACCCTCTAATATTTTGCAAAAAATCTCTCTAACTTTAGGATCATTAAACGGGATAGCTGTTAAATGATGCGGAAGGGTGATAGGACCTTGAAAATTGGATTTAAGGTATTCTTTATAATCTTTGGAATGAGAGGCGTAAAACAAGCTATCTAAAATGATATATTCAACATTGGGCAATTCATGAAAAAAATTAAAACTAGCATAAAGCGACCGAAGTAACCTTGCAGATGTATGGTAATAGCTGAAAAGATCAGGGGTATCACTTTTAGATTTTTTAAAATCTTCTTTAGTGATGTTGCCAAAATCTAAACGATGGTGCGTTGGCGGGACATCCAGCCTCAGCCTTTGTTTTGCTTCATGATTGCCACCAGTGGTTTCAGACGGTGGTTTTTGATTTACACCGGGACTGTTTTTGTTGAGTTTGACCAAGTGGTCAAACTCAATGGTTGTAGCAACAAGCCGTTGTTTGAAATTGTCATTGAGATTTTCTTGATTAATTTTCTCAAGAATAGTCGAAGCTAAAAATTGTTGTTGGCCACCAAATGTCACCAAGGCAATCAGGGTAAGTAGTGCAAATGTAGTCATGAGCATGTTCATTTTACAACACCTTCTGCTGCGAAATTTGGAGACCTATCGGCTTGATGTAAAACGAATCGATAATCAAAACGTTCTTGATTTTCTAATTCAATTTTTAAAGTGACAATTGTGGGTAGTTCTTTAAAGCGGTTGTCCCACGTGGAACTATATCCGGGTAGTGGTTTGTCTTTAATGATATCATTATTGGTATACGGGGGTGTATAGAATTCAAATTCAATTTTCTCAACATGTTTAAATAGCGTTTCTTGCCGGAATAAATTTTGATCTCGCTCCCATAGACTCGGCCAATAAGCTAATTTAAGGTTATGTTCTCGGTCTAAAAATAGATGAGCGATCTGAGATGAAGAAAACTCTTCACTTATGTCTAATTGATTATCGAATGTAAACACAAGCCCTAGACCAACTGTTTCTCCCGGTATAGGTGGCGCAGTGTAAAAATAAAACCGCTCATCTGGATTAATTGATTTTTTTTCTTTTTGATCTTTTTCATTTTTTTTTGGCGTTTCGCTATCTGGCCGTAGAAGGCTATTAAAGAGTATTTTCATAGTCGATTGAAGATGGCCTTGATCCAAACATTTTTCTAAAAAGACTTTAGATTCTCGTTTAACAGTCGTCAAACGCCTGTAGGCGCCAAATAGTACACTGCACAAAATAGTAAAGAGTGTAAGGGCAATAAGAGCTTCTAATAGTAGGGCATATCGTTTTTTCATCGTTTGATCTTTCCCTTAATAATAATTAAAGGATACTCATAATATGAGCTTTTCCCACTTGGCATATGAAAGTAAATGGTGATCATGATGCGTTTGAATCCATCATTAGACGCTTTATTTTTTTCATCGACAGTTGCTATAGAATAGCTGCGTTTAACCCAGGCCGTTCTATTTTTAGGGTAGTTAATCACAACGGGTTCTGGCCATTCGCGTTTAAAAATGGCTCCATTTTTACTTAATTGTTCCCATAAGATGCGATCGCTTTTTTTCTCATCACCGTTTTCATAAAGCTGTTCTAAAACTTCTGCATAAGCAATGTCGGCAAGTCTGTCTAATTGCTTTTTTTCAATCCAACTCATGATCTGAGTTGTCATTTTAACTTGAGGAGCAATAAGAGGGACTAAGCATAGTGTAACAATTGATAAAGCGATTAAAAGCTCAAGTAAGACAAAATATCTTTTTTTACCTTTCTTCATAGCTCAAGGCCTCTTCATCTATCACGTCTTTAGGGTACGTGGGGATTGTAGATGTAATGTGATTGAGAGGGGTGAGATGGTCGCTATAATGTGGTGATGAATCTATGAATATTATTTTTTCAAGTTCTGCATTTTTACTATGCAATCTAATTTGGTAATTGTTTTGAGCTCCGAAGTGACAATCCATAATTATTTGAACATCATCAATAGCAACAAGCCCGTCATCTATTTGATGAACTTCTTTTAATAGCTTGTGACGGTTTAGTAGGTTTTCAGCAATTTTGAGATCTGTACGTTGAGATGAGAATTTTTTTTCTTCAAATTGGGCAGTGTTAGGAATATCTAAACTGCAATAGTACTGTCCATTTTGTTGCCACAAATGGACAGTCACATTTTTATTGAGCTGAAAAGCCAATGCTTTAGCGAATTGGATTTTTTGTAAAAGCATTTCGCTAGAGGATAGAAATCGCTCTTTTCTCATCAGGTATGGGATTGAAGCTGCACCACCAGCAAAAAGTAATCCAATGATTGCTATGGCTAGCACCCATTCAATCAATGTGAAAGCGTGCTTTTTTTTAAGCATATTTTATCGTAGATCTTTTGAGCGCTGTTTCTCTTTGTGTTTTTCAAGACCTTTAGACGAAATGGTAATGTCTGTTCCATCATTGCTTAAAGCAACATTATAAGGTTCTCCCCAGCCATCGCGGAGCAAGGCTTCAGGTTTTCCGGCTAAACTTGAATTTCTGACTTTAGTTGTCCATTCTTGAACAACATCTTCAATACGACTTCCTTGAGCGACATCTAGCATCAAAATATTATGCACAGTTTCTATGCCTTGCTCAGTTTTAAACACTTTTCCTTCGTCCAACGTTCCTTTAAAATTAAAGGCTAGGACGCCGCCAATCAGACCGATTAAGAAGATAACAATCATAATTTCAATCAGAGTTAAATGGCGTTTTTTTTGTCTTATAATGGTCATTAATGGCTCCTATCCTGTCAGCGAGCTGACATCTGTTAAAGGAAGGAGTACGGCAAGCATAACAATGCCGACAACACCTCCCATGATTAGTAATATGGCTGGCTGAATTAAAGCAGTGATAGCCGTTAAGGTTTTTTCAACTTCTTCTTCATATATATCGGCAATTTTGTGAAACATTGTAGCGAGGTCACCAGTTTCTTCGCCAACCAAAATCATGCGTGTGACAAGTGGGGGAATTAAATTTTGTAGTAATAGCTCTTTACCAAGTGAGCTGCCCTCAATAATTTTTTGCTCAGCATCTTCAATAATTTTTTCGATGGGCGGGCACCTCAAAACGCGCCTGGCTATTTTCAAGGACTCAATAAGCGGCACACCACCTTCTTGCAATGTTCCCATTGTCCTTGTAAAGCGAGCTACAGCGGTTTTGATAACAGCTTGTTTAATAATCGGCATTTTTAATGAATATCTGTGAAATTGTTTGATCAGTTCAACTTTTTTTAAGTAATAAATTCCGACTGAAGCTCCAATAAAAATAAATCCAAGTGGCCAGTAATTACGTATAGCTCGACTTGCTGCCAAAACAACACCTGTAAATCCGTTTAGCTGTCGTCCCTCAAATAAATTTTCAATAGAGGGTATGACAAAAACCATCAAAAGAGTGACAACAACCATAGCAAAGCTTCCTAAAACAATTGGATAGATCAACGCTGTGCTAATTTGCTTTTTAATTTTTTGCTGGCGATCAAGTAGGAGAGAAAGGCGCTGGCAAACAGCACTTAGAGATCCTGTTGATTCTCCAGCAGCAATCATTGCACAATACAAAGAATTAAAACTTTGCGGTCGTTTAGACATGGCATCTGATAGATTCTCACCGCGTTTTACGCGGTCGCAAAGTTCGACTAAAATAGGATGCCAGTCTTCTGTTCTATATTGCGATTCTAAGGCTATAAGACTTTCATAAAGCGGTAAACCAGCATCGAGTAGCTGTGCGAGTTGCAATGTAAAAGTAAAAAGCTGGTCGCCTTTCAAAACACATTTATGGTTTTGACGACCTTTCTGCTTAAGAAAAGTGATGAGAATTTTTTGCTCACGCAATTTATCGCGCGCTTCTTTTTCAGAAGTGGCGTCAATCATCCCATTGCGGGCTTTACCTTGAGAGTCAATTGCTTGATATGTATACAACATTGAACGACAAATACTTGCCTTTTGCTAAGGCAAACAAGTATGTTATTCTAGCAGTTTAATTGCAATAGGGGGGATGTTTGAAAATACTTGTTTTAGCAAAAGAGATTGTAAAAAAACTCAATGAATCTGGTCACACTGCTTATTTTGCAGGGGGATGGGTTCGCGATTATCTACTAGGGCACCCTTCACAAGATATAGATATTGCAACGGACGCTGATATTGAAACAATTTGTCAAATTTTTCCTCATACAGTTCCCGTAGGCGCAGCTTTTGGTGTTGTTATAGTCGTTCACGAAGATCATCCCTTTGAAGTGGCAACATTTAGAGAAGATCTCGATTACCATGACGGAAGAAGACCCTCTAATATTAAAAAAGCTACTGCAAAAGAAGATGCACAGCGCAGAGATTTTACAATTAATGGTATGTTTTACGATCCCATTAAAGAAGAAGTACTTGATTTTGTTAATGGAAAAAAAGATTTGGAAGACCGAGTCATTCGAACAATTGGTGATCCAAGCATCAGATTTCAAGAAGATAGGTTGCGGTTATTAAGAGCTATCCGTTTTACATGCGGGTTAAATTTTAAATTAGATGAGTCTACCAAGCAGGCTATAAAGTTATTATCTCATACTTTATTCCCATCGGTTGCCATAGAAAGAGTGTGGCAAGAAATTTGTAAAATGGCATCTAAACCTGGCTTTACAAACGCCCTACTTTTACTAGAGGAAACTGGCCTTTTATCAACACTTTTCCCACAGCTTAAAAACATAGATCGACAAGAGCTGAATCGTCGGATCGAACCAATTAAGAATTTCCCTCAACCTTTCCCTCCCATATTAGCTTTGATTCAACTGTTTCCTGATAATAACTATCAAAAATCTTTGGAGTTAGCTGATCATTTTAAATTGTCAAAGAGAGAAAAAGAAATTATTCAGTGTTACTATCAAGCCAAAAATTTAGTCGATCATCCATCACGAACGGCTTGGACTTATTTTTTGGCAAAACCAGATGCTGAAATGATCATTGCTATTTACCAAGCTTTAAAAATTGGGAGTTTTGAAAAAGCCAATCATTTCCAGAAAGAGTTAAAAGAACATATAACTAGAGTTCAACTCAAAAAACCTCTAGTGACATCGCATCATTTAATGCGCCAAGGTATTAAACCCGGAATTGAGATGGGCAAGTGGTTAAAAGAAGCGGAAGTGATAACAATTGAAAAAGATTTAAAGTATGCCGAAGATGTGATCATCTGTTTACGCCAAAAAGGTTTTAAAGGCGACGCATAACAACGAGTGTTATATCGTCGTGTTGGGGAGCCTCTTTAATAAAATCTTTAACAGCTTTGATTAAATTATTAATGATAGTTTTTGAATCGACATTGCTTTGTTCTTTTAAAAATTGGCTAAGACGCTCTTCGCCAAATAATTCATTTTTTGCATTAAGAGATTCGGTGATGCCATCAGTGTATAATAACAAAACATCGCCTTTTTCCAAATGTATGGTGATTTGCTCTTTAGGGGTTTTGAAATCCATCACTCCTAAAGCCATAGCGGAAGTTCCTAGTTGAACTATATCACCATTTGATCGTCTCAGTAGCCCTGGTGGGTGACCGCATGAGAAAAAGGAAAGTAATCCTGATTGACTGTCATAAAAAGCACTAAAAGCGGTTACAAACATGGATGTTTGTTCTGTATCTCTAATAAACAAGTTATTAGTTTTTTGCATAATTGCTGCTACATCGTCGCTTTCCATGGCATAACTACGAAGCATGCTTCTAAGACACAAAGAATATAAACAAGCTGATATCCCTTTACCAGCTGCATCTGCAATTGATAGTACTAATGTTTTATTAATATCATCTTTGATAAACAAATCATAAAAATCACCACCAACATCTTGAGCAGGTAATGCTATAGCTGCTAAATCAACTTGAGGAAGCTGTGGCATTTCTTGAGGCAGAATGCTCAGTTGAATGGACCGTCCAATATTTAATTGATTGGCCAAGGTTTCTTTTTGCAATTTTTCTGTATTTGTTGTTTCCACTTGTTTTAACAAAGCTTCAATCATGTGATTTAAACCTATACCCACATCGTTAATTTCATAACCCCTTTTATCAGAATAAAAACGTGTTGAGTACTGTCCCTGACTTACATCTGAAATCACGCGATTTAACTGATTTAAAGGCTCTGAGAGCCTTTTAGTGACCCAAAGAGTGACCATCACACCAAATATGACAATAAATAAACAAATGGCAGCAAATATATATAAAGAATGACGAGGTGTTAATATCAATTCGGTTTTATCGGAGCTAACCATTAAAAATAGATCTGTTTGCTCAAGCGGTAAAATGACTGCAAAATGATCCTCAGCTTGGTATTGCCATTCATAAGTATTTAGATAGTTACGAAAAGGATAGAGATAAAAAACTTGGGCATTAGTTGTTTTGCTAGCTGTTGGTGTGACAATTTGAATAATATTAGGAGTAATTTTGGAGCTACTGGTTGCTAGAAGTATATTTTGATCGTTAATCAAACTAAAGGATACTTTATGGCCCAACTGTTGCGTTTGTAATAAATGATCAAAAATTGTGGTTATAGGAAGGGTGGCTACAAAAATACCCACCACTTGATTAGATTTATCTCTCAGAGTGGTTGCTGTGTAAATAATAGGTGTATCTGTTTTTCCTTTTTGTTCACCAAAGCTAAAATTTTTGTACTCTAAAACTTTTTGCCACCCTTTATTCCACGTCATATTTTTATTAATGAGTGAAGAGTCAGATGAGGCAACAATTTTCCATTGATTTTGTTCATTAGGCTTCATCAAAAATATATTTTTAAAACCAGCTTCATTGGCAATCGAGCTGTAAAGCTCGCTTGTTTCTTGGCTGTTATTTTGAGGATCTTTTGATGGAGCCATATGATTTAAATTTAGGGCAATGGCTATTGAGGCAAGTTGTTTTTGAGCATTTGTAAAATGGTGATGCAGCATGGGAGTTCGACCATATGCTATTTCTTGAAGTTGTTCAATACCATGTACTAAATCTTCGTGGTAATCGATGCGCAGCAAGATTGCAAAAAACAGGATGAGTGGCAGACAAAGAACTAAAAAAGAAACTATAAACATTCGCGCAGCAAGCGAACGATAAAACATATGCAACTCTAATTAAATTCCCGAAGTCTTTATAATAAGAGTCTAACTAAATATTAAGTAGGAAATTTTTTAATGGCTGAGCGAATTGATCGCACCAATCATTCCCTTGTCAAAGACTTTGTAAAGTTAAAGACTAATAAAAAGTACCGGCATGAACAAGGCTTGCTCATATTAGAGGGTAAAAAAACCATTACCGAAGTATGTGCAAAGTTCCCCGCTGAAACTCTACTGGTTTGCAATGGCGAAAAAATTGACCAATCAATTAAATATAAGAGACTTATATATGTATCGCGCGAAGTTATTGAGAAGATTTCCACAATGAAAAACCCAGAAAATATTATTGCGGTAGTCCCATTTCCACAATCAAAGCTAAATGAAGATATCAAAAAAATTTTAGTTCTCGATGGAATAGCTGATCCAGGTAATGCCGGTACCTTAATCCGTACGGCTTTAGCCTTTGGTTGGCAAGCCGTCGTTTTTTTGAATAACAGCGTCGATCCTTTTAACGATAAAACTGTGCGATCGGCAAAAAGTTCACTATATTACACACATATTTTCTCCTGGACAATTGATGAGTTATTAACATTTTCTCAAGAAAAAAATATACCATTGTGGGTGGCGGATTTGAATGGCCAACCTTTTGACTCAATTGTAAAACCACAAAAAATGATACTAGTTTTAGGTAATGAAGCCCATGGCCCATCCCAAACTTTAATTAATCAAGGTCATGTTTTAACAATTCCTATAAACCCAATTGCTGAATCTTTAAATGTGGCAATGGCAGGGTCTATTTTGCTGCAGCGCTTTGGTTGCAAATAACATGCAAATCGAGCACATTATCAATTTGTTTTTGGAGAACTATGGCCAAACAGCCTGGTAAAAAGAAAATTACTGCTAAACGATGGGCGGGATCTGAAGAAGAAGCCGATTACTTGCCTGATATGCGTAAAGAGCATAAGCAGGAAAGAAAAATTGCTTCGCGCACAGATAAATCAAAATTTAAAAAAACGGATCAGGATCAACTTTTAGCTAAAAAAGTCGATAACAAAACACCTCCAAAAAATACAATTAGAGGGCGTGTTTTATCAATTACTGCTCAAGGCATGTTAGTTTCTCATGATGGAAAAGAAACAGTATGCACTTTAAAAGGTGCATTAAAACACAAAAAAGAGCGCTCGAAGAATTTAGTCACTGTTGGTGACTTTGTGTGGTTCGAAGAACTAACACAAGGTCATCATGAAATTCCAGGTGATGGAATTATTTCCCAGGTTGAAAAAAGACGAACTGTTTTATCGCGTGCAGATAACTTACATAAGCACTCTCAACAATTGATTGCTGCAAATATTGATTGTGTCTTGATTACAATTGCCGTTGTTGAGCCCCCTTTAAAGCCAAGTTTAGTTGATCGCTACTTAATAGCGGCTGAAAAAGGCGGTATGAATGCTATCATCGTTGTTAATAAAGTTGACTTACTCGAAAGCCCAGATTGCTCAGTCGATGAGAGAAATTTATTTAAAGCTTTTGTAGAAGATTACAAAGCTTTGGGTTACAAAATATTATGTGTTAGTGCTGATAATTTAACAGGCATTGAAGACTTACGCGCTGAGATGAGAGATCAAGCGTGTGTCTTTTCGGGGCAGTCAGGGACTGGTAAAACATCACTGATCAATGCAGTGACTGGGTTAAATATGCGTACAGCTGGAATGATTAATAAAACTAAAAAGGGTACTCATACTACAACGACAACGAAATTAATTCCCCTTGAAGGCGGTGGATTTTGTGTAGACACACCAGGTATTAGAAGCTTTGGTATGTGGGAATTAATCAAAGGAGAAGTTGTTGGTTACTTTCCCGAAATGATGAAAATTGGAAGACATTGCAAATTTAATTACTGTACACACACACATGAGCCTGATTGTGCTGTTCTTAAAGCTGTGCATGATGGAGAAATTTCAATCATCCGTTATGAGTCCTACTACAAACTTTTAGAAGAAGAAACTTAAATAAAACAGAAGGTAACTATGTCTATTGTTAAAAGTGTAAAAGCTATCGAAATATTAGACTCTAGGGGTAATCCTACACTTGAAGTCATTTTGACAACGGCTTGTGGCGTAGTTGCAAAAGCAGCAGTACCTTCTGGCGCGTCGACTGGAGAGCATGAAGCTTGTGAACTTCGCGATCAAGAGCCTTTAAGATATCTTGGAAAGGGTGTTAAAAAAGCGATAAGCTTTGTTAATGGACCAATTGCAAAATTAGTTGTTGGCGATAGTGTTTTTAATCAAAGAGCCATCGATATGAAAATGATTGCTAACGATGGAACTTCTAATAAATCTAATTATGGTGCTAACGCTATTCTGGGTGTATCGCTTGCATTGTCAAGAGCTGCTGCACAATGTTTAAATATTCCCTTATACCGTTATATTGGCGGTATTAATGCTCATTGCCTGCCATGCCCTATGATGAATATCATTAACGGTGGTGCACATGCTGACAATCTTTTAGATTTCCAAGAATTTATGATTCGACCAATAGGAGCACCAACTCTATCTGAAGCTATTCGTTGGGGAGCTGAAATATTTCACACATTAAAAAAACTATTAAAAGCCGAACATTTAGTAACAGCTGTCGGTGATGAAGGTGGCTTTGCGCCAAATCTTGAAAGTAATGAAAGAGCTTTAGACTTAATCATGCAAGCTATTAAGAAAGCTGGATACCACCCAGGGGATCAAGTGACCTTAGCACTTGATTGTGCAGCTTCTGAGTTTTATGATTCTAAGACTAATAAATACTTTGAAAAGAAAAAAGAAAAAGCTGGTCAAAAAGCAGTTCACCGTTCAGCTGAAGAGCAAGTTACTTATTTGGCTGAGCTATGTCAAAAATATCCAATTGATTCTATTGAAGATGGATTGGCAGAAAATGATTGGGCTGGGTGGAAAATATTAAGTGATAAATTAAAAAACAAAGTGCAATTAGTTGGAGATGATTTATTTGTCACTAATTCGCAATTTTTAAACCGTGGCATTAAAGAAGGTATTGCAAATTCTATACTTATTAAAGTTAACCAAATTGGTACACTAACTGAAACTTTAGATACAATTAATTTGGCTCATAATAACGGTTATTCATCTGTTATATCACATCGTTCTGGCGAAACAGAGGATGCTTTCATAGCAGATCTTTCAGTTGCTGTTGGTAGTGGTCAAATTAAGACAGGGTCCTTGTCTCGAAGTGATCGTGTTGCAAAGTATAATCGTTTGTTAGAAATTGAATCTGAATTGGGTAATTGCGCTATTTATAAAGACAGCAATCGCTTTTATAAACCTCAAGCTTAAAACTAATTAAAGCGGCTGAAAAGCCGCTTTACATTTCTAACTTTTATTCAGTTGTATTAACATTAAAAAATCTAAAACATAACTAATTTGAAATAAACAGTAGATTGAAATTAGTTTAAAGGCTACATAATCCAATAAGAGGTTAACTCAACTTATAAGGTGTGGTCTATGTACCGCCATACAGTTGCATTATTTGGAGCTGCAGAAAAAGGGGATTTTCAAAGAGCCTATTTTTGTGGTTCTTTGACAGACTTATCTAACGAACTGGGCCAACCTCCAGCTGAAAGTAAAGGTATGGATTTAGCGATTCAAGCTTTGCTTTTTCAAAGACAACTCATTTTTTTTCGAGTGGCAGAAGAGGGGTTTAGTACTGAAGATTATTTAATGGGCCTTCATTTCTTACAAAATCGACAACTCATACCTGCTCTAAGTGCTATTTGTTTACCCGGTGTTAGTGATGAGGAAATTCTATGTGTGACAAATGAAGTTTGTCATCTATATCAAAGTATTATCGTGACTACAGAGAGTGATCTATACGATCTGTTGACTCACCGTTATTAGCCTTTCTTAATTTTCTAGTTTTAGACCGAGTTTGAGCATTTTCAAAAAGTAGATAGAGCACAGGTGTAAAAAATAACGTTATTAATTGTGCAAAAACTAACCCTCCAATAATCACCATTCCTAAAGAACGCCTCGAATAATTTGTTCCAAAACCAAGAGCTATGGGAACTGCGCCAACGGCTGCTGCTATAGTAGTCATTAATATGGGTCTAAAACGCTCTCTTGCCGCTTCTATAATAGCATCAAGTGCTGGCTTACCAGCTCTGACTTGCTCATTAGCAAATTCCACAAGCATAATCCCGTTTTTCATAACAATACCTATTAATACAATTATACCAACGTAGGCGTAAAGGGATAGCGACTGATTAAAAATAAAAAGGGTCATTAATGCGCCAAATACAGCGCCCGGTAGCGCTGATAAGATTGTTAGAGGGTGTATAAAGCTTTCATAAAGAATACCGAGTAACAAATAAATGACGGCTATACCAATAATTACAAGACTCAACAAACTCTTTGATGTTCCTTGAAAAACTTGAGCCTGTCCTTGAAATTGCCGCATGATAGATAGGGGAAGTATCTCATTTGATATCTGTTCAATTTGAGCTAAAACAGGGCCCAGTGCAACATTTGGTTTAATGTTAAAATATATTGAGGAGGAGGTGAATTGATTAATGTGTTGCACGCTTAATGGACCAATTCCAAGATCCCATTTTGCAACTGATCTTAAAGGCACTAATTGTTGAGTGGTTTTTGATGTTAAATAAAGTTTATCTAAAGATTGGATATCTTTCTTATAGCGATTTTCCATCTGAATGATAATTTTATATGTATCAATAGGTGTACTAAAAGTAGTTAATTGTCCTTCGCCATATCCTAAATAAAGAGCTCTTTCAATTGCTTGGACTGAAATGCCATAAGACGAGGCTTGGTTGCGTAAAATATCAATATTGATTTGGGGATTATTATTTTGAACATCAGAGCTGACGTCAGTTAGCTCTGGAATAGTCATTAATTTGTTAGTTAACTGCTGAGTGTAATCGTAGAGTTGTTCTGCATCTTCAACAGTTGACAAGGAAAAAGTGTAATCAGCTCGACCATGGCTTGTGCCAACATCTAGATTGATCTCAGGATAACTTCTTAAAAAACACTGGACGCCCATTAAAGACGTGAAAGAACCATAAATTTCACCAAGAACTTTTGAAATAGGTTCCCTTAAATTTGTATTTTTAAGCATCGCAAAAATAAAGCCATTATTTTGGCCAGCACTTGTATTAGTAACAGATATAATTTTATCGACGTTTGGATTGGTTTTAATTAAATCGGTCACTTCAGCTTGATATCTAGCCATTGCTTCTGGGCCTACACCCTCTTCTGCTAATGTAAAGCCTTGAATAACACCAGTATCTCCGGGTGGTAAAAAGTCTTGAGGTGTAATTATAAATAGAAATACAGCGGCCGCACAAGCTGTAGCTGCAATTAGTATGGGAATGAATTTAAAGCGTAGCGCCCCTTTTAAAAGGGGAGTGTATATCTTAAGTTGTGATTGAAAAAATCCATGAGCGAAGCGTTCTAATCGCGTTTTCTTATTTTCCGCTTTTAAAAATTTAGAGCAGAGCATAGGTGTCAAAGTTAATGAAATAAATCCTGAAAAAAGCACTGCTATTGCAACAACAATTGCAAATTCATGAAATATTTTACCAATAATTCCTGGCATAAATATAAGGGGAATAAAAACGGCCACTAAAGATAGCGTCATTGATAATACTGTCATGCTAATTTGTTTAGAGCCGTCTAATGCTGCTTGAAGTGGAGTTTTTCCCATCTCTAAATGACGTACAATATTTTCTAAAACAACAATGGCATCGTCAACTAAAAATCCTATGACAAGAGTGATAGCCATAGCAGACAATGTATCTATGCTATAGTTGAAGTAATACATGAATATGCACGTGCCAATTATTGTAATAGGCAGTGCAATAGATGGGATAATGGTGGCAGAAATTTTTCCTAAAAATAAAAAAATAACAATGACGACTAATATAAATGCTATCAATAATGTTTCTTCTACATCGATTAAGGAAAGCTTTATACGCTCTGACGTGTCGTAAACGACATCTAATGATGCCGATGGAGGTAATTGTTTTTCAAGTTCTGGAACCAAATCCTTTATGGCTTTACAAACAGCTACGGTGTTACTTCCGCCTTGTTTTGTGACTGCAATCATGATAGTCGGTTTTGTACCTTGCGAAGAGTTCCAATAATTTATGTATAAATTTTCTTCTTCGGTACTGTCGTAGGCTCGGCCGATATCTTTCACTTTAACTGGCGATTCATTTTGATAAGCAACGATGACTTCTTGATATTGTTTTGCTTTTTCTAATTGACCGTCCGGTTCAAGTGTTAAATTAGACGATTTATTATAAACTTGCCCGCCTGGTAAATTTTGGGTGGCATCAACAATAGATTGTGCCACTGTATCAATCCCTAAGTTCATGGAGCTAATGATGTCGGGATTTAGTTTTATTCGTACAGCTTGTTTTGATCCATATACTGTTACATTTGAGACACCGCTAAGAATAGACAGCCGTTGTGCAACAACGGTATTTGCCCAATTATAAAGCTCGCCCATACTCATGGTTTCTGATGATATGCCCATGAATATAATAGGAGAATCTGAGGGGTTAAATTTTTGGTATGTAGGTTGAGTAGGCATCGTTGTCGGTAAATATCCCGATGCTTGGGTGATAGCGGCAGAAACATCCGTTGCTGCCGCATTGATGTCTTTATCAAGATCAAATGTTAAACTAATTTGTGTCTGGCCAGAAGTGCTCGTTGATATCACGCTGAAGATGCCAGGAATTGTCATGAACTGTTTTTCTAATGGTGTAGCAACAGTTGCTGCCATTGTTTGCGCGTTAGAGCCAGGATTAGCAGCTTTTACAGTAATTGTTGGATAGTCAACACTTGGAAGATCACTAACTGGTAAAAGCTTGTAGGCAAAAAAACCAAAAAAAACAAAACCTAGCATAACAAGAGTTGTCATTATAGGTCGTTTGATAAACGGGGAAGATATATTCATTTTTTAGCCGCTGATGATTTGATTTGCACTGTCTGTCCCGGTATGACACCAAGCTGCCCTTCAACTACAATAGTTTCACCAACATTAAGACCTGTTAAAATTACGGTTTCATTTCCTTGAATTTGACCAAGAGTAACAACTCGTTTTTCTGCTACTTGATTTTCATCAACGACAAAAACATAGTTGCCTTGAGTATCAAGTTTAATGGCCTCAGAGGGTACTAATACTGCTTTCGGTATAGTATACAAAATTAAATTTACATCTACATATTGCCCAGGCCATAAAGCTTGATCTTCATTTTTAAATGTTCCTTTAACAATAAAAGTGCCTGTTTGCGCATTTATCGCATTATCTAAAAAAGACATGACACCAGTGTAACTAATCGTAGTTCCAGGAATCGTTGCTACGACCATTAGTGGATTTGTATGGTAATATTTTTTAACATCGGAAAAAAAACGTTCGGGGACTGCAAATTGAACTCTTATCGGTGTCACTTGATTGATGACGGCAATTGGGTTTGTTTGACCAGCAGTAACTAAATTTCCATTATCAATAATTTGTATCCCGATAACACCATCAAATGGGGCAAAAATTTTGGTATAACTCAAATTAATCATTGCAGTTTCTACTGCTGCTTGTGATTGTTTAACTAAACTTTCTGTAACGACAACATTGGACTGAAATTGCTGGTAGTTGAGTTTAGAAACGTATTCATCCTTAAGTAAACCTGCATAACTTTTTACTACCTGTTGGTTATAATCCAAATTCGCTTGGTTTTCTTGAAGTTGCCCTTCTGCTTGCTTTAACGCTTCAACGTAAGATCGGTCATCTATAGTTAATAAAAGATCACCAGCCCTCACTTTTTGGCCTTGGATAAAATATGAATGAGTCAGAATGCCAGTTACTTGTGGTACTAAATTAACTGTGACATAGGCTGAGGCTTGGCCAATGGCGTCAATGTAATAAGGAACGTCTTTTGATTGGGCCTTTACTACAGTTACATATGGAGCAGGTCTTGGTAGGGCAACTTGTTTTTGCGAACACCCCACCAATATTAAGAATACTGTAAGTGTACAGATATTTCGAAAAAAACCTTTATTAGACATAATCGCTTCCTTACTCTAGACAAGGTTGAATTTTACACGATTGGGGTGAAAGGCTACCGGTAGAATAAGCTAATTCTTTAAGTGCTATGTACCAATTAGATTTAGCATTGACATAAGCTGATCTTGCATTAGCAAGACTTGCTTGTGCTGCCATTAGTGTTGTGAAATCTGTTGTGCCTGCTCTATATTTACTTAGCGCGGCTGCATAAAACTTTTGTGCTGCGACCAGATAGTCTTTGCCTGCATGAATTTGTTCTTTTGCAATTAAAAGATTGCGGTAGCTTGTGACGACGTCATAGCTAACACTTAGCTCTAATTGAGCTAACGTGGCTCTTGAAAGTTCAAGAGTCGCTTTGGCTTGTTTGACTTGGTTGCGATAGTAAAATCCCTTAAACAAAGGTATACTTAACGTCAGTACAGAGTCGTAATCATAATCATCATGATAGCCTTTGGCATAAAATGTACGACCACCTGTGCCACTAAAAGAAAGGGTTGGATTTGTCGCTCGTTTAGCAGCAGATAAATTAGCTTTTTTGGACATCAAATCGGACCGAGCAGCCATTAAATCGGGCCTTAGTGAATAAGCTTCTGCCAAATACTGTTGAATATTCTTACAGGCATTTTCAATAGGAGGATCTTCTGGCAATGACTCTAATTTGACGGGTATGTCTGACGGAACACCTAAATCATTCAACAGTTGAGCTAATGCATCTTGCATCTCTTGGCGATCGTTTAACACCGTGAGTAAGATCTGTGCCCGTTGAGTTTTAGCAGATAGTTCATCAGAGATATCCGATATACCCATGATATGTTTTTGTTCAGCAGCTTGAAGATTAGTGTTTGCATCTTTTAGATTGGCTTCGCTAGCTTGGAGTTGTTCTTGTGTAAATACATAATTAAAGTAATCCGATGCGATATTTTGAATTACAGTTTGAATTTGCCGATTGTGCGTCCAATTAGCATTTAAAAGAGTTTGACGCAATGCTTCACTGGCAGCTTTAGTTTGTCCAAAATCCAGCAACAAATAACTTAAGGTAAGTTGAGGGCCGTACGTTGTAAGTAATGTCGTTTCAACGGCATCGCCTGAGCTAAATCCGCCAAATGTAGGAGTTTTGGCGCGGCTTAGAGTTCCTTGAAGGTTGACGTCGGGATAATAGTTTGATAACTCTTCTGCGTATTGTGCTGCTGCAATACGGGCAGAAGCCCATGTTTGTCTTGTTAGAACGCTATTTTCTAAACCTATGTCAACAAGTTGACATAATCCCAAAGGTATTTCTTTATTAGGGTAAACAGGTTGGTTGCAAGATGTGACCTCAGTATTTTCTAAATTAGGAGATAACCAAGATGTATCTGGACATATGGGGGCTAATTCAAAAGGAGTTGTAACGTTTGTACAGCTCGTTATGAGCTGAAAAAAAACGACAAATAAGAGGCTTGTTCCTTGGCGTGATTTTTGGAAAAAAGCCTCTTTATTCATCGTTATTTACTAAACCTCTACGTAAAAATCCTTTAGACCTTGTTGTGTTGGTTTAAAGCCTTTAGATCCTTTACTCCAGTTAGCAGGGCACACTTCGCCGTGTTTTTCGTGGTATAATAAAGCATCTAGAACCCGCAAAGCCTCATCAACTGATCGACCAATTGCTAAATCATTAATTGTCATATGACGTATCACACCATCTTTATCAATCAAAAATAAACCACGGTATGCAACTCCTGCATCTTCATTCAAGACATCATAAAGTTTTGCGACCTGTTTATTTAAGTCAGAAATTAGTGGGAAATGGATTCCTTCGATACCTCCTGTAGATTTCGGTGTCTTTAACCAAGCCATATGACAATAGGGACTATCGATAGAACATCCGATTACTAAAGCATTTCTTTCTTGAAATTCACTTAATTTTTCTTGAAAAGCGTGCAACTCAGTTGGGCAAACAAATGTAAAATCCAATGGATAAAAAAGCAGTATGATGTATTTACCTTTGTGATCTGCTAAAGAAAAATTATCAAAAATCTCTCCATCAACAACGGCTTGAACGCAAAAATTAGGCGCCTCTTGTCCGACTAGTGATCCCATCGTTATGAACTCCTATGAGTTAAATATATTAAAAATTAATTTATTTTGAAGATTTTTTCGGCGTCTTTTAACCAAGATTCAGCACCAATTGTTGAATGCTCTCCATGTCCTGGATAAAATATGGTCTCTTTGGGAAGAGCTTCCAATTTTTTCAAAGAGGGCCACATCGCATCTGGATTCGATGTAGGAAATGAAAGATTACCTATTGATCCTTTAAATAAAGTATCACCGCTTATTAAAATACCAGCTTCTTTGCAATAAAGACAAATTGATCCTGGAGAATGACCCGGTGTATGAATCACCAACCACTTTGTCGATTCAATGTCGATGACTTGACCATCGATTAAATCATCATCGGGTACAACTGCTTGCATGGCTATGAAACAAGGTAGACCATCGCTACCAGGCTTAATTAAATTGCCTTTATCAGCAGGATGAACAGCAACTAGTACATTAAATTTACTTTTGAATTTTGCAAGATCACCAAAATGATCCCAATGAGAATGCGTCAGTAAAATCTTTTTTAACATCCATTTTTTGGTGTTAAGAACATGACAAACATCATCGAAGCAATCTGGAGCTGGGTCAATAAGACAAGCTATTCCTGTTTCAGGAAATCCGAGTAAATAAGCGTTGGTCGAAAAAGGACCAGAGGGGAAAACGTATAGTTCCATAAGAGAAAGATTTGCACCGGAGAGGGCTCGAACCTCTAACCGCCCGGTTCGTAGCCGGGTACTCTATCCAGTTGAGCTACCAGTGCAAATAAGTGGAGTATAATAGGTAATGGCTTGGTTTTTAAGCAAGACAATCGAGTAAAAATCTTTGCTCTGAAGCTTTTTTTGGTTTAGAATAGAACTCTAAAAAGGATTTTAAAAATGAATATTGTCATTGTTGGGGCCGGGGATATCGGTATGCATATTGCAGCACTTGTCTCGCAAAAAGGCAATAGCGTATTTCTTATTGATCACGATAAAAATAAACTCCACAAAGCCTCACAAAATCTCGATTTGGCAATTAAAGTCGGCTCTGGGACTAACTGGAAAATTCTTGAAGATCTGGTGCAGCATGCACCAGATCTTTTATTAGCATTTACTAATAACGACGAAGTTAATTTGGTTGCCTGCACTATTGCTAAACAATTGGGTTTCCCAAGAACACTGGCTCGTGTGCACTCATCAAATTACATTAATTCGATGCGACTTGATTTTAGCCGCTTATTTTATGCAGACCATCTCATTTGTCCTGAGCTGTTAGTTGCCAGAGACTTTTACAAATCTTTGCTGTATCCAGGAGCAATTTTTGTTCAAAATTTTGCGCATGGTGCGGTTCAAATGATCACTTTACCGATACCTAGTCATTGGAAAAAAGGGCATATACCTCTTGAAAAACTTGAATTACCACATGGTATTGTCGTTGGCTTAATACGCCGAAATTCTGAAAAAGGTGCAGGACTTGATAACCAAGAAAACGTTATTTTTCCTCATGGCAAGGATCATTTAATACCAGGTGATGAGGTGACTTTTATTGGTGAGACGACAGTTATGTTAACGTTGCATTATTTTTTAGGGATTCAACAAGAAAAAGCACGTTCAGTGATTTTGATTGGTGGAACTTTAATCAATTGTCATTTAGCTGAACTGCTTTTGCAATTAGGTGTTCATGTACGGATAATCGATAAAGATGCTGCGCGTTGTAGAGAACTGAGCGAAACATTATTAAAAGCTGTCATAATTCATCAAAATGGATTGAATATTGATTTTTATAACTCTGAGCGCGTTGATTGTGCAGATGCTTTTATAGCGACTACAAAACGCGATGAGGTCAATTTATTAGCTGCTAATTTAGCCATAGCTTCTGGCTGTAAACAAGTCATGGTCTCACTTGCTGATACAAGACAGATGAATATCGCAAAAAACATGGGAGTGTCTCATGTTTTTTCACCAAGAATGAGCTGTGAAAATCAGATACTGGCCATGATTAGCTCTGACAATGTAAATTCTGCTGTTTCATTTTACAATGATCAAGCCGAAGTAATGGAAATTAAAATCTCTCAAGATTGTAAAATTACAGGAATTCCTATTGCTGAAATGGGTCCTTATTTACCAAAAGATTTTTTGTTTGCAGTCATTCAAAATCGCGGGCGTATTTTAATTGCCAATGGTCAATGTGTTTTATCTCCGGGGGATACAGTTATTGCAATTACCCATCCTAGATATGCATCAGAACTACAAGAGTTATTCTAATGCGTTGGCCTGAAATTGCAAAAATTTTTAGCCGCTATTTATTTGCATTTTCAATTGTGCTGATTATACCCCTCATTGTTTCTGTTCATTTTGATTACATTCCAGGAACCGAACATCCAGGTTATGGGCACTCCACGTGGGCATTTGTCAAAACAATTGTTATAACGACTTTTTGTGCTGGAGGTCTTTATTTAGTCGGTCGTACAGCCCAAGGAAAATTATTTCGTAAAGAAGGTTTGTTATTAGTTGCACTCATTTGGCTATTATCTCCTTTATTTGCTGCACTGCCGTTTGTTTTTAGCCAAACGCTAAAAAGTTATTCTCAAGCCTATTTTGAGGCAACGTCTGGTTTAACAACTGCGGGCGCTACAATACTTTGCCCTAAACATTATGAATCTCATTCAAAAAATGAAATACCAATTGAATTCACAGTTTTAGATACCCCACCAGCGCACTATAGTTATTACGGTACTGTAAAGCCTGTTCGAGATTTTACTAATGGACAGATTTTGTTTGAAGGTATTGAGGCTGTTCCGAAAGGGCTTCTGTTTTGGCGCAGTTTTATGCAATGGATTGGTGGTATAGGTGTTGTGCTAGTATTTATTGCAGTGCTTCCAGCACTTGGTATGGGTGCAAAACTTTTATTTCAAGCGGAAGCTACAGGTATTGTTAAAGATGGAGTTGCACCTCGCATTCGTCAAACTGCTCGCTTAACATGTTCGATTTATCTTGCTTTAACAGGTTTGCAAATTGTCTTATTAGAAATTTTCAACCAAGAACTTTCATTTTTTGATGCGATTTGCATTGCTTTTTCAACTGTATCAACTGGTGGTTTTTGTGTTCGCAATTCGAATATAGCATCTTATTCAAGCCCTGTTGTGGAATGGATAATTATCATTTTCATGTTTTTAGGTAGTTTAAATTTTTCTTTATATTACTTTTTAATCAGAAAACAATTTCGCCGTTTAAAGGATGTTGAATTACTTTGTTATTTGATAATATGCGTTGTATTTTCATCTGTTGTTATTCTAAATATCAAAAATACTTTCGTTTATTTTTTAAATGGTTCGTCATTCGATGTAAGTTATTCTGATGCTGTCCGCTTAGGTTGTTTTCAAACAATTTCTTTCTTGTCGACAACTGGTTTTTCAATCGTTAATTACAATTTTTGGCCTTATTTAAGCCAAATGATTTTATTAATGAGTATGTTTTTAGGAGGTATGTCGGGATCAACATCGGGTGGTTTAAAAACTATACGCACCTATCTTTTATTTGGTTTATTCAAAACAAAAATGAACTCAATTTACAGACCAGAACGTATTAGCGTTTTTCATATCAATCATCAACCAGTGACTCGTCAGATGACAACAATGGTTTATGCATTCTTCTTTATATTTATTGCATCGATATTACTTGGCACATTTGTTTATCTTTTAGAAGGTCTCGATTTACAAACTGCATTTACTTTAACTGGTAGCATGATAAGTAATGTCGGTTTAGGCTTTAGAGCTGCGGGACCAACTGAGTCAGTTGCATTCTTATCTAGTTTTGGACTGTTTTTTTCATCTTTTTTAATGATCATTGGACGTTTAGAATTCTTTGTAATTCTATTATTATTTATGCCGTCGTTTTGGAAAAATTACTAAATTAAATTTTATTAGATGACATTTAAAAAACTATTATTTAATTTGTTCCCTTCGGGTTAAGGAGATTTAAATTAAATGCCCCATTTATGCTGTTTATTAGAAACTGGTTATAAAGAAGAAGACGCTCTTGAAGAGCTGAAAAGACAAGGTTTGCAAAATCCTTATAGTCTTTCAGATCCATCAACTGGTGAGGTGAAACTCTATGGTGAAATGGATAAACTTCCATTTGCTAAAGAATTGAAATCGATTAAAGAAATTTCTGAAATCGGCACTCCTTTTATTGATTGGGAAAATCAATGGGAAACTTTTTCACCAGGTTATAATAATGGCTATCTTTACATTAATTTATTTGAACAAGAATTAATTGATCATCCTGCACCTGCTTTAAAATTATTACCAGGTCCTGGATTTGGGGATCTCTCTCATCCAACTACGCGTTTAATGATGCAAATGATGAAGGGGATGGTTCAAGGTAAAACAGTGATAGATATCGGCTGCGGTTCTGGCATTTTAAGTATCGTAGCTTTAGCTTGTGGCGCAAAAAAAGTAATCGGTATTGATATTGATAATGATGCTTTGGAACATGCTCAATCTAATGCTGAATTAAATGGTTTAAATTCTATTGTATGGACAGAACCTGAAGATTTTGTTTTCAATGCTTCAGAATCAAATGAATATCTTTTTTTAATTAATATGATTCCATCAGAACAGACAGTTGCATGGAATTCATTGAAGCAATTGCATCAATTACCAGGACATTTTCTTGTTTCCGGAATTTTAGAGCAAAACCGCTCAAAATACTTACAAGAGTGTGTTGATCGTTATGGTGAATATATAAGCGAAATTGAAGAAGAGTGTTGGTCTGCATTTCATTTTTGCAAATGAAAACCCCTTGTAAATGGGATTTTTAACTTATTTTTCACATTTGTTTTTGCCACATCCGCATTTTTCAGAATCGTCTTTTGATGGATTGGCATAATCTGTAATGTAAAAACCGCTTCCAGTAAAACGTAGTATAGCAGATCCACCACCAACGCCTCTTTCAAGTGTGTCTTTGTGACAATGAGGACATAGCGTTATGGGTTCTGCTGTAATACTTTGGCGAAATTCACATGATTTTCCACAAGCTTTACAATTATAGTCATAAGTTGGCATAGATATTATCCGCGTTCAAATAAGGGAGCTTAAAAAGCTCCCTCAATCAAGTTACATGAAATCCATACCGCCCATGCCACCCATACCCATACCGCCCATTCCTCCCATGCCATCCATAGCAGGAGCGGCATTGGCAGATTTAGGTTTTGGTTTATCAGTGATCATGGCAGCAGTAGTTAAAAGCAATCCTGCAATCGATGCAGCATTAATTAAAGCAGTTTTAGTGACTAAGACGGGGTCTATAACACCAGCTTCAATTAAGTCGCAATAGATGTCTTTTAAGCCGTTGTAGCCAAAAGCACCTTCTTTTTCAAAGACTTTTTCAGCAACTAAGTTACCTTGCATTCCACAGTTATTGGCAATTGCTATAGCTGGCGCAAAAGCTGCTTTACGAATAATTTCAACACCGATGGCTTCATCGCCTTCGAGTTTTAAATTTTCTAAAGAACGAACGGCACGTAATAACGCAACGCCTCCACCTGGAACAATCCCTTCACTAACAGCAGCTCTTGTTGCATGCAAAGCATCTTCAACGCGTGCTTTTTTTTCTTTCATTTCAGTTTCTGTGGCTGCACCAACATTGATGACAGCAACTCCACCTACGAGTTTAGCTAATCGCTCTTCTAATTTTTCGCGATCGTAGTTAGAGCTTGTTTTGGCAATTTCACCACGTAATTGTTGTTCACGAGCTTTGACTTTACTCGAATCGCCAGCGCCATCAATAATTGTAGTTTCTTCTTTTTTAACTTTGATTGTTTTAGCTCTTCCTAAAACATCCAAGCCAACATCTTCTAAAACAAGACCCACATCTTGAGTGACAACTGTTGCACCAGTTAATGTTGCAATATCTTCAAGCATTGACTTTCTGCGATCTCCAAAGCCAGGGGCTTTGACAGCACAGATAGGTAAGTTAGCTTTTAACTTATTTACAACAAGTGTTGCTAAAGCTTCGCCGTCAACATCTTCTGCAATAATTAAGAATGGACGAGGGCCTTTTTCCATTACTTTTTCAAGTATAGGTATAAGCTCTTTTGCAGTAGATATCTTCTGATCAGTGACAAGTATAAAGCAATTTTCAAGCTCAACGCTCATTGTATCTGCATTGGTTATGAAGTAAGGGGATACATAACCCTTATCAAATTGCATACCTTCAACGACATCTAATGTTGTTTCAATACCTTTAGCTTCAGCAACAGTGATGATTCCATCTTTGCCAACTTTTTGCATTGCTTGTGCAATTGTCGCACCAATGTCTGGATCGTTGTTTGCTGATATGGTTGCGATTTGTTCAACTTCTTGAGGTGTTTTGACAGGGGCTGCAAGTTTTGTTAAAGCATTAGTCATCGCTTCAACAGCTTTTTCAATACCCTTTTTTACACTCATCGGATTGGCGCCAGCTACAACGTTTTTAACGCCTTCGCTGAATATCGCTTCTGCTAAAACAATAGCTGTAGTTGTTCCATCACCAGCAATATCTGATGTTTTAGAAGCTACTTCTTTAACGAGCTGTGCGCCCATATTTGGAAATTTAGCTTTAAGATTAATTTCTTTGGCAACAGTCACGCCGTCTTTTGTAGACAGGGGAGAACCAAAACTTTTTTTGATTACAACATTGCGACCTTTAGGCCCCAATGTCACTGCAACAGCCTTGGCTAGTTGTTTAACACCCTCGAGTAGTGAGTTGAGAGCTTCTTCAGTAAATTGCATCATTTTTGACATGGTTATTTATCTCCTTAAAGATTAGGCCAAAATTCCCAAAATATCGTCTTCGGTTAAAATAAGAAGCTCTTCTTCGCTCTCATTTTGTTTAATTTCAGTGCCTGCGTAAGAAGAAAAAAGAACGCGATCGCCCACATTTACTGTTAAAGTTTGTAATTGTCCGTTGTCATTAGTCGTTCCTTCACCTACAGCCATCACTTCACCCTCTTTGGGCTTTTCTTGTGCTGATTCAGGAAGTAAGATACCACCTTTAGAAGCTCTTGTTTTTGAACGTTTGACTAGAACACGATTGCCTAAGGGCTTAATAGTAGCCATGAGGTCTCTCCTGTTGTATGGATTCCTTGTTGAAGGGAAGAAAAGTTGTTGGAAAAACTATTTTAAGCGAGTTTTTTTGTTTCTGTCAATAGCTATCGCGCTGTATTTAGCACAAAACACAATGAAGTGCCAAATTTAAATAAAATAATTATTTTAATTTTTATATTCGGCGATAAGGTATTGATTTCGAATGGGCAGAAAAGACACTCGAGCATCGTCACAGATCTTTTTTAAGGCATAAATGACATATTTTTCTTCAGAAATTATGCGCATGACTTCATCTGTTCCATTAATTTTTTGAAGTAACTTTTGTTGAGATTTGGCTTTTTCTAAACCCTCTTTAAATTGTTTTGGGTACATAGATTTTAAAATACCAACAATTAAAAATTGAGTTGTGATAGGTAAAAACCGTTTTTCATCCGTAATGACGATGCGCACACCTTGGCAATTTTTCATTTTGTGCGCTCCAAAAAATGGTCGAAAATGAAATGGCTGAAAATAGACGCCATCAAAGTGTTGAGCATTGAGTTTTGCAGCAAATTTTTCTGCATTAATCCAAGGGGCGCCTACAATTTTAAAGGGAAGCGTATATCCTATACCAATGTTTACGATATGTAACTCTCCTAATATCCCACCCGTTGTTGGATAAAAAAATGGGGTGTCCATTTCTGGGATTTGAGGACTTGTTGGTACCCAGGTTAAGCCCGTATCTCTAAAACTCATACTTCTTTTCCAGCCGCGCATTGGTATAACTGTCAGCTTACAACCCACTTTGTATTCATGATTAAAAAGAAGAGCGAGTTCCCCTATTGTCATGCCGTGACAATAGGGTACATTAATATACCCTAAAAAAGATCTGAACTGCTCTTCCATCATTGGGCCATCGACTATCAACCCACCCATGGGGTTTGGCCTATCAGTCACTATCACTTTGATATTATGTTTAGAAGCTTCTTCCATGACATAAAATAGGGTCGAGCAATAGGAATATGACCTCGAACCGATATCTTGAATATCGAATATGAGTACATCGATGTCTTTTAACATATCAGTTGTGGGTCTTCGAGTCTTACCATGCAAAGAATAAACAGGTATGGAATAGTTGTGGTTTTGGTAATCGACTTCGTCATTGGCATGGGATTGTCCATTGAGACCATGCTCTGGTGAGAACAATGCGACAACTTGAAGATCAGTTGATTTCATCAACTGATCAATCGAAGATTCTAAGTTACCAGTTAAGGCTGTATGATTTGTAACAAGTCCAACGCGTTTATTATGAACTAATTCAAAGTATTTTTGATCGCTTAAAAGACGATCAATACCTAATTCAATTTTTGCAAAAGCCATTAAAGGAATAAATAAGGAAACTATAATCAATTTGAGCATCCTTTTCTTATAAATTTTAACAGCTTTTTTTCAAACTGATATGCTAATATTATTCAAAGACTATGGATCAAGAATTAAGTAAGCTGCTCAATCAAGAGCAATATCAAGCTGTATGCCATTTCCAAGGACCCTTGCTTGTATTAGCAGGAGCTGGTTCGGGCAAAACACGTATTGTAACTTACCGCATCGCTAGATTGATGCGAGAGGGCGTGAGTCCGTCTGCCATTTTGGCTTTGACATTCACTAATAAAGCTGCACATGAAATGTTAGAACGTGTGCGCAAGTTAACAAACTCTTATGTATCAATTACAACATTTCATAGCATCGGTGCTAAAATTCTGCGCGAATCCATAGCACATCTTGGTTACAATCCTGATTTTACAATCTATGACGCAGATGATGCTGAAAAATTAATTAGAACCTGTCTTGATACATTGAATCTTAAAAATAAAGATTATTCTCCAAGAGCTTTTGCTGGAATGATCTCTAACGCTAAAAATCAAATGCAATCGTTTGATGAGGTGGACAGCTCTGGTGATTCACCAGTCGAGCAAGTTTTCCCACAAGTGTATAGGTTGTATCAAACGCGTTTAAAAGAGTGCAATGCAGTTGATTTTGATGACTTACTTTATTTGACAACGAAATTATTTCAAGACCATCCTCAGGTTTTGGAACAATATCAAGATCGCTGGCAGTTTTTGCATATCGACGAGTATCAAGATACAAATCATGCTCAATACATTATGGCAAAATTACTGGTAGCCAAAAGCGGCAATATTTTTGTTGTTGGAGATCCCGATCAATCGATTTACTCTTGGCGTGGTGCCAATATTCGCAATATCCTTGATTTTCAAAAAGATTATCCCGGCGCTAAACTCGTCCGCTTAGAACAAAACTATCGCAGCCGTAGTAATATTTTGGACGCAGCCAACAGTTTGATTGTTCACAACCGAAATCGTTTAGAAAAAAGACTATGGAGCGATCGCGGTCAAGGTGAAAAAATTAGTGTTTACATCGGCGAAGATGAACGTATGGAAGCCGATTTTGTTGTGAACCAAATTTGTCAGCAAAAAGAAAATTCAACCATTTCATTTAATGAAATGGTGATATTTTACCGGACTAACTTTCAGTCTCGAGCTTTTGAGGATGCTTTGTTACGAAGGGGTATTCCTTACCAGATTATTGGCGGCGTTTCTTTTTATCAAAGGCGAGAAATCAAAGATATTCTTGGATTTATTCGATTAGCTTACAGTGGTTCAGACCTCATTTCATTTTTACGAACTGTCAATATCCCAAAAAGGGGAATTGGCGCTGCCACTTTAGATAAAATCTGTTTAGAAGCAGACATTCAAAAGAAAAATGTTATGGAGTTTTGTACAGCTCTTGTGAATCAAGAAACAATTTTGCCCAATGCTCGTTTAGGTTTAAAACAGCGCGAAGGTCTTAAAAATTTCGTTGAGCTCATACGTGAGTTGCGAGTTGTTGCAGCTAGTGGATCTGTAAGAGAGCTTGTCGTCGAAGCCATTAGATTGTCTGGCTATTTAGGATATCTAAAAGATGATAAAGAATCTTATGAAGAGCGAAAAGAGAATTTAGATGAACTTATCTCAAAAGCGGCAGAGTGGGAACTAACTACAGAAGAGCCTACTTTACAGGCATTTTTAGAAGAGCTTTCCTTAAAAGCCGATGCTAATGCTAATCAGCAAGGAGATGATAAAGTCAATTTAATGACTTTGCACAATGGAAAAGGCTTAGAATTTGACGTTGCCTTTTTAGTTGGTATGGAAGAAGACTTATTCCCTCATGCTAATTGCCGTGGATCTTACGAAGCTATAGAAGAAGAGCGCAGACTTTGTTATGTGGGTATGACAAGAGCTAAAGAGGTTCTTTACTTAACTGCTGCACAATCGCGTTTTCTATGGGGAACATTCAGGTACATGAGGCCTAGCCGTTTTCTTACAGAAATTCCTAAAGAATATCTTCAAAATGTGCGCTATCATCACCGTGTCCAAAAGTTTACTTAACAAGTAAACTTCTTAATTGTATAAGACAAATCCATGAAACGGTTGTTCTTAGTCTTATCATTTTTTTGTCTAAACGCTTTTGCCGATGAATCAATTGATGCATCTCAAGCGATGGCTTCTGACGCCTATTTTAAAATGGGATTGAAAAGCTATCAAGAAGGCAATAATGAAGATGCAATGACAAAATACGTCAAAGCTATAGATTACAACAAAGGATATGCTAAACCCTATTGGGGCATTGGAATTCTTTTATCATCTCAATCTAAATGGCAAGCAGCAATAACTAATTTTAAAAGTGGACTGAGCCAAGATCCTCAATTGATACCAGCATATGATGGTTTGGGTATCGCTTATGAAAATATTGGTCAGCCGTATCAAGCTATTTTAACCTATCTTGAAGGTTATGTTTTTGCTCCGCAATTTGATAGTTGCTGCACTCGATTTGATCTATCGATTATAAATACCTACGAAGACACGATACCCTCTGAAAAAATAATCGATGAGCGTTTAATTCAAGTTACTGATTTAAATAAAAATAGGGCAAATCAATCTAAAGTACTTGTCACAACAAACGAATCAATTCCAGATCTTATTCAATTTATCAGATATATAAATTGCCTTAATCAAAAAGGATTTAAAGTCTATTTTAGACCACCGGTTGAAATGGCTCAAATGCTCACACAATCGACTATTAAAACAATTATTCTTGATTCGCTTGATGAAGATGAACATTTTGATCTTCAAATTCCTTTGAGTTGCCTGCCAAGTTTTTTCCAAGAAGAAATGAAGCAGGTCTACACTTCAGAGCCATATTTGTTATCTGATAGATTATTGAAAGATAAGATGTCTCAGCTTTATCAAAGTCCAAAATTTAAAGTTGGCATCGTTTGGAATTCAACGGATAGCCCCTTTTATAGCTTTTCAATACCATTTGAAGAACTAAAGCCTTTATTAGACATACAAGGCATTCAATTTTATTCTCTTCAAATGGGTGATAGTGGTAACGAAATGACATTATCGACCATGATTGATACAAGCGATAATTTAAACGATTGGAGAAAGAGATTAGCAGTTATTGATTCTATGGACTTAATGATTTGTGTCGATGGAGCCATGTTGCAAACAGCAGCAGCTATGGGAAAGCCGGTTTGGGGTTTATTATCAAAGCCTGCTAGTTGGCGCTGGATGATGCAAGGGGATCAATCTCAGTGGTATTCAAGTGTTCGTTTATTTCGTCAAACAGAGTCTAACAAATGGCATCCTGTTATTCAAAATGTGAAAGAGGCTTTAAACAGTATTGTGCAAAATAAGCAAGGTCAAGTAAGCACCAGCGAAGAGATTGATTACGTTGTTTTTCCAGATAACGAAGAATATAATTGGGACTAGTTTCTGAAAAATTTTTAATTTCCTTATCAGTCAATCGATACAAAACAAATTTAGCTTTATCATGCACAATTTTTTGCAGATTTTCTAAACATTTTTTAAACATTCTATTTCTTTTGACTTGTCTAACAGTACCCTTGGCTATAACTGCTATGGGTATTGTTGCTAAAAAGTAAAATAAATAAGCAGATAAGCTATTTCCCAATAGCTCAATAATAAAATAAGTCCACAAAGCAACAACTGATATTAAAAGTGTATAGATTTCACAAGGTTTCTCTAATAGTGCCCCTAAAAATCGTCTAATTGACGTAGGAGCCATTTGAGATGCTATGTATTCTTCAAAAATGGGCTCATCAAAGGCCATGCGGCCTACATGAGCTATTTCATGAGCTAATATTTCCTCTTGGCGATAAAATAAGAGACCTTTTTGTCTTTTGAATAACAAAGCTGATAACTCGACAGTAACGCTTCGATCTTCTATAACAGTTACTGCTCCATGCCAAGGAGCCATTTTTTTCCATTCGATATTAAGCCAATCTGGAGCAATGTCTAAAGCCGACTGAGTCAGTTTGAGGCTTTTATAAAAACAGAGACAATTAGTAGGAATTTTTTTTTCATTAAGAGTTTTTACACGCTCAATAAACTCTTTCTCTGTCTCTGAAGGACCAGGAATAAGTCCTCTGCGGTTATAATATAACAACTCTTCTTTAGTTATAGCTATGTCTTCGAGCGCGCTTTTTTTAAGATCTGTTGACATTGGTTCTCTGTTTTAATCAATGCAATTTCTTCGATCGAATGATCTTGGAGTTTGCTTAGAGCGATATTGAAGTTATTATAAGTGCTTAATTTCTTTAAAAGTAGATGCAATTTATTTTCATACATTGATTGCTTTTTAGGATTCTCAGCTACTTCCAAAGCTATTTGATTGCAAACGGATGCCCATAGTTCAGGCTGGTTTAACACTTTTAAAAGCTTAATGGCGACTGAGTGTATTTGCTTTTCATGATAAAAATAAAACTCTTTCAGGTGATTAACGGCAATGATTTCCAAAGCTTCTTGATTTTTATTTTCATCGAAAAATTGAGCTTTTTCAGATTGTGTAAAGCAAGCTTTACTTTGTGGCATTCTGGTAAATCCAAACATATGACGTTGTGATAAATAGCCTTTAGCTGCTTCGTAAGGAAGAGCGCTTGCATTATCTATACAAATTAAGGCGATGCGATCGCCATAGTCATTCATTTCACTTTTAAAAATGATATTGAAGACCTTATCTTCAAGGGTTTTTGCAATTTTTGGTGCTTTATAGATCATCCAGTTGCCGAAATGGCGATCAATATTACGAATACGAAAATCAAGACTTGCCATGTTGCGGTAAAGGTTCTCTGGAATTTTTCGTTTAAAAGACGTTTCCAAGGGTTCTTTATTAATTTTTAAATATTTGATAGCCCATTTCCAAAGTCTATCAGGCAATTTTTCTAAATTAATACGAAGACGATCACCAAACAGTGGATAATTAACATTTAGAAAATCGGCAGCCTCTTCACAATGAGGTATCATTGTTTGAAAGGATCCTCGTTTGACACTAGATCGAAAATATTGGTGACTCTTAAATAATTGGATTGATGTAGGTGGCACATTATCATTTCCGTAATGACTAGCTAAAAAGTAAACAGTCTCTTCAGTTTTAGATTCTTGGCCAACTTCTAAACCGCTACGGTTTTTTAAAAACCATATGTATCGCTTAAGTCTTCCTAGGAGATTGGGGTTATTTTCAGCTCTTGGTCCCTCATCATCTGGTTTGTTAATGCCTATTGGGAAATGTTTTTTTCCATTGCGACCATAAATCAGATAGGTACCTGAAGATCCTTTACCCATACGAGGTAATGCAACTCCTAGTTTATTCGCTAAATCAGCTTCTAGTTCACGGTATTTTAAAAATAAATCACCCGTTTTTCTGACAAAACTCTCAAGGGGTTGTTCAGGATTAAGCCCAATTTTTTTAAGACCCTCCTCATTGTGAATAAAATCGCTGATAGGTTTTAAAGAGGAAAAAGAAATTTTGTTAGTAAAATTAGGATCTAACTGAGTGCAAGTCTCTAACTGATTTCTGATTATTATGTGTTCAGGGCTTAATGCTTGTTCTAATTTACTGTTTTCTGAAATCCAACTTGGATTAAACACCCCTTTCATCTTACAGAGTTTATCAAAAAATATATGTTGTAAAACAAGAGATTGGTATTTGTCGCTTGGATTGGATTTTTTTTCCAGCTGCTCTACAAAAGTTTTAATAGCTATCTTAAGTTGCTTTTTTTGATAGTGAGAGGAAAAAAAGTAACTCAATTTTTGTTTCAATGAAGTTACTTTTTCACAATGGCCTTTTTTAAATATAAAATGATCACCTTGCTTCGATCCTATTAAAAGCTTTGCTAAATTTTTTTGGTTGTCATCTTTTAAAAGTGAACTTAAGTATTTTAAGTCGGATGGGTGATTATTAGAAATTTGTTCCCACTTAGGTCTTTCAACTAAACACTCAGGTAATCTGGATAACTGTTCGTGGTAAAGAACATTAGTGACGCGGATTAGCTTTTCTAAAGCAGGATCACTTGGGTTCATCTCATGAATACAATTAGTCAACTCGGATAAATTTTCCTGAAGAGTCGATGAAACTAGTGCCTTACTTTTTATTTTCTCTATAAAAAAACGCCATAATCCTGAGGTTTTTTTTAAGATGACATCTCTGTTATCGAGGCGATAAGCTACAAAGTGTTCATTCTTTTTTTTGTGCAATAATAAATCTAAATTATAGCTTGTTATTGGTTTAAGACCAGACTTAATAGCTTCAAAAGACAAATTTGACATTTTAATCAATTAGTATAAATTAAAATGGCTATTATATCATTAATTAAAACTATAATTCAACCTAATCATCTATTTAAAAACATCTTGCTTTTTTTTTATCGGAGGCCATACTTCTCGCATTTAGTTTGACTTTAAGGGATTCAACCTTGTGACGCAGTCTATTGTTTTTGACAGTATTGAACAGATGGCAGAACTGTTAGAGACTCATGCAGAAAAAAAAGGCGTACTGATTACGACTCAGTCGATATTTGCTTTATACGGTAACGCCGTATTAGCAAGTTGCCCCTTAAAGCTCATCCCTGTGTTCATTCCCGATGGTGAAGAAGCAAAAACCCTTGAATGGGCAAGTCATTGCTGGGAAAAAATGATTGCTGCAGGTCTTGATCGTCAATCGTTTGTTGTCGCTTTAGGTGGTGGCTCTGTTGGTGATTTAGCTGGTTTCGTTGCAGCATGTTACATGCGTGGATTGGCACTTATTCATTTGCCAACCACTCTTTTGTCTATGGTTGATTCAAGTGTCGGAGGAAAAAATAGCATCAATATTTTTTCGCACAAAAATTTAATCGGTACTTTTGCAAAGCCTTATTTAACTTTTATCGATTACAATTTTTTAAAGACGCTACCTGCACGGGAATTATCATCGGGAATTGCAGAAATCATCAAATATGGAGCCATAGCTGACTTAAAATTATTTGAAGAGTTAGAAAATAATATTGCGCAGTTACTCAAAAACCCTCTAGATTATGTCCCACATGTAATCCCTCAATGTTGCCAAATTAAAAAGAACATCACTGAGCAAGATCTAGAAGATAAATTAGGTATGCGCGCGTTGTTAAATTTCGGTCACACTTTTGGTCATGCTATAGAATCTCTGACAGGTTTTTGCCATTATTTACATGGTGAGGCTGTAGCCATAGGAATGAGTTGCGCTTGTTATTTAAGTTACCAACTTGGACTATGTTCCGATCGTGTATTCCAAAGAATGGATCAGTTGATTCACATGGCTGGACTACCAACTGCTTTACCGTTTGTTGAAGAAGATCGGTTAATTGCAGCTATGAAAAAAGATAAAAAATCGCTTTCTGGCCATTTAAATTTTATATTAATTGAACAAATCGGCGAAGTTATTAGTGTTTCGGATGTTTCAGAAG
>JAEMRK010000053.1 GCA_016463375.1 Parachlamydiales bacterium | reverse complement strand
GAGCAAAGTAGATTGACCATCCTTTGTATAAAGATGAAATACCCTCTTTAGAGAACCTATTTTTAAAAAAGGCACGATAACCCTCTTCATTAACTCTTGCGACCATCAGGCGTTCAACTGGCAATAATACGGATGACTTAAATAATGCAATGGTGACAGAGCTGGCTAACTTGGGAATAATATGATTGTTTTCATATTCTGGTAGTAATCTCTTCCAAAATTTCATACTCAAAGCAACGACCGGCCATCGAAAGCTTTCTTTGACCACAAGCTTAGCAAAATGAGTGTAACCGCCAAGATACAGTCCTTTGATATTATGTTCTTGAAATAGGTTTTTAGCTACAGAGTATGTTGAAATTAAGGGCGACGAATGCGCCCTTAATTTCAACACATCAAATGGGTGTTCTAATGGAAAACCAGCTATACCTCTGAGTGCACCAAGAGCCATTACATTTTCAATATCTGCTGGCATACTAAGGATACCTATTTAAAGATTCAGGAGTAAACGGCAGAATTGACTCATAATCGCTTTTAAAGACTTTAGTTGGCCACTGAGAATCGGCTAGTAAAGCTCTTCCCACAGCGACTAAATCGTAATCCCCATTTTTTAGACAATGATTTAAATATCCCAATTTTTCTTTTGGAAAACAAGCGCCACAAGCTTCATCAACACCAGTTACAAAGTCTTTATCAAGTCCAACTGATCCAACAGTTATTGTTGGTTTGCCTGTCATCTTTTTAACCCAACCAGCCAAATTTAAATCCGACCCCGGAAATTCTGGATCGAAGAATCGTCTTTGAGAGCAATGAAATATATCGACGCCAGCTTGGCTTAAAATCGTGACTAAATCATTTAGTTCTTCGGGAGTATTTGCAATGCGATCTTCATAAAAACCCATTTTCCATTGTGAAAGACGAAAACAAATTGGAAAATCTGGACCCACTGCTTGTCTAACACCCTCAACAATTTCTTTAGCAAAACGACTGCGCTCTTTTAAAGTCTTACCACCGTAACCATCTTCTCTGTGATTTGTGCGTATCCAAAAGAACTGATCAATTAAATAACCATGCGCTCCATGAATTTCAATGCCGTCGCAGCCAATACGCTGTGCGTCTTTGGCGCCCTCGGCAAAGGCTTTTATAGTAGCGTCAATATCTTCATGATCCATCTCTTTAGGCACTTCTCCACCTTTGATATAAGGATGAGGTATTGCAGATGGTGCAATACCTATATGTTTATGTGCACTGCAATGACCACTTGGATTATCTGCTACTGGCATATTACAATCTTTAGATTGACGAATGCTGCCAACATGCCATAATTGCGGAAAAAACTTAGCTCCCGCTCCGTGAACAGCCTCGATTACTTTTTTCCAGCCATTTAATGCATCTTCACCAAAAAAGTTGGGTACATCTGGATAACCTTGCGATGCGACATGATTAACGCAAGTGCCCTCAGTTATCACCAATGCCACCCCCCCTTCAGCCATTTTTTTATAATAGGCAATATTATTAGCATTAGGTACGTGACCTGGACTTTTATTACGTGTCATTGGAGCCATGACAACGCGATTGCGAAGTTGAATTTTCGAAGATTTAAATAAAGATTCTAATGGAGACATAAGCAAATCCGGGGTCAATAGCGTGCAAATTAGAAAAATAAAATTAACAATTACATGATTAAATATCTACGAAGTTGAAAAAATCATCCTCCTTGAGAAAATAGTTAAATTAAAGCATAATTTTTGTTTCGAAATAAGAAGGTTAATTATGGACACATTTCTTGATGAAAATTTAACTAGATATCAATTAGCTAGTTCTAGCGAAGGCACTGATATCAATTGGTTATTTTTACCAGGTGGTCCAGGCTGTGACAGCTCGATCTTTAACGATTTAATTAACTCACTGAAACTTCCTGGTAAATGCTGGTTAATCGATTTTCCAGGGAATGGCACGAATAACAAGCATGTATCAGACGAATATGATTTCAACCAATGGGACGATTGTCTTGCAACCGCTGTTGCTCGTTTTGAAAATCCTGTATTAATTGGTCATTCATTTGGCGGAATGTTTCCACTACTTTTTCCTGAACTTGAAAAATCACTAAAGGGACTTGTGATTTTAAGTTCAGCTCCAAAATTGTGGCACGAAGCCACATATAAGATGGGTATGGAAATGAACAAACCTAATCTTGAAATTCCAATGGACGCTTTTGTTAACAATCCAAATAACGAAACGTTTAAAACTGCACTTTTAGCTTGTGCCCCCTACTACTTTGCTGATGAATTTTTAGAAGTTGGCAAAAAGTTTTTAGAAAAACTTGATTGCAATTATAAAGCAGCTGTTTGGTGGCAGAAGAAAGCCATAGAAATACAATTCGATGCTAAATGGATACCACAAGCTGTGCCAACGCTCATTATATGCGGATCGCAAGATTGTGTATGTCCCAGCACACTCTTTGAAAATGATACTCGGTTTCAAAGACCTAATATTACATTAAAAACAATACAGGACGCCGGTCACATCGTCTGGCTGGAAAAACCAGAGATTGTGCAAAACTGCTTCAAAGATTTTCTCAAACTCATTCAATAAATAATATTGATTTAAAAGTTTAATTGTTAATAAGAAATATTAAGATATTACATCAATATTATTAGTATTACACTAATCAATATTCGTCATTTTTTTACTCTTGGAATAAAGGATTGTCATCTGACTTGATTTATTATTTTACTAGCTTTAAAGTACTTCTCATTAAAGCTAAAAAATAAAAAAAATGGCACTTTCAACAGTTTCTCCAAATTTTCACTCTACTAATCTAACGCCTATTCCAATTTTAAAAAGTATTCTAAAAAATAATGATGAAAAACCCAATATAAAGAGAATAAAATTTAATATCCCTGATATTAAACCATTAGCTCTTCATGATTCACTAAACCAAAATAACATGCATGAGTTTAAAGAACTTATTCTTAGAGGCGCTCCTATAAATGAAAAGAATAAGGATTTAAAAACTCCTCTAATGGTTGCCGTTGATATAAACAACTTAGAAGCAGTAAAACTTCTTATTCAAAATCACTGTGATTTAAATTCCGTTGATAAAAAATATAATACAGCTTTACATCTTGCAGTGCAATCAAGGTCTTATGAAATTATTAAAGTATTAATCGAATCAAAAGCTAAATTTGACATTATTTCTAGAAATTGCTGCACCCCCAGAGGTTATGCAGTTTCAAAGCAAGACTTCAAAACTCTTGATATTATTCCTTCCGATTCTTTAACAGAAGAACTAATGTCAAAACGCATTGCCTGTAATTTTATAGGAATGAATTACTTTTTAAAAATCGACAATCGAAATATTGATGTTTCAGGAACTTATACAATTGAAGTATTTCACTACTTTGTTAAAATTATTGAATCACTCATTAACAATGAAGATAAAAATCTAAAATCCATAATAGATCCTAGCATCGCCATTGAGATTATTGATGCTTTAAATTTTGTCATTGATAACGGGTATATAGAAAAAAATTATTTAGAAAGAATTCGTAATAATCTTCCCGTTATATTTCCAAGTGGTTGGAAAAATCATTTTATTGCCACTTTTATTTATAAAAATTATTTCGGCATTTGTAATGCTGGTCAAAATAATCTCATCAACGACTTTAATAATTTAGGATTTTTAAGGAAATTTAAGACAAAATCCCTAGATTTAGACACCATCATAAAACTACTAGATAAGCCTGCACCTAATATTGGTAGGCAGTTAATATACGATGAAATCCCACTGAAATTAGCTACAAAAAAAAACAACCGCACTTGCAAAATTGAAAAATATCTTAAATTCAAAAAGCAGCACTATGGTAACTGCGGCGTAAAAAACTTAGAGATAGCCATTCGCTATCTTTCATCTTTAATTAACGAACATAATCATGATTTTGACGATTCAAGCTTCTGCTATTCTATGAGAATGGAAGCTCAATCAGTGGCAAGCCGTCATTTGATGACTTACGCTAAGCTTCAAAGCCTAAATGACTATTCAAAAATGATTACAAATATCTACTTCGATTCGGTGTTTTTTAATCAGGCTTTTGAAAGAATTAAAGCGCGTTTTGAAAAAAACTGTAACGACGCCTTTTATCTAACTCCTGCCATTAAATCCCTTTATGATAGTCTTGAAAAGATTAATCAAAAGTTAAAAGTTGATAGTATATCATCACTTAACTAAAACAGATTATAATTGATTTAAACACGTCTATGTTTGAAAATTAAACCATTTAATTTTCAAACATAGTCCAAGTATGTCAATAACCATCTCTGGTAACAATAGCTTAAATCAACCCCTGCAAAATCAGATCTTGATCAACACTAAAATTGATAAACGGCCTATTAAACTATTTGAGAAATGTTGTTTACATAAAGCTCTGCAAAACAATCAAAACAAATTAAAATTTTACGATTTAATAAGGAATAATGCTCCTATCGATGAGCAAGATGAAGATGGAAGAACTCCATTAGTTATTGCTATTGCTAATAACAACCTAAAAGCTGTTGATTTATTAATTAAAAAAAATTGTAATTTAAATTTAGCAGGTAAAGATAATGTCACAGCTTTAGATTTAGCTGTAGATTTTAGAAATGAAAAAGTTGTAAAGGCTTTAGTTAAAGCAGGTGTTAAAACTGATATTATTGATGATGAAGGTTTCACACCAAGAAGTAGAGCATTAGCTTTAAATTATACTGAATTAATTAAGTATCTTCCTGATGATATAAATTCGAAAAAAATTCACTTCGCAAAAATTGCCGCAAATTTTATTGGCATGCGTTATAGTCTAAGGCTTGATAAAACAAATGAAAATTCTAGGAAAATCGATTTGGAAGGTTTCTTCGAAGAGATCGTTTGTCATATTTTTGAAACCACATTAAATCAAATCAATCAAAGTTATAATCCTTTAATTAATAAAATCTATGATCCATTAATTACCCCTCAAATCGCCAATTCATTTAAAAATGCTCAAAATATTAAAGTTACTGATATAAATTTGACAATGAAGCGTATCAAAAATAATGAGCTTGTAATTATTCCAACTGGTTGGACTGGGCACATTGTGACATTTGTATTTTATCGCAATGCTATGGCAATATGTAATTGTGGTAGTGGGGCTTATAAGAACTCTTTTAATAATTTTGGGTTTTTAAGATTTTATCCACGTAAAAATCTAACCATACAAATGCTAGATTCGCTAATTCATAAAACCGTTGAAAATGATATTAGCAGCCGTATGAAGTATCTATATTCTGAGCTACCAAACGAACTAGCTTGCCATCAAAATGCTTTTACTCGAAAAGTTGAAAAGACTTTAAATTTTAAGTTACAACATTGGGGCAACTGCCCTGTAAAATCGAATCAAATTGCTTTATTATTTGGTCAAATTTTAATTAAAAGACATTTTTCAAGATCTAACATACCTACCGATAATTGGTTCGACGAACAGTTACAAATGAATCGCCATTTCATGACATTTGCTAAAATAAGCTCATTGCAGCAATATATTAAAAATGTACCCTCGTTCGCTCAAGATGAATACTTTATTGAAGCTGCGGTTGACCGTATTGCAGATCACGTCAGTAAACACCCTGATGACCCATTTAACCAACCCGAAACAATCTCTACTATTTATCGTGAACTTCAAGAAACTAAAAACTAATTTAAGATAAAAACATGACATCTCTACTCGGCGCCCATAACATTAGCAAAGCATTTGGCACACAAGAGCTTTTCGAAGATCTTTCGTTAACGCTAGTAGAAAAAGAAAAGGTAGGACTTGTTGGCCCCAATGGGGCTGGTAAGTCCACTTTTTTAAAAATAATAGCTGGTCTTGAAACTCCAGATACTGGACATATTTCTAAAAGACAAGGTTTAAAAATTGGTTATGCGAGCCAGTCACCAGAGTTTGATGCTATTTCTTGTGAAGACACATTACTTAAAGAAGTTGGTGATACGTCAATTGATTCACTCATTCGCGCTCAAACTCTTTTGAGCAAAGCTCAATTCGAAGACACCACTCAAATAGCATCGACTTTATCTGGTGGCTGGAAAAAGCGATTAGACATAGCAAGAGCCTTGATGAATGATCCCGATCTTTTGTTACTTGATGAACCGACTAACCACTTGGACTTAGAAGGTATACTATGGCTTGAAAAGTTTTTACAAAGAGAAAAACGCTCATTATTAATCGTGAGTCACGACCGTACTTTTTTACAAAACGTCTGTAATAAGATTATTGAACTTAATCGCTGCTTTGAAGATGGCTTGTTTATCAGTGATGGAGATATGGCCACTTACTGGAAACGTAAAGAAGATTTCATACAAGGCCAATTAGAAAAAGAGCGTAGCTTATCATCCGTATTGGTCAATGAGATTGATTGGTTAAAGCGCTCCCCTAAAGCTCGAACGACTAAATCAAGATCACGTGTTGAAAAAACCTATCAAATGATGGAAGAATTAGCTGAAATTAAACGGCGCAACGCCGTTAAAAAAGTCAGTATCGATTTTAACGCGTCAGAAAGAGAAACCCGTAATTTACTCATCGCCACAAATTTATCTAAATCATTAGGGGGAAGAGAGCTTTTTAAAGGAGTTAATATTCGATTAAATCCAGGTAAGCGTTTAGGTATTGTTGGTAAAAACGGCACTGGTAAAACGACGCTTTTAAAAATGTTAGCAGGTCAAATTACTCCAGACCTTGGCACTATAAAATTAGCTCAGGATCTCAAACTTGTTTATTTCGACCAACATAGAGAACAGTTAGATCCAAGCTTAACATTAAGAGAAGCTTTATCTCCTAACAAAGAATTTGTCGAATATCGAGGGCAAGAGATCCATGTGAATGGATGGGCTCGTAAATTCCTATTTTCAAAAGAACGCTTGGAACTCCCATTAAGAGTTTTATCTGGTGGAGAAAAAGCGCGTATTTTAATAGCCAGACTCATGTTACAGCCAGCTGATATTTTATTTCTCGATGAACCAACAAATGATCTGGATATACAGACTTTAGAAGTCATTGAAGAGAGTCTTCAAGAATTTGCAGGCGCTGTGGCTTTGATTACGCACGATCGTAGTTTAATGGATCGTGTATGCAATCAAATCTTAGGACTTGGTCTCGATAGCGAAGAACACGATTTTGCAGACTACAAGCAATGGGAAAAAGCAGCATTACATACCACTGAAAAATCAGTTAACATTACAAAAACACAAAAATCTGCATCTAAGTCTTCGTCTAAAAAACTGTCATATAAAGAACAAAAAGAACTCGAAGGAATGGAAGCTGCTATTTTGAACTGTGAAGCAGCGATCGACTTTTTGCAAACAAGCGCTGACCAAGAAGTGAACGATCCAAAAAAATCTTTAGAACTTTATAATCAATTAGCTGCTGCTGGTAAAAACTTAGAAACACTGTTCGAGCGTTGGCAATATCTTATGGATAAAAACAAAGCCGATTAATTTATGCTTTTTTAGCCTGCATTGCAGGCTTAAAAAGCATAAGGACTACAAACACCCAAACTATAAATAGTGCAAAATTGACACCGCTAATCATTCTTTGATTTATAAATGGTGTAATTTGCAAAAATAAAATAATTAAAGCTGCTGCTGCTTTAGCAGTTCTATAAAAAAATACATCTATGACAGCTTTTGCCTGAAATTTTTCATCCCTTGGCAATCCAACATATAACATCTCTTTAATCACACCAAATACTGAAAAATCGACGATCTTAATGCTTGCAAAACATACCGCTAAAATTGACAGAGAAGGGTATAAAAATGCCGCTAACGCATTACAAGCTAAGAACACTGGCACCATCATATGAGCGCCTCTTAAACCAAGCCACTGTGTTAGTAAGTAAACTCCAAGAAATTGGATGATTAGTGTCGCAGTACTTATAATGCCACCAAGCTGGCCCATAAATTCTGTTCGCAAATTTTTTAAGGGGTATGCCTCTTGTAAAAAGGCATTGAATTGAAAATCGATAAGAGTGGCAGAAAGCTGCATTAAACAAACGAGAACAAGAATGAGCTTTAACAATGGGGATTTCATAATCAATTGAATCCCATTGATAAATTTGGAGGGCTTTTGTCCACCAGATTTAAGTTCTGTATCAAGATTCACAGCTTTTGAATATTTAAGAACCATGAAATAAAGATAAATAAGAAGAAGGCCAACGGGGACACTGAAAAGTAATAAATTTTCAGAACCTAATTTTTGAGCAAAAAATCCAGGAATTAAGCTTCCTACAACAGAACCGAATCCCCCAATACCAAACATAAGTCCATACAAAGACTTCGATTGATTTTCACTAACGCTTGAATGAATTACAGACCAAAGTGATTGATAAAGCAGTAATACATACGTCTCTTTCCAAATGAAATGAAATACAGTAAATAATGGGCTTTTATCTAAAAGCCAAACACCAGCCACATTACTGACCAAAATCAACCCCATAATAAGCATAAACATCCGCTTAAGACCCAAAAGAGGTAAATAGCGATTGTAAAAACTGACGATCACAAGATTGATGGGAATAGCAACTATCCACACGATTGGTAGAGCTGTGCTACTGTAAAGGCTTAAAAATACGGAATTTATTATTGGACGAACAATAGCGTATTCACAGGAGATGCAAAATCCTGTAATCATTGCCAAAAAGATAAAAAAACGGTTATCTGAGGCTTGGTTTTTCCAAGCTTGCATGATTTTTAACGCCATAGAATTAAATAGAATAGCAGATATAGACGTTTTCAGGTCTTGATTTGTTGATCAATCTATTTCATTTTGATAATATTTCCTTTTTAAAAGGAAATTTATGGTACGCAAACTCACTCTATTTACAATTTTACTTACCATATTTGTTGATTTTTTTAATCTTGGACTCATTTACCCCTTATTTACATCCTTGATGTTCAGTACCCAAGAAACTCTGATTAATGCAAATTCAAGTGATTTTTTCAAAAACTGCATATTTGGATTATTAGTTGCTGCCTACCCTTGTGGTCAACTCATGGGCGCGCCAATAATTGGGCAATTATCAGATAAATACGGAAGAAGACCACTTCTAATCGTTTCATTACACGGAACTGTCATCACATTATTACTTTGCGCGCTGGGCATTGAATTCAAATACCTATCAATTATTTTTTTAAGTCGCTTTTTAGGCGGCATCATGGCCGGCAATATGACGCTTGCTTACGCGACGCTTGCCGATTATTCAACTAACACAAACAGGGTACGCCTCTTTGCATTTCTACCAGCTGTGTCAAGCCTTGCGTTTGCTATTTCCCCTTTTCTTGCTAGTGAGTTATCTGATTCACATAGTCATACTTGGGCTAATGCAACGATGCCTTTTATGTTTGCAGCAGCTATATCAATCATTAATTTGATAGTCGCTTTAACATGTTTTCCTGAAACGACAAAACCTATAAAAAATCTGAATCAAAAAGTGATTAACCAAGTTTTCAAAGGTATTAATCAACTGACATCGATTGTTAAACCATCAATACAGCGACCATACTTATTGGCTCTATTTTTAATGATTTCGGCAAATTTTTTATTTGTTCAATTCGTAGGACCATTAGCGATCGCCAAATTTAATGTGCATACAAGAGAAATTGGTTATGTTTATACAATCACAGGTTTAGGTGCTGGGCTTGGAAACCTTTTTCTTACCCGTTGGTTATCCAGCAAGTTGTTACCCCAAAATGCCTTGAAGGGTTCCCTACTTATTCTATGTGTTTTACTCGCCGCTTTGATACTTTGTCCAACATTTGTATTGTTTCAATTCATATGCTTTTTAATCATGTTAGCATGCGCTGTTGGATACACTAATTCAATGGCGATGGTTTCAAATTTGGGTAATGAAACAAATCAAGGAGAAACAATGGGAGTTGCTGTGGCTATTCAAAATGGCGCTGAATTTATTCCTGCATCCATTGTTGGTTTTTTTACATTTTACTCTAGATCCATACCCATGCTTGTAGCTATAGGTTGCGCACTGGGCTGCTATACAATATTAAAAATGATTCAGAAAAAATTCCTGACGGAACCTATTAATTAATCAAGGCATCGATTTTTGATAAAATCGATGCTTGAATTACAGTTTTTCTATTGATAAATCATCTCAGGTAATTGCCATTGTTTTTGATGTCTTATAACTTCCTCAATTGGTAACTGTATCAATAATGGTTTTTTGTCGGCATCAAGCCATTGCACAACTGTTTTTAAATCATTTTCATCCATTGAAGTACAACCAGCTGTCCCCTCACCAGGACCAGACCAAATATGTGCAAAGATACAAGAACCGTGTGTTGGCATTACGGGATCAACGTTGTGATTAATAAAAAAACCAAGCTTGTAAAGGGATAGATAGTCACTCATTTTTTCCGAGCTAGACCAATCTTTTGTGACAGAATGTGGATCGACAAATTGATTGTAAAATGCAGATTTTGGATCATCAACGCATTCTAAATTTTCTGTAATTTCTAAATAGGGCATTTTTTTGCAGCAGGATTGGTTAGTCCGATCACCAAAAACGGTGCCGATCGAAAAAATACCCGCAGGTGTTTTGAGATCGCCCTCAGTTTTTAAAGTTTCTGAGTCGGTATTTAGTTTAACAAGTCCATTGCCCCAAGCCATCCCCTTTTTTCCAACAGCAATAACAACCGGGTTATCAATAAGTTCCCAATCTTGAGATGAATTATCTCTTTCATAACGGTAAAGGACGCCGTCGACACTATTCCATTCGGGGGTGACAACTAATAGGAGTTGCAAATTCTCGTTCCACATGGTAGTTCCATAGTTAATGTGAAACGTGAGCATAAACATGAAGAAAATTCAACTCAACAAACAAAAGGTCAAACCGCTTATTGACAAAGACCTAGCATACGTCTACGCTATTACGATAAATTTAGCCAAACTACACCTTGCTCCTGACAAAAGCATTATAAAAATCCCCTCAATGTATAGAGGTATTGTATGACTATAGTTCGTCCCTCAGACCTCGTTACTCGATTTGAAGAAGCAAATCTACCCGCCCTACAAAATCTTTTTAGGGGCGCCTTTATTAAAATTGAAAATGGAACCCGCAGAGTTGTCGTTAAAAACTACAGTGAGAGTCTAAAATTTAAAGAAGTCGTCAAAAAAGTTGCAAAACTTTTGAACGAAGAAAAACGAACGTTAGAAAATAAAGCTTTTACCAGCGCACCGAGTTATTTTGATTTAATTAGTAACATATCTCAGTGGTTTGCCAATGCTGAAGTGGATACTTGTAATGCTGGTTATTTTGCTAAAGCAAAACTTATGAGCAAAAAACTATTCGTTACAACAGATCCTTTATTGGCTTTATGGACTGAAGCCGTTAAAGATAGCCCCTTTTACCAAGACCCTTACGATCATTCTCAACCATCAAATCGCAATTTTAAAATGGTTAATATTGATGGGCCTGATGAAGTTTTATACACAAAGAATTCCGGCAGAATTAGTTTAGATGTACAAACTATCCATTAATGTTGAGGAGCGCATTCAAGAATGCGCTCCCAACAAGATGAGAGCGCACGAGGAGGAGTTAACTCAAACGGTTCTTAAACCAAAGACTAAAGAGATAATAAACAACACTAGAAAGACTATAAAGAGAATCTTAGCAATTTGAGTCGCGGTACTAGAAACGCCCCTAAAGCCTAGCATCCCAGACACCAGAGCAATAATTAAAAAAACAACAGCCCATACTAACATAAAAGACATCCTATCTTTCGTAGCTCTTCCGTAAGCCTACGTTAATTACCTTTTCTTCTTAATAATTCTTCTAACGATTATTTTCTTCGTTGGCTTTGTTGAA
>JAEMRK010000052.1 GCA_016463375.1 Parachlamydiales bacterium | reverse complement strand
TATTTAAGTAATTTGGATGAGGTTGTGGGATACTGTCAGAATATTCAACTTTTTTATTCCAATTCGAATCAAATTTTTCGCGACCTTTTTTTAAAACTTCTCCTGCTTTAATTCGTGCTAAATTAGGATCATTGCCTTTTAGACCAGCAGTTTCGAAAAACCAGCCTTCATTATCTGGAAATTTTAGCATATGAAAAAAAGTTTCAGAGTTGTGAAGATTTTTTCCTGCTATAATTATCGGTTTGTCTAACCAGTCATAATTAGAAAATTCGTGATAATTTTTATCTTTGTCATAAAAAGAAATGCGATCAGAAGATTTTAATGGTGTTTTAGGGATTGAAGTTTTAGTTACCGGATTTGGATTTTTTAAATTTGATTGAACCAATTTATTAGGGGTGGAGGTCGTAGTTTTAGTCGGGGGTCGAGTAGACTCGGGAATTTTTCTTTGAATAGTGGTAGGAGTAATAACTGGAACTGTTACTTTATTTATTTTATTCAATTCTTCGATTAAGCCGAGATATTTCGCTTGCTTTTCCTCTACAGCTGATAGTTCAGGCGGCGATGTAATCTTTTCAATATATTTATTTTTCGACAGCATCGGTTGTTGTTTAGCTACAGCTATTAAGTCTGCAAGTTCATGCGCTATAGTATCGGCTAATTCTTCTGATAGGCCATTAATTTCTAAATTAGCAGATAGTTCATCAGCAGCTTTTGATAAATTACTCATTCTGCCAAAATTTTCTGCTTGAGTTAGGTAAAATTGTTTTGCAAGTTCTTCTGAGTTGTTAATTCTTGGATTAATATCATTACCTTCTAATAAACCAATAAGAACAGATTCAACCAGAGTAATCTTAGCTTTTTTAAATTCTTCTATATTCTCATATTTAAATGATTCGTTAACTTTATGCCATGATTGGGACAAAGTTTTTCCTACTTGTTCAAATTTTATAAGATATTGAAGACGTGAATTTATTTTATTATCAATATACTTAGATGGATCGGATTTATCGTTTTGTTTAATTAAATGAGGAACAACGCCTGCAAGTTTTTTAGCACTATTTTCTATGTTTTGAAGATCTTGAGATTTAAGATTATCCGGCACTTCCTCTTTACCCTTAGAACTATGGGGCATAGGTGGGGTTATATTAGAATGTGGATTAATAGGATTAGCCATAAATAACCTTGAATAATTAGAAATGCTATTGTTTATAATTATTATTATAACAAAATTTAACTAAAAATTCAATTTATTTATTAAATGTTATTAATCGACAATTGCTGATATAAAGCTTTTAGCATCAAAGTTTTGTAGGTCGTCCATACCTTCACCAACCCCCAAAAACTTAACAGGTATACTTAACTCTTTCTGGATGGCAAAAACGATACCACCTTTAGCGCTTCCGTCTAATTTAGTGAGTATAATTCCACTAATAGGAGTGTATTCATTGAAGGTTTTAGCTTGATCAATGGCATTTTGGCCAGTTGTTGCATCCAATATGAGGAATGTCTCATGTGGAGCTCCTGGTAAAACGCGGTCTAATACCTTACGCATCTTTTGAAGTTCTTGCATTAGAGGGGTTTTAGTGTGGAGTCTGCCAGCTGTATCGATAATTATAACATCAGACTTTCGGGCAAGACCTGCAGTTACTGTATCAAAAGCGACAGATGATGGATCGCTGCCGGGGCTGCTTTTTACAATATCAACACCAACTCTTGTTGCCCAAGTTGTTAATTGCTCAATGGCAGCGGCGCGGAAGGTATCTGCAGCGCCGATAAGTACTTTTTTACCCATTTCTTTGTAAAACTTAGCCAATTTCGCAACAGATGTTGTTTTACCATTACCATTAACACCCACTATGAGAAATACGAGGGGGTGGGCTTCAAATTTGGGTTTATCATCAGTTGGGCAGAGTTTTAAGAGTTCTTCACGAACGACGTTGAGGAGTTCTTCTTGAGTGGCAGAATTGTTTTGTTGCGTGAAAACTCTTATTTTTTCAGTCAAATCTAGGGCAATTTTAGTACCGAGGTCTGCTTGATAGAGCACTTCTTCAAGCTCATCGAAGGAATCATCAGATATTTTTTTGGAAAACAGATCTTTTAAACGGTCGCCTAAAGCCGAACGGCTTTTGGTGAGTGCAGTTTTGATTTTATTAAAACCAGATTTGAAAAAAGAGAGCATAATCCTCCAACTTGTCGAATAATCTATTTTACCAAATTATAGGGATTAGCAACATTCCAAATTAATTATTAGCTAAAAAGTCATAGAAAGTTACACTATTACGAATTAATTGAGGTCATTATATGTTTCGTAAGTTTCCAATAACTATTAATCCATTGTTTTGGCTATTCGCAGCTTTTATAGGTTGGACTTTTACCGAAAATCTCACCGGCACAATAGTTTGCATGATCGTTGTTGTCATATCATTAATTGTGCACGAGGCAGGTCATGCATTGACGGCAAAAGCTTTTGGACAAGACGTTCGTATTCATATTTCTTTTTTTGGTGGAGTGACACTCAGAGAAGGCCCAAAACTATCTTTATGGAAAGAGTTCTTAATTGTATTGGCTGGACCTGCTGCTGGATTTGCATTGTGGGGATTTACGATATTTTTGGGTAAAAATTTGCCGCAGATTTCACCCATTGTTTATACAGCTTTGGTCTTTTCTTATTTTATTAATTTATATTGGACGTTGTTAAATCTCATACCAGTTGGGCCTTTAGATGGTGGGCGATTGCTATCCATTGTTTTAGAAAGTATATTCGGTGTGCGCGGTGTTAAAGCGGCTTTATACATTGGTGTGGGAGTCGGTATTGCCACAGCAATATTTGCTGCATATATGAATCAAATATACGTTGCAATTTTGTTTGTTTTAATTACTTTTGAGACTGCAAAATCGATAAAAGATGCAAAGTTAATGACAGCACAAGATCGTGATTTTAGATTACAAGAGCTTTTTGACAGCGCTCAAAAAGCTTATCAAAACAATCAAGTGGATGAGTCATTAAAACTATTTGATCAAGTTAGACGCAAATCAACAAGTGGTATTTTACATTATTCAGCAACTGAAGCGATGGCCCAAATTTTAAAAAATCAAGGCCGTGATGATGAGGCTTACAATTATTTAAAAGATATTAAAGAATCTCTTTCCACATCAAGTATGCCTTTATACCACGAACTGGCTGCAAAATTTGGAGATTATCCAGAAGTTGTGAGATGGGGACATCAAGTCTATCAAATTGTGCCAACAGCTCAAACAGCCTATTTCAATGCATTAGCTCATGCAGCTTTGGCAGAGACTCAAGCAGCAATCGGTTGGCTTGAATGTGCGATGCAAGAGGGTATGGATGTGACTAAGCATTTAGATGCAGAGCCATTCGATCGTATTCGCTCAACACCAGAATTTCAAAAGTTTGTTCAAAGAAATTAGCTCCCTCAACGAGGGAGCTTAAAAGAAATTATTTTTTTTGCATCATGTTCATTGGTATGACAAAATAACGGTACATAGGACCTTGTCTTACCAGTAATCGAACTGCCGTCTGATTTGAAACTGCTTGCATAGCTTTCAAGAATTCATCACGACTTTTAACTTGTTGACGATCGACGTTAACTATTAAATTACCAGGACGTATTCCTATTTGCTCACAAACAGAGCCAGGTTCTACACGAGTAACAACAACACCTACTTCATTGATAATACCAAGACGTTGAGCAAGCTCGGGGGTGAGATCAGACACCTCTAGACCCATTTTAGAGGTGACATCATTAGCCGTTGTCATTTCATTATCAGGGTTTGTTCCAAGTGTCACAGTTTTTGTAACGATTGTTCCTTCGCGGTTAATCGTTAAATTCATGACAGCTCCAGGTGGCATTAAAGCAACTTGGTTTCTAAATGTACTTGGATTATCGATGACAATATCGTTGTACTTTAAGATGATATCGCCCTGTTTGATATCAGCATGTTCAGCTGGAGACCCTTTTTGAACATCAGTTACTAAAGCACCTTGATTGGTTTCTAAACCAAATGAATCAGCAAGAGTTGAATCAATTGGCTGCATGTATATGCCTAAGAAGCCACGAGTGACTGAACCATTTGAAATCAGCTGATCCATGATTTGTTTAGCCATGGAAGAGGGTATAGCAAAACCAATACCCATGTATCCACCGCTTGCAGAAACAATGGCTGTATTGATACCAATCACTTTGGCATCGACATCTAATAAAGGTCCGCCGGAGTTACCAGGATTAATTGCTGCATCTGTTTGAATCCAGTTTTCAAATTCAGTGATATGTAACGAGTTGCGACCCAAAGCACTGACAACACCGACTGTAACTGTTGCTTCGAGACCACCAAACGGATTACCTATAGCTATAACCCAATCACCCACTTCAAGTTTTTCAGAATCACCAAGTTCTAAGTAAGGGAAACCTGTTCCTTCAACTTTTAATACTGCTAGATCAGTTTTTGGGTCTGTACCGACAACTTTTGCTGTATATTTTTTACCAGCAAGCATTGTTACAGTTACTTGATCTGCATCATTAACCATGTGATTGTTAGTTAAAATATAACCATCATGAGAAACTAAGAAACCAGAACCGCGTATTGTTTCAACACGGCGTTTTTGTTCTCTTTGTTGGGGCATACCGAAGAAGCGATTAAAAAAATCATCGTTTGTAGTGCCCCATGGATTTTCGACTGCATCTTTACGTGTCACTTGAGACTCGATATAAACAACTGCAGGAGTTGCTTTTTTAGCAACAGTTGAAAAAGCCTTGGATGTTTGTTTCAAAGGATCTGTTTCGCTTTTAGGCGGAGGCGTTGTATTTAACGCAGGTGGTGTCGTAGCTGCAAACAGTGCTGTTGTACAGCACTGAGTTGCAATAAAAGTAAATGCAGCTGCTTTTTTAAAACGAACAAAAGTATTTTTGATAGTATTCATTATAATACTCCTTTTTTGAGTGAATACTAAAAGGTTAGGCTATAATTTGCAATACACGTGCAATAATTAAAAATCCTGTTTGAAAACGATCCCATCCAAAGTGTTCATTTGGTGCGTGAATGTTATCATCGTCTAGTCCCATGCCCATCATGACAGTACTTTGATTACAGTACTGCGCTAATGTATAAACAACATTAATTGAACCACCTGCTAGTATAGCTCTACAAGGTTTTTTGAAAACCTCTTCGTAAGATTGACGCATTGCTGTGACAATTGGAGCCGTCGCTGATGTACGCATGGGAAATCCACCCGTTTCGCTGAGTTCAATGTTGAGTTTTAACCCTTTTTTCACATTTCTTTTTAAGAAATCAACCACAAGATTTTGTATTTTTTCTGGATGTTGATTTGCAACAATGCGGCAAGATATTTTAGCTGTTGCCTTTGATGGAATAACTGTTTTAAAACCATTACCAGCATAACCACCACTTATGCCATTAATTTCAAGTGTCGGTCTAATCCACGCTCTTTCAAGTGGAGAAAATCCCTCTTCTCCGCCAAGTGCTTTAGCTCCGAATTTCTTTTGGTAATCATCTTCATCAAAATCTAGATGAAGAATTTTTTTATCTTCATCACTTAAAGGTTGAACATCGTCGTAGAAATGAGGAACTGCCACGCGGCCTTTTTCATCATGAAGTTTAGATAGAAGTTCTACCATCGCTCGAATAGGATTGTAAAGTATACCACCGTGTTCTCCAGAATGAGCATCTGTTGTGCCTTCTGTAATAACTGCTGTCATTGTTAAAACACCGCGAAGTCCTAATGTAACAGTAGGAATACCTTTACCTTGCAAACCAAGATCAGCTACAATTAAATGATCTGATTTTAATTTGTCCTTTTTAGAATCGGCCATTTCAATCAAGCCACCGCTTCCAATTTCTTCTTCGCCTTCAATACAGAGTTTAATATTTACAGGCAGAGCGCCTTTACTAATTAATGCTCTTAAAGCCATTAATGAGTAAAAGCATTGACCTTTGTTATCTTGAGCGCCTCTTGCAAAAACTTCGCCATCTCTTATTTGTGGATCAAATGGGGGAGTGTCCCAAAGTTCTAATGGATCAACTGGTTGCACATCGTAATGCTGATAGATCATCACAGTTGGCTTATCAGGTCCTGCAGACATATTTTCTGCAAAGAGAACAGGATGGCCATTGGTTGGCCACTCTTCTACAGTGAACCCCATATCTTCAATAAGTTTTTGCAGCCATTTAAAGCATTTTTTCATGTCGTCTTTGTAAGCGGGATCAGTGCTAATGCTGGCAAATTTTAAAAATGTGAAGTATTCCTCTTGAATTTGTGCGCTATTTTCTTGGAAATATTGTTTGAGTTCATCTATTGAGATCATTTTAAACTCCTATAATTTTGTAAGTCGTAAATGCTGTTATAACAGCAATTAGTATAAAGATAAGACGGGAATTGAAAGAGCGTTTATCGTGCTGCAAAATAAGTTTAGTATCTAAATGAGCCCTTTCTATCATATCAATTCTTTCTTGGATGCTGTAGTGATGCCAATTAGGCTTATCATTAGGTGTGCCAGATAGCATGGCCACGCGCTTTAGCGCGTTTTGCAATGCTTCTGGTTTTAAACCCACTTTCAAAGGATATAGATCTGCTTGTCTTTCAAACAACCTCGTAAAAAATCCCATGACAATTCTAAAGTATGCGCAGATTATAACAACAATTAAGGGATACGTAAAAAGAGTATTTTCATTCAGATAAGGAACAAGTGTCACAAGATCTATTAAAAAGGCGAGCGGTATCAATAACACAGGATAAAATACTAAGTGTTTTGATTTGTGGTGGCCGATTTCATGGACAATGACTGCGTCAATTTCATCTTCGCTTAAACACTTCATTAACTTCTTGGTTAGTAAAATCGATCGAAATCGTGGGAATACACCTACGATGGCAGCTGTTGCCGATTGATCAAATACAGGCCAGTTTAAAAATGCGGTGTTTTGCATCTTTGTTTTTTTAAGAAGATTTTGAGTTGACGAAGATAGTGGTATGGATCTACATCCCCATAAATAACACAAAAGTCTTGGGTAAAAACAAAACAATGCGATCAAAAAAACAAGCAGTAGCCAGTCATTATTTGGAAAAAACTCAGCTAAAGCTGTAGCTGCTAAAAATGGGAGTGTGAAAGGAAATAAAAACCTTAAAGAGTTTTTAGCAGTATTGGATAAAGGCTTTTTGGTTCTAAAAGCATACGCAATAAAAAGTCCTAAAAACTGTAGGGCTACAAGTGCTACAGCTGAATAAAGTACCCCGATCTGTGGTTGGATGATATCAAGCAAGTAAACAGCATTTATAGATATTAAGCAGTTTACACCAATTATAAATCGCCAAAGCGATTTGAAACTTCTTGATAAGATCCACATTAAGGCAACAGACAAGGCACTCAGTATAACTAAATCGACAGGTCTTGATACAATGCGTGGCAAATCGAATGAAAAAGATAAGAGAAGATAATTTAAAAATAGAAATATTAAATTTATTAACACAAAACTCTTACAGTTAAATTTTGTTCAAAGTGGTCTTAATTTATGACTGATAAGAGCGGTGATATACAAGAAAAAAAGATAATGATGAGTATCAAAAGATACTCATCATTTATTTAAAACCATTTAATCCATTAAAGAATAAATCGGTAACGGCTCTTTACCACTGTCTTTTAGGAGATGATTCTCTTTTTCTAGCAACTCTTTACCAGCAAATGACGCAATCGTCATATGATTAAGTTTTTTGAAAATGTTATCGTCAACAGCTTTTGAAATTTGTTGAGGAGTCTTTTCTAATATGTCTTTGCGGTATTTGATACGGTGCGCCAAAGTTTTACCACTACGCCACCAAAAATAGGCGCTGATAGCTCGAGAGCCTGGATTGATCGGAGTGTCTAAACTTTGGATCACTCCCAGTTTAGCTTCTTCTAAATCTTGAATATCGAATTGTCCGTTCGTAATGTCTTTGACAGCTTCTTCGATTGCCTGAAGTGAGCTTGCTAGATGAGGATCGCGATAAGTGTAAAAGGTGTAGATTGCAGACGTTGGGTTATGTGATGCGCCAGAGCCATAAGCTCCACCTTGTTCACGTATGCGTTTGTGTAATACCTTATTCTCAAACAAAAACGAAGCTAATGTCAACGACGCAGTATCTGGATGGTTATATGATACACAAGGCATCGCAATACCTGTGAACGCGACATTTGCAGCAATTGTGCGAGCTTGAGACTCTGTTCTTTTGTAGTCCCATTTTGGATTAAAAGGTTTAAAAGGTCTGCTTGATACCTCTTTAAGCTTTTCAGCGACTTTATCTTTTAAAATATCGTAAAACTTTTGATCACAGCTTACAACTAAATGAGCTCCTTGCTGACCTAAAAAGCGAGTTTTTAAAGCCTCAAAGCGTTTACTTAAACCCTCAATATCTTGTGCGCATTGTCTGACGTGATTTACATAAGGAAGGCCATTCCATAGGTAACTAATTTGACAGCCCAAAGAACTACTGCTGGAAGCTAAATTCAATGCGTAGCGCATTGGTTGCTGCTGTAAGCTATTCTCCAAACCGTTTAATAATTGCATGAGCAATTCTTTTAAACGCGCTTGATCAGTGAAGTCAGGTGTTAAAATAATATCGTTTAATAGTTGTAGAACGTTGTCAATTTTACGATAAAGGGCTTTGACCTTAATACCAATGGTCGGAGACATCTGATTAGCATCATTGATATTGTTATGCAATGATAGGGATGCTGAAATACCACCGGTATTTTCTTGAATGAACTGTAAATTTTCTTGGTAGTTTCTACCGCCGCAGCCAACTTCTGACAATAAAGTGCAAAATAGGCGGATGTCCATTAATTCTTCTTGATTTAGGTCTGGTAAATCAAAGATGAGGTCTAGGTAGGCAATTTGATTTGTGAATGTCGGATGGAAAAAAAGTGTAATTGGTCCAACTTCTTCACTATTCAACGGATAGTCTTGAGGAGACTTAGCAATGTCTTTTAATCCAACTTTGGGAAGAACATCAATGCTTTCGTTTTCTTGGTCTTCTTGGAAAGTGGTTAGATGCTCTGCTTTTTTAACCAATTGCTCTATATCTTTTTCCGATAGTTTATCTTTTATAGATGATAAAATTTCTTTTTCACTTTGCTCTTCTTTTTGTGACATCGTTGGATTTGGATGCATTGAAAGGAGAAGAGAGTGGCTATTATCTAAAATATGCCTATGGATCAATTCTTTGAGATAAGTCGGATTTTTTAAATCTTGGCGTAACTCTTCAAACAACGAATGGATGCGTAATCCGTCTGACGGATTACCACCTTGTTGTTTAAGAAGAGCGGCTCTCATAAATAGCGTTAATCCAAAAGGACTGCTGCCACCACTAATCTCACTTCTAGAAAACTCTAATTGATGGATTGCGCTATCGATAATATTTTCAGCAATGCCTTCTTCAGCAATCTTTTTCAGAGTTGTTAAGATGAGGTCCTTGATTTTTTCTCCAGCATCTTTAGGACAGCCTTTACACACAAACACTAAAGGGATTTCGTGATAATCGATGTCTAAATAAAGATCTGTTTGTTTACAGAGTCCTGATTGTAATAAAGCTTGTTTCAATGGAGCTCCGTCATTGCCCATTAAAGCGATATCAATAAGCTGTAAAGCCAGAGCTTCTTTTTGATTAAGAATATGGCATGTGACAAAACCAAAGGCTACTGAGGTCTTGTCTGATTGGTCTTCATGTTCGGTAGTTGGGTATTCATCATGTGCAACTTTTGGAAACTCAAAGCGTTTCTGTAAAGGAAATTTAGGTAGTGGATCAGTGCGTTCGATATTTTTGAAGACTTTGTCTTCTAAAAAGGCTAAGTGTTCTTCTAATGGAAAGTTTCCATAAGAAAAATACAAGCATCTACTTGGATGATAATATGTCTTATGAAAGTCTTTTAATCCTTCATAACTCAAAGAGGGGATATCTGCTGGATCTCCACCAGAGTCATGTCTGTATGGCGTATCTGGAAAGAGCCTTGCCATCAACGACTTCCAAAGTCTTGTGTCTGCAGATGAGTTAGCTCCTTTCATTTCGTTAAAAACAACGCCTTTGTATTGCAAAGGCGACTTAGGATCGTCTGAGTTTTCAAACTCCAGACGATGACCTTCTTGATTAAAGCTCTCTTCTTTTAACAACGGATTAAAAACAGCATCGAGATAGACTTCAAAAAGATTATAAAAATCTTTCTTATTTTGTGACGCCGCTGGATAACAAGTAAAATCAGGGCCAGTCAATGCATTCATGTAGGTATTAAGACTGCGTCTATTCATTGAAAAGAAGGGATCTTTGACTGGATACTTATTAGATCCACAAAGAACAGTGTGCTCTAATATATGAGCAACCCCATTAGAGCTATCAGGCCATGTTTTAAATGAAAGACAAAATAAATTTTCAGGATCATCATTAGCTATATGAAGAAGTTGAGCATGTGTTTTGCGATGAATAAGTTCATAAAGAGTGCAGTTCAGTTCCTCTAAAGGAGTGACATTAACGACCTCAAAATCAAAGAGGCGGTCTTTCACTTTTTTTAACTTATCCATCTTGTAGGCTCCTATAGCTTGTAGACAGAGCAAAATATCGCCTTAAGAGTTTTAAATCAAGGCGATTATAATTTGAAATTAACTAATCAAGTTTCAATTAATTTCTTTTTTAAATCATTGTACTCGGTAGTTAATGATTCTTTAAGTTGAGGCCAGCTTTTAGTAAATTCATAAAATGACAATTCTAACTCCTGTAGAGTTTTAGCCTTACTTAACAAGTTTTTTAATTTAAGTACTCTTAGAGGCTGTCTTAAGCGTTGATTAATTTTGAACAATTTGAGTTTAACCATAAAAGACCATGTAAAAATAGCTGCAATAACTAAAGTAGCAATTATAAAAATGGTGATCGATATATGTTTTGAATCTGGCATTTCAATCGAGATTGAGTATGTTTCACGAGCAAGGCTTATTAAAATGCTCAATGTAGAAAATGTTTGTCCTATTAGACTCCATACTAATAAACCGATGCCATGTTTTTTATAGGTGCAATGAAAATGTAAATAAAATGTACCTACAGCAAGGCCTAAAATAACTAGAGATCCGCAAATAACTGGTAATTTCTCATCGGCTGGATGATCAATTGAACTGATAAATAAAGCTGATATTAACGTTGTTAAGCAGAAAAATCCTACTAATGACATATTAATGATTTTCATTATTAACCATGTTTTACGAACTCTATTTTCTTTAGGTGTTAGTAGTATTTCGTCCATTATTTTGTATACTCCATTTGTGTTGTGAAAATTTAGATTGTCTTTGATGTTGTTTGTAGTTCGTTTTGTAAGATTCTGAATTCTTTTAGAAGGTGTGTTTCTAATTTGGGATATTTCTGAATTAAACTTTTAAAATTGGTATCTAATTGTTCTACAGATTTGGCTGAATTTAAAAGTGCTTTAGACTTTTCAATTCTTTGAACACGGAGGTTCATTTTGATGACATTTAATTTAAGAATGAACCAACCAATTGTTGGCAGGAGCACGGCAGAGAAATTGACAAGAGTTTGAATAAATTGTTCCGATCCATTGCCATGACTTGAAGATTGAATGAAAGCAAATGTCATTGCTAGGCCAGTGAGAGTATAAATTACTGATTTAGCAAATAAAGCTATTAAAAGTTTTACTCCACATTTTTTATAACCATAAAAATACTGCATGTAGGCGATAGCAGCACCAACTAATAAATTTAGAGCAGTTGACTTTAACAAAGAGTAACGACCAGTAAATTCGGAACTATCAAAAAAGTTAGTTGAAAATATAGATAAACCAACCGCTCCACAGAAACCAAAAAAGAATGTCAGCCCAAGCCATAGTTTTCTTAGTTTTAAC
>JAEMRK010000051.1 GCA_016463375.1 Parachlamydiales bacterium | reverse complement strand
ATTATAACCTATTGATTATTAAAACTTAATATATCAAAATTTTTTGAATATTATGATCGCTTAGTAAATGATATTGTGACGATTAAAGAAATGATAGCAGCTAAGCTCACATAAAAGGCAGGCATCATCAGAACCCCTGTCCATGCAATTAATGCAGTGCATATCAAAGGGGCTGTACCCCCAAAGATTGCTGCTGAGAAGTTATATCCAGCCGCAAGGGTTGTGAATCGATTTTTAAGAGGTGTCATTTCGACCAAATGGGCGGCTAAGGGGCCATTGAAACAAGCTAGTAATACGGCAATAATACTAAATGGTAGTAATGTTAGTATAAATGGGTGTGTAGAGTGGACCGCCATTTGTATCGAAGCAAATAGGGGGTAGCTTAAAACACATAAGGCAATTAATCCAAAAAAAATGACTTTTCTACGACCTAAAATATCGGATATGTGCCCTGCTATAATGATAAAGATAGCAAATATTAACGTAGCGAAAAGATTGATTGGCAAAGCTTGATCTTTAGGCATTCCTATTTCGACTGTGAGCCAAGTTACAGAATAGAGTAATAAAGTATAAAAGCTGATTGCTTGAAAAATGATCAAACCAAAGACAGCTAACATTTCTGTACGATGTAATTTGAAAGCTTCAATTATTGGTGATCGAGCTTGTTTGTTTTGATCTTTTAAAGTCTGAAAAGGAGGCGTTTCTTTAACATGCTGACGAAGGTACAATCCGATTAGTCCAACTGGCAATGCGATTAAAAAAGGTATCCTCCAACCCCAATTGACTAGATCTTGATTAGGCAATAAAGAAACAATCATTCCACAAAAAGATCCTAGTAATCCACCAACTGTGCTACTAAAAAAAACTAAACTGCAAATAAGCCCGCGTTTATTGTGCGGTGTATACTCTCCTAAAAATACTATAGCTCCTATAAATTCTCCACCAACTGATAATCCCTGGACCATTCTTAATAATAGCATCATGATTGATGACCAAATACCAGCGACTGCATAGGTTGGTAGAATTCCAATAAGAAAAGTCGGTACTGAAATCGACAATATAGATAAAATTAAAGCAAAGCGCCTTCCTAACTTATCACCATAGTGTCCAATAATAAGACCGCCCACTGGTCTCATAAATAGTCCAATGGCAAAAACGCTAAATGCTAGTGCTAAAGAGGATCTTTTATCGGAAGCTGGGAAAAAAAGCTCGCCAATCGTTGCGGCTAGATATCCATAAAGACCAAAATCATACCATTCAAGTGCATTGCCAATAATGCCTGCAATGATCGAAGTATTAAGATATTTTATCTTAGTCGATTTTGCGATGATAGCTCTCCTTAAGGGCAAAAACTACTACTAGAAATGTGATTAAAGAAGCCGCCATGAGATAATAGCAAGGTGCAAAGATGTTGTTTGTTTTTGCGACCATATAAGTTGCTACCAATGGAGCTGTACCACCAAAAATAGCAGCTGAGAAGTTATAACCGACTGCAAGTGTGCTATAGCGACTTTTTAGGGGTGTAATTTCTACAAGTATAGCAGCCAGTGGTCCATGATAAGCTGCTAGTATAACTGAAAAAATACAAAGTGGTAAAAGAGCAAACCAAAAAGGAGAGGATGTATTAGGGGCTAATGCGATCAGATAAAATAAGGGGAATGTGAGTATAAAAGCTGCGGCACAAGCCGACATAACAAGTGGTTTACGGCCAATTTTATCAGAGACTTTTCCAAAAAAAGGTATTAGTGCTGTGAAAACGATCGTTGCGATAATGTTCAATGGAAATGTTATAGCTTTAGACAAGCCCAGCTCCACGTTTAACCATGTGACGGTATATAATAATATCATGTAAAAGCTTACAGCTTGAAATAGTATAAGCCCGAATACAGTTAGTACAGACTTCCAATGATGTTGAAAAACTTCTTTTAATGGTGTTCTTGAAACAGCATGTTTTTTTTGCAATTGGCAAAAAGGAGGTGTTTCAAATACTTGCTTTCTCATATATAAACCAAAAAATCCAAGGACAATACCGATCAAAAAGGGTATCCGCCATCCCCAGCTATAAAGTTGTTCTGGTGTCAGTAAATCTGTTAATGTGATGGCAAAAGCACTACCAAGCATGCCGCCCGTTTGGCCCATATAAGCAAAGCTTCCTCCGATACCTCTTTTGGTATTTGGAGCATGCTCTACTAAAAATATCGTTGTGCCGATGAATTCTCCACCCACCGATAAACCTTGCAAGATACGCAAGAAAATTAATATGTATGTGGCTGTTATACCAATTTGAGCATATGTCGGTAATACACCCATTAAAAAAGTCGGTAAAGTGATGATGACAATTGATAAGATAAGAGCAAACTTTCTTCCTAGTTTATCTCCGTAATGACCAAGTATCAATCCGCCAATTGGCCTCATAAATAGGCCGACGGCAAAAACACCAAACGCCATTAATAAAGATGTGTATTTACCCTCAACAGGAAAAAAGAGTTTTGCAATAACAGCTGCAAAGTATCCGTATAATGAAAAATCATACCATTCGAGTAAATTGCCCAATGATCCGGACAAGGCGTTTCGTGAAGTGAGTTTTTTCATTAATCGCTGTTTCATAAAAGCTTATCATTTATTTAAATAATTCTTTATTACATCAGGGATTTTTAGTTGTCAACGTCTCCAAAATAATGCTGAATTCCTATGAAATAACTTTGCGCGACTTCCCTGACTCGAGCACTTGTCTTAATTCCTTCAATTTCAAGAGATGTGTCTGCTAAGAGCAGACACTCTTTCGAATTATTCTGTACTAAAGTTTCACCATAAGCTAATGGACACTTTACTAAGCGAGTGAGGATAAGATTTCGACAATAGACTCCAGGATTTGCTTGTATGCACACTTTTTTTAAGTAGGGTGCATTGATTGAATCATCGGGGACAAGAACATCTAAGGTTTTAGAGAATGAGGTGATTAATGCATCGGCTAAAGCCTTTGATTTTTCAATTGTCGGTTCAATTAATAGCCGAGTGAAATGGAATAAACCATCCACATCTTCAATTTCTTTCTTGGAAAATGCACCTGGTATAAATACCATATTACAATTGACATCTGTCGCTTTAGTTTTTGAAGAGTTTGGTAATCGATCATCGTAGGCGTTATAATGAATGATGATTGCAATATCTGGTTGCCAATCATTAATTTTTTGAGCACGACTTTTTAAATCTAATCGATTGTAGTAGTCTCGAAATAGTTGGTTCAGTTGCGTTGATTTCTTCCATAGATGAGATTGCGATTGTAACCAAAGAAAAAAGTTTTCAGGATACACACCCTCACTGAGTTTTTCTTTAGTGAGCATGACTGTCGATCCAGCATCTTCTAACATTTTTTTTAAAAAAAGAGCGGTACATAATGTAAGTGTTCCTTCATTAAAACTTACATTGTAGGGTTCTTGCATATTAACAAAGCGCTCTTCTAGATAAGCTAAATTGCCTCCAAAGTGGCCAGGATCAATGGCAATTTTTTTGCCTTTAAGACCAATTAATGGAGTTATTTTTTCATCTTTTCCAAGTTTTAATACATAAAGTGGTCGATTGTTTAGTTTGTTTTCAACAGTAGAATAAACAAAAAATTTATCCTCGTCGAGTTCGTAATGATTATTAATTTGAGGATCATTTTGAAGATAATGATCGATGCGGTATTGAATCGTTTCTTTGGAAATTTTGTTTTGGTAAGAATCAAATTGCTTATAATCATGAGAAAAACAACTGAATGAAAGTAACACGGGTGTTAGAAATATGAGGCTGCGCATACTACCTTTGAGAGTGGAATTGGTTAATAGTGTATAACACTATACTCAGTTGAAAAAAGAGTATTTTTTATGACGATGCCAATATTTGATTTACATTGTGATTTACTAAGCTACTTGGAACAAGACATTAGACGCACGCCTTATGACTTAGATCTTTCCTGCGGATACAATAGTTTCAAAAAAGGTGGTGTCAAATGGCAATTACTTGCCATTTTCACAGAAACAAATGATAAATCAACTTTATCTGGTATGAAGCAATGTCAATTGTACCAAGATCTTCTAACGTTACCCCATTTTTGCTCATTTAATTCAGAAAAGGGTCAAAGCGATAAAGATACTGTCTGTATTAAAGCAGCTGTAGAAAATGCCTCAGGATTCTTTGAAGAGGATGAGCCAATTAATCAAGGGTTAATGCGCTTTAATGATGCAAATCAAAGAGTTGGGGGATTTGCGTATGTAAGCCTGACGTGGAATGGGGGTAATCGATTTGGAGGTGGCTGTGGAGATAATCGACCATTGACTAATGATGGAAAAATTCTCATCAATTACTTGGCAGACACTGGCATTGCAATCGATTTGAGCCATACCTCTGATGCTTTATTAGATAGTATAATGAATTACATTGATACATACCAGATACGCTGTAAACTATTGGCTAGTCACTCTAATATGCGATCGATTAACGATTCCATAAGAAACTTACCAGACCGATCTGTTAAAGAAATTATCAGACGTGATGGCTTAATGGGTATTAATCTATTTCGTCAATTTATTGGTAATCACCCAGATCGAATTTTAGATCATGTCAAACATGCTTTGGACATGGGAGCTTTGAATCATTTAAGTTTTGGAGCTGATTTTTTTCACGCGCCCGATCATCCCAGATTAGGGGACAATAAATTGTTTTTTGACAAGTTAAGTGATGCAAGTTGTTATCCACATTTAATTGACCAGTTTAAAAATAAACTGGTCATGTCAGACGAGGATATAAAACTATTAGCTTATCAAAATGCATTAAAGTTTTTTAGCTAATTCTAAAGCTTGCTCGTAATTAAGGCGATCTTTGTAATCTGGTGCTAAAAGTCCTTTAAGCAAAGTGATCGCATCAAAGGGAGGTGTTGGCCAATTTCTTGGAGCACTGAACTGACTATTAAAAATATTAGGGTATTTTAAAAGTTCACGAGCTTCTACTCTTAAAGCAATTAAATCCTCTAATTCAATTGATTTATAAAAATCATCGTTGAAGTAAAGTTGATACAAGCAAACGCCCAAAGCAAATAAGTCACGAGGTCCTTGTTCTTCCAGTTCAATATCACCTAATTTTTCTTCTAAAATGAGGTGAGGTGGTCTGTAGGCATAAGCACCTTTCAGATTAAGACAACCTTTAGAGAAGCTTGCCCCCTTTTTATGCGAAAGATCAAAGTCTGTAAGATGCCCATCGCCAATTAAATTATCAGGTTTAATGTCGCCATGAATATATCCAAAATTAGATAGTTTTTCAAGATCGCTAAGTGCATTAATGGCAATTTTTTTACAGTCTTGATGGTAGCTATAAGGTGAGAAATTGGAAATTTGATTTTGATAATGAGCTTTGAAATCTTTGTAAAAATCTGAAAGATTATTTTTATAAGGCGTAGCGTAATAGGCAATTTTTACAGCACTTGGCTTACCAGTTTTATTATCTTTACCCTCATAAACAATATAGTCAATGTTAGATCCGCTTAAGAATTTTTCAAGTTTCATTTCTCGTTTGATTTTCTTATAAACAGTATTCGTTTTTAAACTAACCGGGTCTATTTGAGAATTGTAAACTTTTACATTGGGAAGATAGGCTCGCTTTGCAACTTTTTTTTCACCATTTTTATCAAAAGCAGCTTCGGCACATTTAAGGCAGCCCTCACCAATATTAGGAACAATTTTGTTTCTGTTAAATCGAACATAAACTTGAGTTGTCTCACCATTACCAATAAAATCAATCGAAACTGGAGTTTCATCGGTAGCTTTAATATGTCTTTGTTGTAAAGACTGATTAGCATTTAATTCTTTATTGATTTTTTGTTGAATATCATTCAATAAATTAGGATTTTTGATTTTATCTAAGTAAGACTGGTATTGAACAGGAAAGATTTTATCAACGCTGATACCCATAACCTAAGCCCTTTAGTGTAGTATTTAAAGGCCTTATTATATCATAAGCTTTTTAAATGAATAAGTGATTTAAAGGTTATTAATTAATTCATCAAATTTTTCAACAATTTGATGAGCTTTTAATCTAAATTCCGGATTAGGGTGCAACATGCCGGTAATAATATTTTTAATATCCTCAGATAAGTAATAAAAAGCTGATTCAAAATTAATATTAAAAGAGTCGGTTTTATTAACATTATCATCATACAATGTTATGGCAACATTTGTAAGTTCTTCCAAATCACAATTATAAAATGTTTGCGAAAACACTAATTCATAAAAAACAACTCCTAATGCAAAAATATCCCTAGCACCTGCTTCTTCAAGTTCTAGATGTTTTTTTTCTGTGCCGTCTAGAAACTCATCAATCTCATTAAATTCTCGCTCATTAGTTAAGCTCCCAATTTTTAAATACAATGGAGATTGATGTAAAAAGTTTCCTCTAATAGGTGTTGTGGATGGAAAATATGGTGTTGTAGCTAAATCCCAATCAAATAAATGGCCATCAATTGTGATATTGGATGCGCTTATGTCAGAATTTACAATACCAAAAGCATGAGCATTAGCAACATCATTTGCAGTAATTTTCATTAAATTGATTATCTGGTTTAACATTACTTCTGGATTATGTAAACCTTGTCTGGATTGATTAATAATGGCTTCAATATCATCTTTAAAAACTATAGGATCATGAAGAGCTATTTTAGTACTGTTGGCATTTTTTTTACTCTGCCAATGGTGAATTTCAATGTTCGTTCCACGCAGTGTTTCTAGTATTTCTTTTTCTTTAATGGCTTTTTGGTAGGCTTCGGATGTTAAAAGTTCATCTTTCGTTTCATATATTTTTACAGCTACAGGTAATCCATCGGGGTAAGATAAACCTTTTTTTACTACTTTTGAATCCCCAGATCCATAAAGGTTACCCTTCCAGCGGCGATGTTTATTGAAAACTAAAGTGATTTTATCGTAATGCCTATGAATTGAAACAGGTAAAATATCGTTTGCCGCAATACGGTCGCATGGATTAGACAATTTTATATTTTGATTAATTATTTCTAAATCGCCGATGGTTAAATTTTGACCTGTTTCTAATAACTCTTTTGACGCAATGGATAAACGGTTTAAATCCTTTATTGGCAAATCGTGTATACGATCGAGATAACCATTTTTTATATTGCACGAGTTATCATAATTAATTAAAAAATCAATGCGATTTTTAGAAGTGTTATTTTTAATACGCTTTAAAGCTACTGGGCTGTCGTATTCAAATTTTCCTGCATGAATTGAAGACATAAAATTCATCCACTTTTTTAATTATTTTGTAACTATTTTATCACAATTAATAATTAAAAAATAGATTTTAATTAGCTTAAAAAGCTCTGGTAATCAAACACTTGCAATCTTGAAAATTGAATTCCTAAAAAAATACTATTGTTTTGAGGTTCGATGTGACTTATATGGGCTCTAATTAATTTAAGGTCCTTAATATAAATCTCTAATGGCATGTTTATTGAAAATTTCATTTGGGTAGGATTTGTGATAATTAATCGGCACCCTCCTTCTGAAAGGTCAGTTATTGTACAATCAATTGTAAATGAAAATAATTTTAACTTGGCTTGGATGTTAACAGGCCTTCTTTTGTGCAAGCGTGTTTGATCTCGTATACCTCTTAACATCCCGTTAAAAATATAGTGATGAAAGGGCAGCATCGCTTTCCAATACAGAATACCGAATAATCCTTTAGGGTAAAAGCGAGCCGTTTGTGTGACTTCAGTGTGGTGATCACCTTTGGCTTCTAGTAAAAATTCAAGAGTGGCAATGCCAGGGACCCGCATTTCTGCAACAAGTAGTAAACGTTTTGGATTGTCTGCAACCTTCACTCGCCAAAAATCTATAGCATCACCTGCTAAGATCTCAAAGGCATCTTTTCGGCCGCGCCTTAAACCCACACCTCCCATAAGCCGGTCGATAAAACCTCTTATTCGCCATAACCAATTAGCATAATACCAACCGTTACTACCACCGATATGCGTTACACTACTCCAAACTTCTGGTGGAGGTGCAGCTATTAACATTTTTTTACAATCTGATAGTAAAGTGCCCCCAGACCAAAAAGGATCTTGTGGTTGAGGCATTTCTGGTGGGATGACTCCTGCATCGACCCAAGATGTCTCGATGTATCCTTCACGTGTCAGCTCTAAAGCTAATCTTATAGCTTCCCTTATAGGCATACTTTTAATGCCTAAACGCTGCGGCAAAACGTTATCATGACAAATGACTTCATTTTTTAAACCTTCGATAAGTGGTCTTGCAACTGATGGCGGAACAGGACTGATTAAACCAATCCATAAGGAACTTAAGAAAGGCGTCAGGACGGGTACTGGAATTATCAATCTTTTCATTAAGCCAGCTTCTTTATTATAAATCCGCATCAACTCTTCATAAGTTAAGACTTCATTACCGCCTATATCGTACGTTTCATTTCCCTCATGAGGATGCTTAAGTAGAAGCACTAATATGTCTAAAACATCACTAATAGCAATTGGTTGATTTTTTGTTTTAACCCAGCGTGGAGTAATCATAAAAGGGAGTCTATCGACTAAATAGCGCAATATCTCAAATGATGCGCTCCCGGAGCCTATTATAATTGCCGCACGAAGGTACGTTAAAGGAACAGCACATGTTTCCAATATTTTCCCAACTTCTCTCCTAGATTTCAAATGTTCTGAAAGATCAGAGGATTGATCTCCAAGACCACCAAGATAAATGATTCGCTTAATACCGCAATTTTGAGCAGCTTCAGCAAATGCTGAAGCTGCTTGTCTGTCTTTAGATGTAAAATCGCCTTTGGTACCCATTGAGTGTACTAAATAGTAAGCGGTATGTACGCCTTTTAATGCCTCTTGTAAAGAGGTCTTGTCAAAGACGTCAGCTGCCATTAAATCAATAGATGGGTGGTATGCAAAATTACGCTGTTGAAGTTTTTCCAAACTTCTTGAGACGGCACGGACTTTGTAACCTGCGTCTAAAAGTTTGGGTATTAATCGCCCACCGACATATCCTGTGGCGCCAAAAACTGCTATAAGTGGAATTTCTTCAGGCATAAAACCAGTATTTTTAATTTTATTATGTCATGAGACGATCACGTACGCAAGATATTTAAGGTATTTGTAAATACCATAGTAGGCTGAAAATCAAGAATTTTATCCACAATGGTTTTGATCCAATCGTTTATGGCTTTATTGGGATGTTTAATTTCTATTTGTTTAACGCATGTAATAACTTGAATATATTGAGTTAGTAAATCATGAGATGTAGAGTCATCTAAGGAATTTTTAAAATTAAGATATTCGGGGACTATGTGGGTTAAGAAGGAATAGGCTAATGATAAACACTGTTCTTGTTTAAGTTCGTCTAAGTTTTTGATGACAAACTGGGTCAAAGGAATCGTAAATGAATTTTTCAAAAGAAGGTTTCGTGCATTAGTTTCATGCTTTTTAAATAGTAAAGCCAAACCTTTGTCAAAATATTGCAATTCTTCTATGTCAAATTTATCAATAAAACTTTCGTTTTTTAAAATCATTCCAGGTTTGACCAATAGCTTGATTATGTATTCAATTTGATCAAGGATTGGGGGGTCTTCATGATGTAAACGAATGTATTGGCTAAGAGTATAAAATAAAATAGGGGCTTCGCTTTTGCAGTCATCAAAACGTCCTAGTAATATACAGATTGTTAAAAGTCGCTTTTTATTGAAGAAATTCGCTGCGGTACAATCTATATAATTTTTAAAAAGTTTCACGACTTTATTAGTTTTAATACTTAAATCTTCTCTTGTTGCTAATAATGTTAAATAATCCTGATAAAGAAGGTTATTAACGGAAAGATTAAAATCAATTTTTTCAAGTGGCAAAATATTGATATTTGTAGTGCCGGAATTTAAGTGGGCTGGAAGAAGAGGTAATTTAAGACTTTGACCCTTAAATAGTTTTGCAACATTATTTTGGGGTAATTCATTGAGTTTTTTATAGAATGCGGCAATTTGTTGTTGTTTCAAACATTTGTTAAATTGTAACAAATAACCTAAACAATATTCTATTAAGGCATTTTTTTTATTAAACAATTCATCTAATGCAGGGATTAAACAAGTATTTCTAAACGTCAACTGGTGATCTGATTGATCATTGGATTTTAAGAATAATTTAAGAAGCTCCAAAAATCTGACTGTATTAATCGTGGAAGAATTAATTTCTCTAATCAAACTTATCATTAATTTAATGGATAAATTTTCGTACAACATTGAAAGAGATGTAAATTCTTTATGAGCCTCGATTTCTTCACAAACTTCCCTTAAATGATGGGATAGGATCTTAAAATCTTCGTGAACATTTTCTTTGGATCCTAAAAATTTTAAAAATCTACTCTCAAAAATACAGAACAATGATTTTATAATATGATGTAATTCAAAAGACAATGGTTGAACGCTATCAATGTAAATCGTAACCGCGTCAATATCATTTTTTAGCAAGTCGGTTAATTTCGAACTTAATGGCGCTTGAAGTAAAGAACTTTTGTAATTTTTTAAAGTGATACTAAACGCATTAAAATCAGCAAAAACTAAGTACTGAAATATTAATCTGGAATCAAATTCTTCTAATCCTGACCTTTGAACACTGTCTATACGCATGTCAAAATACTCAAAGATATATTTCATTAATTCAGTTTTATAATCTTTAAGCTCGGTTGCTTTAGAAGAAAGCAAATTTTTTACAATATCTTTTGTTTTTTCAATCGAACTATCAATGGCTAATAAAGAATCTCTTAAATTATTTAATAAACGTCCTTCCACGTCCCATGTTGGTCTTCGTAAATATTGATTATTTAAACCCAGATGGGTCAATCGATAAAAGTTTAAAGCTTCGTTGATCATTTCTAAAAGTTCTAAAGCATCAATTTTACAAGATTTTTCAAAATTTCTGGCTATCAATCGAGATACAAGTATGTATTGACACTCAATTTTGTTGAAAACTTCACTATTGTCTAAAGTCAATGTGAGTGGTTGAGCCTCGTATATTTTTTTGAAATGAGCACTTATTAAACAATGTGTTTTAAAAGTAGGATTAAATGAACCGCATTCTATAATTTGCAAAAATTCATTGATAAAAAATTTCATATTTTTTAGATCAAATGACATTATTGCTTTTAGCGTTGTTAAAACCCATCTACATTCAATGGTTTGATTAAGAATATATTCATTAAAGAGATAGCATAGAACCTGCGCATACTCGTCTTTTTGAGTGATTGCAAGTTTATTTGTGTAATATGACATTAAATCTTCAACGCAAAAGGCACTTTGCTTAAACCATCCCTCGCCAACTATATCAATACCGGTAATCATACAATCTTCAATAAGCAAGTTGAATAATTTAAGGTTTTTTTCTGGAGTTTTGTTGTCAAAGACGTCGATGATATTTTTATTTATCCGTGCATACTCAAAAATATTCACTAATAACTTTAAATAAAATTTGCTGTTCAATGCTTGATTACAGATGTAGTTGATGTAATCATTTACATCTAACATAACTATTTTAAATGTATCTTCTAAGGCGAAGTGTTTTTCATAGAATTTAAGTAATTTATTTTTGTGCTCTTTTGACAAACTTGATATATCAGTTTGTAAACGTGCTTGTGCACAGCTGATATTTAAAATTGAAAAATCGGGGGAAGTGCTGCAAACAACTTTTAAGAGGTTTAATATGTAGATTATATTGGGCTTAGTTGAGGAATCAATGACTTTATAATTGACTTCGATTTGACTATTAAGCCAATTGCATATTTTGATAAATAACCTCTGTGCATCGTGTTCTTCGGAAGCTATATTGATTATTTTTTCCATTAATATTAATGATTTATTGGTGAGATTAATCTTAAATAGATCAAATAACTTGGTCGTTAAAATTATTGAGTTTTTTGATGACTGTGTATCTTTAA
>JAEMRK010000050.1 GCA_016463375.1 Parachlamydiales bacterium | reverse complement strand
ATTTGTTATAATACCCTATTTGATCGTATAATCAAGAGCTATTATGTGGAAAAAACTAATAATAATTTTAATAGCTGCGACAGCTACTTGTTATGGTTTATTAAGTCCAGAAAAGCACACTGTTCCCAATAAGCCAGCTTTCGAAACATTTTTACCTTCAGCTCTTAGAGAATCAATACCTTGGAAAATCGTTGAGTCTACTGTGACTGAGCAAGGTTTTGGTCTTAAGGAGTGGATCCCAGAGGACCAATCTATAAAAAATTGGTCAGACAAATTTTGCGTTCAATATATACCTTATGATTCTGATACGAAAAAGAATGCTCGAGTCCTTTTTCGTGAAATTCATGACAAAAAGAAGAAAAAGTTCTTAAATTGGGACATTTTAGAAATGCAAGATGGATCTGTCCTTTACGAAACTATGGATAGCCGTCTAAAAAAATTCAGACAAGAATTCACCCGTATAATTACAACAGATGATGGGTATTATCTTATTAGCTTTAAACGACTTGATGAGCCAGTCACTGAGAGTCAGCACGCCTATTGGACACAACTTTTAAAAGATATTAAGGTAAAGTGATCATTCTAAAACTTAAAAATTAAGATTTTAGGTGGTAAAATTGACAAGTAATTGGTGGTAAAATTGACAAGTAATTCTAAAGCAAATTTCTTTAGTTCATCTATCTAAATTCATGAAATGTAATCCTTTTAATTAGTTCTTATTTTCGAAATAACCGAAACTCGAAAATAAGGGCTTTATCACCATAAGTGGTGATAAAGCCCTATGGCGCAAATCGCAACACAACTAAAAAACATCTTAAAGATTTAGCTAAAAACATAACTTTCATATCTCAAGGTGTTGACAGAGGGAGCTGGTATATAAAAAATGTGGATAAATTTTAAATTTACTGAAAATTTAACCTCAGAAAAAAGCCAATAGCTGTCGAGCGATCATTCACTTAATGGCTACGATATTGGCCTCTTTTGCAAAACTGTATAATATTTTAACCGAGACAATTTAACATTAGATTTCAAGCTTTGAATGATCTCTAGGTTAGTCTGGATCACTAGGGAAGGAAGAAAAAGAAACTTAAAATGGCGGAGGAGGTGGGATTCGAACCCACGGTACGCGATTAACGTACACACGCTTTCCAAGCGTGCTCTTTCGGCCGCTCAGACACTCCTCCGTAAGAAGCGCTAAAGGTTATTCCATAGAGGATTTCTAGGGCAAGGGAAATATTGTTCGAGACATTTTTGCCTTGCAGATAACCTAAAACACCATCATACTCAATCGTTTCAACTAAAGATCTTTTATCATGGCTGCGTTTGCTCTGCGTTTACTCCTCGCTGTGTTTTGCATTTTTATGGCACCTTGCTGCCAGCACTCTCCCACATCGAATAAAGTAAAAGTTTTAGTAAGTGTAGCGCCATATGCAACCTTTATTAAAGAAATTGCTGGTGATTTAGTTGATATAATTATTTTAGTTCCATCAGGCAGTAGCCCTCACACATACGAGCCAAGTGCTAAACAAACATCAATGGCTAGTAACGCCGTCATTTGGTTTAGAATTGATGAAGCTTTTGAGAACCGGATTTTGACAGCACTTAGTAGTAGTCATCCTGATATGAAAATTATTAATCTGCAGCAAAGCCTTCCACTTATCCACGCATGCTGCTCTGATGAAGGCTTTGACACTCATACTTGGTTATCACCCAAGCTTGCACAAGAACAAGCTAAACTGATAACCAGAAATTTAATTGATCTTTTTCCTGAACAGGAAAAAGATCTTAATGAAAGACTCAATGTATTTATTAAACGTTTGATCAATCTTGATCACGTTTTAAAAGAAATTACAGATACAGCTTTTAAAAAAATATTATTAGTATCACATCCAGCCTATGGATACTTCTGCAGAGACTACGGCATCAAGCAATTATCCATTGAATGGGAAGGAAAAGAACCTTCCCCTAAACGATTAACTCGCTTAATTAAAACAATTCAAGATAACCAATTAAAATGCATATTTACACAAATTCAATATAGCCAAAAAGGCAGTAGACTATTGGCAGATGAATTAGGTTTAAAAATTTATGAAACTAACCCTTATTCAAATGATTATTTCGGTGAAATGGAAAATGTAGCGAGGCTTTGGGCAGGGTGTTCTCAATGAAAGAAGAAGTCATTAATTTATCTCACTTAAGCTTTGGTTATTCCACGCAATTGATTTTAGACGACGTTGATTTAAGTATACAACGTGGAGAGTTCATTGGAATCATTGGACCTAACGGTGGTGGCAAAACAACTTTATTAAAATTATTAATGGGCTTTTTAAAACCTCTTCATGGTTCTTGTCATTTATTTAACCTACCTCCAAAAGATGCACGCACAAAAATAGGTTACGTACCCCAAACGCTTCAATTTGATAAACATTTCCCCATTACTGTCATGGAGCTTGTGCTTGGCGGCAGATTATCTAAATCATCTTTTTTTGGTCCCTATAATGCTCAGGACAAAAAAAAGGCACTTGAAGCATTAGACTGCGTAGGTCTTAGTGCATACACTCAAAGAGCTTTTGGTACTTTATCTGGTGGAGAAGCTCAGCGTGCATTGATCGCACGCGCATTAGCTTCTGAACCAGAACTATTATTATTAGATGAACCAACAGCTAGTGTTGACAAACCGGCTGAAGAAGAAATACACGCTTTACTTGGTCGTTTAAAAGGCTCATTGACAATGCTTATGGTGACTCACGATTTAACAACTATTTTAAAGCAAGTCGATCGTATTATCTGCGTTCAAAAGAAGATTTCAAACATGGATCCAAAATATGTCTGCGAGCATCATGCCTTTGGTCTTTACCATTCTGATCAAGGAAAAGATTAATGGATAATTTTTGGTCAGCTTTTTTATACAATCCACTGCTGCAGATGGCATTAGTGGCTGGAATTATAGCCTCAGTTTCTAGTGGTATTGTCGGAACTTATGTCGTTGTTAAACGCATCGTATTTATTAGTGGAAGTATTGCTCATTCAGTGTTAGGCGGCATGGGTTTTTTCTTGTGGCTTAAACGTGTGCATGGAGTCACGTGGGCATCTCCGCTTCTTGGTGCTGTGATAGCTGCTTTATTATCTGCCATTTTAATTGGATGGATTCAACTTAACTATCGACAACGAGAAGACTCTGTTATAGCAACTATTTGGTCTGTTGGTATGGCAATTGGTGTCGTCTTTATTGCCCAGACACCTGGCTACAACGTTGATCTTATGAGCTTCTTACTAGGAAACATTTTATGGGTGTCTTCAACAGATATTTTAATATTGTCGTTACTAGATGGTGTTATAGTTCTTGTTGTTCTTCTACTACACAAGCGCTTCTTAGCATTATGTTTTGATGAAGTCCAAGCAGAATTACAAGGAGTTCCGGTTAAAGGACTCTACCTTCTATTATTAGCTTTGATTGCTATATCAGTCGTTTTATTGATACAAATTGTGGGTATAGTATTGGCATTGACCATGCTGACACTTCCTGCAACAATTGCAGGACTTTTTAAAAGACGCTTACCACAAATCATGGTACTCGCAGTTATATTGTCAGCTGTATTTAATGTGGTGGGAACTGGAGTTTCTTATCAATTAGATTGGCCTTCAGGAGCGACCATTACATTGTTGGCCGCCCTATCCTATTTATGCTGCTTAGTTGCTACCAAACAGCGTAAGGCGTAAGAACAAGTTCTCGCAATGCATTCTTCAAAGGTTGGATACCTAGTTTTTCTTGAGCAGACATCACATGAAGAGTGCTTGGCTCATAAGAATACTGTGTTTTGAACTCATCTATATATTCTTCGGATTCAGGACAGTCACTTTTATTTAGAACCACTATAAAAGGTTTTTGAAGAAGCTCTTGTCCATAAGCTTTAAGTTCATTTTGTAACACTTGAAAGTCTTCATAAGGATTGCGTCCATCGATGCCAGAGGCATCAATCACGTAAACTAAAACTTTCGTTCTTTCGATGTGTTTTAAAAATTCAAGTCCGAGGCCCCTATTAAGATGCGCGCCCTGAATAATACCTGGAATATCTGCTATAATTAATTTTTGATAGTCTTCAAAAAGCAAGAAACCAAGATTTGGTTTTAATGTAGTGAAAGGATAAGGTGCAGTTTTTACATTAACTGCTGTTACAGATTTAATGAGTGTCGATTTTCCTGCATTGGGAAACCCGACCAGACCTACGTCAGCAATTAATTTAAGCTCAAGCTCAACAACACAACCCTCTCCCTCACGTCCTTCAGTACACCGACTAGGTGCTCTATTAGTCGACGATTTAAAAGTTGCGTTACCACGACCTCCACCGCCACCATTGCAAACAATTTGTTGTTGTCCATGCTCTGTAAGATCGTAAAGGACATTTCCTGTCTCTGCATCTTTGATAAGTGTTCCAAGAGGAACATTCATCAATAAATCTTTACCACAGCGGCCCTGACGTTGATTTGCACCACCTGCAAGACCATCTTCTGCCTTCAAATTACGTTTGTAACGAAATTCTTCTAAAGAAAAGGTGTGTTCGTCCGCACGGAAGATCACAGAACCTCCGGTTCCCCCATTTCCACCTGCTGGTCCACCTTTAGGAATATATTTTTCCCGACGCCAGGCAACAACTCCGTTACCACCTTTGCCAGCCATTAGTGTTACTTTAGCACGATCTACAAACATTTTTTTGCCTCAAAAAAAAAGCCCTTTAAGCATAAGCAGCTCAAAGGGACTTTTAGTACTTAAAATAATAGATACGCTTACTTTTTCAAGTTGCTTCTTGAACAGATACAAAAGTGCGCTTTCCTTTACGAAAACTCACTGTGCCATCTACGATAGAGTACAACGTGTCATCACGACCGCGTCTTACGTTCTTAGATGGATGCCATTTCAAGCCGCGCTGGCGTACTAAAATGCTTCCCGCTGTAATAAATTCACCAGACCCTACTTTCAAACCTAGACGTTGAGAATGTGAATCACGTCCGTTTCTAGTAGATCCCTGACCTTTCTTATGTGCCATATTCCTTACCTTTACCTAAATTAGCCGGTGATTTCAGTGATTTTCACACGTACATAACGTTGGCGATGGCCGACTTTACGGTGATAACTTTTTCTTTTTTTATACTTAAAGGCGATGACTTTCGGCCCTTTAACTTCAGCTAGCATTTCTCCACGTACAATGAAATGATCCAGTCGTGGTGCGCCGACTTTTGTCATCGTGCCGTCTTTGACTAGTAAAACATCTTTGAATTCAACGCTATTTCCTGCTTCAGTTCCGAGCAATTCGACATCAATAATATCACCTTTTTCGACACGGTATTGTTTCCCGCCCGTATTGATAATTGCGTACATATTCCCCCTGAATGATGAGACATGCGCCGTGATACACGGCACCCGTAACGATTAGAGGAAAACTCTACCCCAAAACCTTTATTTCTCGCAAGGAGAAACAATCGCAGCAAATGAGAAGAATTTAACTCAATAATAAAATTTTAATTTGTCTTTGGCTGAGCAACCAGATCAGCCTCTTTTAAACTTGCCCAACGCATTAGACCTTTGTTAACAACCATGCATAGAAGAGCAAATGCAAACATAGTAATCATGATGCCACTAAAAATTTGCGATGGACCTTTTGCGTCAATAAAACTTCCGACCCATCCTGCTAGTTTACAACCAAGTCCTGCGGATGCCAACATAACACCCATTAACACTGATAAATAACGTTGAGGTGCAATCCGGCTTACCATTGACCATAAAAGCGGAACGACTAAAAGTTCGCCCACAGTGTATAAACCATAAAATGTAACTAACCAAGCCAAGCTGACTTTTGAGCTTGGATCTGCTTCAACGATACGAGTCGGAGCTATCAATAAAAAGAATGATAATCCCGTTACGGCAAAACCAACTGCCATTTTAGCAACTACAGAAATATCTTTTTTATTTTTAGCGAGTTTAGACCATAACGCGGATAGAACTGGTGCTAATATCACAATAAATAATGGGTTCAAAGAACCTGCTAACCAACTTGTAGGAATTTCCCATCCAAAAAAATGGCGATCAGTGAACTGATCTGTAAAAATTGTTAGCATACCGCCACCTTGTTCATAGGCAACGAAAAACAAAACTGTGATCATGGCAAGTATAAAAATCATGCCAACGCGCTTCTTCTCTTGCGGAGTCAAAGGCTCTTTTGGAATTTCATTTTCAACTTTTTTTACAGGACGAAGGCCAACTTTACCTAAATAACGTTTTGTAAAAACAAACAAACCAAAGGCAATAAACATTGCAAATCCTGCTGCTGCAAATGCCACATGGAAATTATAGCGCATTTGTAACCAACCGGTCATAATACCGCCAAAGAAAGCGCCAATATTAATGCCCATGTAAAAAATACTGTAACCAGCATCTCTTTTAGGGTCATTTTCAGAATACAAACCGCCTAATATTGATGTAACACATGGTTTGAAAAAACCAGTGCCTACAACTAAACAAGTAAGGCCTGAATAGAAAAATCCTAAACTTTGAAAAGCTAATAAAAAATGCCCCGTAGAGATAATGATACAACCGATATAGATTGCTAATCTCTGTCCTAAAAACCGGTCTGCTAAATAGCCGCCTACCAAGGGAGCTAGCCATACAGACATCGTATAGTTACCGTAAAGTATTAAACTTTCTTGTCGAGACCATCCTAATCCGCCATCAGCCAATTTCCCAACCATATACAACACCAAAATGGCGCGCATTCCATAAAAACTAAATCTTTCCCACATTTCAGTGCTTGAAAGTAATAGCAATGATCTTGGTTGACCGAACATAGACAGTTTCCTTAAGTGTTGTGTGATTACAAAAGGACTTAGGATCCTCAAAAAAAAAGCCACCACATTTATCCATAGGATGTGGTGGCTGAATGGCCAGAACTGGAATCGAACCAGCGACACAAGGATTTTCAGTCCTCTGCTCTACCGACTGAGCTATCTGGCCACAAAGAAAAAGAGGAGAATAGGAGATACGGTGATTTTTTTGCAATAAACAAAGACGCCCCTTTTTAAAAAGGGGCGGTGCCAAGTAAATGTTTGCAAGTATTTTACTTGGCGGTGGTCACTTGAATTTGACGAATTTGAATCATTTCTCTCACTATAGAAGTCGCTTCCTCCATGACAAAATCTGTTTCAACAGCTTTTTCATCACGAGAGATTTTTTTACTCATTTTTCGGCCTTCTTTATCATTGGCCTGTAAAAATGCTTGGTATTCTTTATTAGAAGCCGTACGCATTTTACTGCTTTGTTTTAATTCAGAGACCATTTCACGCCAGTGTTGCAGGCGTTTTTGAACAGTTGGTACATAGTATTGTTTGAACCATGGGTATGACATCGGATCGATATCACTTAAAGGATCATCAAAAGCGCTGGTTAGATGATCTGGCGTTAGAGGATATTCAGTATATTTTTCACCAATATCCATATCATAAAAAGCAGTAGGCACGACAATATCGGCTTTAACACCTTCTAGTTGGATTGACTTGCCCGAAACGCTGTAATAACGACCTACGGTCACCTTAAAAAATGCTTGGGCTCTGTCATCAGTAACATTTTGATATTGGATAGTCCCTTTACCATATGTGCGATCATCACCAACTACAATGGCAACCCCATAATCTTGTAAAGATTGCGCAACAATCTCAGCAGCTGACGCACTTCCCCTCGATGTAAGAATTACCATTGGTCCTTCGAAATAGACATATCCATCTAAATCGCGGAAGTAATGAATTGTTCCATCGCTATATTTTGCCATAGCTACAACACCGTTGGTAATAAACAACCCCGCTACTTTAATAGCTTGAGTCAAAAAACCACCTGTATTGTAACGCAAATCAAGAACTAAACCTTTAATATCACCTATTTTATAAAGCTTTTCTAAAGCATTTTTTAAGTCTTTTTCGCTGCTATAATCCCCTTCATAAAAACCATAAAGGGTTAATTTAGCAATGATGCCGCCTTCAACTTTATCGTATGAAACGTCAAGGCGATCTTCTTGCATGACGATTTTAGCGCGCTTGAGTTGAACGTTTAGCTTTGTTTCTTGCACAGCCTCTCCTCTTCGTACAAGTCCAAGGCCAACAGTTGAATGCTCATCGCCGCGTAATAAATTTAAAGCTTGTTCAAACGGCATGTCATTGATTGACTTACCGTCAACTTCGACTAAAAGATCATTTTCAAGAATGAGTCCGCTTTGTTCGGCCGGTCCCCCGTTAACTAAGCGAGAGATGCGAACACCATCAATACCTTCTTGAAAAACGACACCAATGCCACATAACTCTTTTTCTAACTGAACTTTTAAATGGTAGGCTTCATTAGTTGTGTAGTAATTAGAATGGGAGTCCAAAGCAGCTGTAAGGCTTTTAACTACTTTGGTTGACAATCCACTTTCTCTTTCTTGTTGAGACATGGACTTGCCAGAACCATTTACATATAAATAGGCGTTTTCATGCCCCGTTACTTGACGCTCAAATAAATCAAGGGTTCTTTCAATTTGAGTATTTGTAAATTTAGCATCTTTTTGATGCCAATTGACAAAACGAACGAGTTGCTGACGCACTCGTTCTTTTAACTCAGATTCTGAAAGAGCATAAGTTGTGTAACGATTAGTTTCGTAATTGTCGTTTTCAAGATTTAATAAGGCGGTATTATTACGAAATTCTTGACGCCACTGTCTTTGGCGTAATATTGAACTCTGAGTGAGTTGATTAAGCTGAACATAAGCTGACATATCACCAGAAGTAAACGCCAGTCTTGCTAATTGTATTAAATCATTATTGGGCTGAAAGAAAGGAGTTAACTCTCCTGCTAAAAAATATTCTTTAGCGGGGTCTACTTGTTCTGTAAAAACTTTGAAAGAACGCCCAATTAGAAGAGGGGTGATTTTTTTATGTTCTATATGATAGCTTAAAATATGATTAACAATTTTAGGCACATCATTGTACTGTACTGATTCTTTAGCAGATAAAAGAGTTGCGCAAGAAATTAACGCAACACATATCAATTGTGTACATTTTTTGATCAAGCTCATTACTTCCTCCCAAAAGGGATAAGGGTGCATCACTCGGTAAAGCGTTATTGCTTTGACAAGTCGGCGCATAAATCATTTTGGTGATGGAACTGGTCGTTACGACTTTAATCGGTGAAGAACCAAGAAAAGAAGTGCAAGTACTGCAAAAGTAGTAACGCCCATTTAGAGAAGAGATTATAATATTGAGCAGGCTTAATTAATAAACCCGTAATGCGCATAGCGCTATAGTTATTGCTCTTAATTTTGTATATAATAACTAAAACAATTAATTTGAAACAAAAAATTAAACTAACATTAAAATAATTTAAATTATTGCGAGTATTTTGTGTCTATCTCCTTGCCTAATATACTATTAGAAAATTACACAGGCCCTCTTGATCTTTTACTTTATTTAATTCAAAAGAGCGAAATTGATATTTGTAGTATTCAAATCCAAGAAATACTTGGCCAATTTCTTAACTTAGTATCTGATAATGAAGAGGATAGAGTTAATAGTGGAGCTGAGTTTGTTTCAACAACTTCTACATTGTTATTAATTAAAAGTCAGAGATTATTACCAAAAGATCAACAGAATCAATTAGTTGAAGAAACAGATCCTCGTTTTGAAACAATTCAGAAACTATTAGAATATTGTCGATTCAAAGAATTATCGCAAAGTCTGCATCAAAAGCAGGATACTGCTTCTATCCCCTATCCTCGGGGTGCTCCCATTTACGAACCTAAGCCACACGATCGTGTTGGTATAGAGCATCTTGAAGTCCAACAACTTCAAGATGTCATGACAAGAATTATTCAACGATTACAACCCACTCCTTTTTCGTTGAAAGAGGAATGGAAAGTAGCGGACAAAATAAAATTTATTAGAGCATTAGTTAATTTAAACGACTTAGAATTAAACAATTTATTTATTAACTGTGAATCTAAGTTTGAAATTATAGCTACTTTCTTGGCAATTTTAGAATTAATGAAAAACCAAGAAATTACATTAATAAACGAAGATAAACCATTAATTAAAAAGAAATTAAAAGAAAATGAATGATAACAGTTCTATTTCAGCACCTTATTTCCAAGTTAAGCGAATTTTAGAAGCTCTATTTTTTGCATGTACTGATCCGATACCATTGAACAAATTACAAGAACTCATTCAAGACGAGTTTGAGATTACTCCTAAAGAAATTCGCAATTTGCTCCAAGAGTTAAAGGAAGAATACCGTTACTCCCATAGAGCTTTCGATTTAGTAGAAAATGACTCAGGTTGGACCTTACGGTCCAAGGAGGAGTACCGCCCCCACATCGAAAAACTATTTGAAGCCAAAAGGCAAGAAAAATTATCGATGGCATCAACCGAAGTTTTAACAATAATTGCTTATCGTCAACCTATGACAAGACCAGCTATTGAGGCTTTAAGAGGGGTTGATTGTTCTGCCATACTTCAATCATTGATGGAAAAAGGATTAATTGAAGTTATTGGTAAGCAAGAATCTGCTGGTAGACCCTCTCTTTATGCTGTTACTCAACGATTTTTAGATCATTTTGGTATTAGTTCTACTGAAGAACTACCGAAATACGCAGAAAAAATTCAATGATTGATAATTTCAGAAACTAATTTCTGAAAATGAATATGAAACGATTTGGAAGGGCACTCATCTAAAACCAGTGGCCCTTTAGAAATACCTTGATCTACCTGTTCTAAAAAATGCTCATCAGATTCAATAAACTCACCAAAACCTCTATTGATCACATATTTAGCATTCCCAAGCTCCCAATGCATTCCTTCTACCGCCTTTTTCACAAATAGCATACGAAGTGACATTGTTAAAGCCTCATTTACGCTTGCTCCACCAGGCTTTGTAATAAATAGATGCGATAATGACATAAAAGCGGCTACATCGGCCCCACTAACTTCTTTAAACAGATGTAATGACATTTTACGATGTCGATATTCTTTTTTTAAATTATGTAATTGGTCATAACACTCGTCGTTACCAGCGCATATTGCTATAACATGAAGGCGGGATTGGCATGATTCTTGAAGAAAAAGCTTGGCATAATGGGTTAATAGAAAGCTTCCTTGGGCGCCCACCATTAATAAAACAACTCGATCTTTGTCTTTAATCTTAAATTTCTTTTTCCAATAAGTTCTTATCTTTGGATTATTTAATACAAAGTCTTTGCGTATAGGAAATCCAATTGGAAAAATATTCTCATCAGTAAGTTTGTTTAAAAATGGAGCTTTTAAAGCAGGGTCATCAAAGGCGATAACGAATTTAAACAGATTGGGCGATGGCCGATCGATGTGTTTAATAAAATGTTGAGCTTCAAGGTCAGTTGCCACCACCACAAAGGGTATGTTGCGTTTTTTACAAACCTCAAATGTTAAAAAATTAGCTACCGGAAATACACTGATAACAAGTTGAGGCTTTTCCTCATCTATGAGTCTTTCTAAGTCAGGTATAACTTGGATAGGACAAAAAACCTGCTCTGCCAATGCTTGTCCTCTAGCTAAAAGCTTTAGTAAAGTGTAATGCCCTTGTTTTTGAAATCGATTAAAAAGCCCATCTCCATACATCGTTTCCAAAGGATTTATCAAAAGTGGATCGTAATTCTGAATTAAAATTTCATATATACTCAACCCAGCAGACAAGTGGCCACCACCGCCCGTATGAGTTAAAATTAATACTTTAGGATTGAAATTGCTCAAACACTTATTTTGCTCGAATGCAATGGCTCTGATTAATAAAATTTTAGGAAAAGCGATTATCTCTTTAGCTTGGACTAAGCTAAAGTTGTAGTTATTAGATATAATTTGCTTTCTTAATTCTTTAAGATAGCGTTTGATCATCTCTTTTTCGCGATAACAATATCGCGAAAAAGAAGTATTGGCCAAAAATTTATCTAAACGTTCTAAAGAAAGTTCTTTATTCCCTTTAATAGAACTAGACATAGTTTCTACGATTAAGTCACCGCTTGCAAGAGTTGTTAACTCTATTCCCTTA
>JAEMRK010000049.1 GCA_016463375.1 Parachlamydiales bacterium | reverse complement strand
CAGTTACTACTTATCATTACGATCAAAAGAACTCTTCTTAAGAATAATCGAAAATTGTCATACTTATATCACTATCTTTAAAAATGAGTTTACCACAATCGCTTGAATAAGTAATGAGTTTGCTATTATCAAAGGATGCAAGCATAGACCATAAACACTCACCAGTTGCAATATCATGAAATTTTAGAATGTTGTCTACAGATGCAGAAAGCAGTAATTTATTATCAATTGTTTGCATATAGAAAATTGTATCATTATGCCCAAATACAATGCTTAAAAATTTATTAGTTAAATTATCGAATTTTAAAATTTTGTTACAGTCTCCAAAAAAAATAAAATGGTCGCTAGCTGTCATGCAGGAGCTATATAGATCTGTAATCTTAGAAAAATTTATTTGGTAATTTTCTTTAAAAAGAGTTAGGTCGGCAATGCAAATATTTTTATTTTCGTCACTAATAACTATTTTTTTAGAAGTTAGAAATAGATCGGTGTTTAAGAATTTAAATGTCTTTTTCCAATCCATGCCATCTGCTGAAAAAACAAAAATATCTACATTTCTCGTTGTAGCGAAGAGAAATTGATCATTAAGGCTAAGATGTTTTATTGAAAAAAAGGAAAGTTTTATCTGCTTAAGATGTTTTAGAGGATTTAAATCCCAAATACTGATTTGTCCCTCGTAATCACCAGAAAATAGATTTTTTTCATTTGAGGCCAATGCGGAAATCGAAGACTTTGAATAGTCAAGCGTATTAATTAATTTTAAAGTTGTTAAATCCCAAACTATAACTTTTCCATCAGAGTCTCCAGCGACTATCCAATTTTTATTAGCCGTTATTAATGCAGTGATTTTTGTTTGGTAGATTTGCCTAATTTTTGGTTTAAATCCAATTTTTGATTGTTTGATGTGCTTATAAGCAATGAATTTGGGAAAGTGCATTTGATTTTCCCAGAAATTATCTGTAGAGATAATAGATTTGAAAAATGTGCTTAAAGAAGTTAATGCTGCGACTTGTTCTGGCGTGGTATAACTTAATATATGTTCCCAACAGTCCTTTGAAATCATTTGATAATCAGTTATCAGTGCCATGTTTTTGTCTATTTCTAAATTGGTAGGGAAAAGTCACAAAACTTTTGGTCGATAAGTATAGTATTGAAATGGATTAAGTCACCAATTTTTCCAAATACAATTTGAGATAAAATTATGCCCTACAAGTTTGTTACAACAATTTTTATGCTAATGCATGCTTTTTTTTTAAACGCGACAATTGATGACATTGATGAGCAAATTGCCACTATGTCGTTAGAGCAAAAAATTGGTCAGTTATTTATCGGGTTTGTTTATGGCGAAACTCTTGATGATAAAACAAAGCAAATGCTTGAAGAAACAAAACTTGGTAATATTATCTACTTTGATTGGGCTAATGGTCTTAGAACTCCAGAACAGGTGCGTCAACTTTCTCAACAATTAATCCAATCAATCATTGAAAATACAGGTGTATTGCCAATGATTGCAGTTGATCAAGAAGGTGGTCGCGTCCAACGTTTACATCCTAATCTCAACAAATCAGATCCAAATTTTACAGACTGGCCAGGTAATCGAGCTATCACATCAGCTAATACAAATGGTGATATTAATATCACTTATTTAATGGCCAAAGCTCTTGCTGAAGAGCTTTTTTATTGTGGGGTCAATGCAGATCTTGCGCCAGTTGCTGATGTCAATGATAATCCCAATAATCCAGTGATTGGATTGCGATCGTTTGGAGATGACCCATATCTTGTGTCTCAAAGCGTCAAAGAAACACTTAAGGGATTTGAAGAGGTAGGAATTCTAGGTGTTGTGAAACATGCCTTAGGGCATGGCAATACAAAAACTGATTCACATACAAGCTTACCAATTGTTGAAAAATCGATTCAGGAATTAGAAGCTAATGAATTTGTCCCGTTTAAACAAAATATTCAAGAGATCCATTTTTTAATGACAGCTCACGTATTGATGCCAGCAATAGATGAAAATAACTGTTGCACAAGGTCAAAAAAAATACTGCAGGATGTTATCCGAAAACAGTGGGAGTATGAGGGAGTCATTATTAGTGATTCTATGACGATGAAGGGGATAGCGCCTGATCAAGATACCTTCGATCAAGTTGTAAAGAGTGTACAAGAAGCATCTAAGTTAAGCTTTTTAGCGGGTTGCGATTGTATGATTTTAGCTAAAGTTGAATTTGGTGACCATTTGGCAACTTTTGAAGAAAATAGCCAAATGATTAAAAGCGTTCTGTCATTTTTCAAACAACAAGTTTTACAGGGAATAGTTCCGATTGATCGCATCGATCAATCGGTCAAACGATTACTCATTGCTAAAAAGCTCAATTTAAATAATCCATTTGATTTGAATCGACAAGTTGATTGGATAGCTCACCGTAAGCTGGCAAAAGATGTAGCTGCAGGTGCTATAACTTTGATATCTCCCAAGGAGCTTTTTGAAAAAACCATTACCCAGATTTCTTCGCAGAAAGTCAATGTCATCGCTCCATCAGATATACAAGAAAAGTTAATAGCTGTTCAAAATGATCTAGGTTTGAATTTCAAAGCTTTGTTTTACGAGAATATAAATATTCAAAATCATGTGACGGATTTAGAAAGTCAATATCTTAAAGTGATAGATCAATCAGATTTAACAATTTTCTTCTCAATCAATGGTCATCTTTTTAAAGATCAAAAGAAATTAGTGCAGACATTGAATAGAAGTAAAAAGCAGATTATTTTTGTAAATTTAAGCAATCCTATTGATTTTGCCGGTTTAGATAGGGATAGGCATCTGACTTTTTTAACTTACAGTTCATGTATTTATTCAATAAAGGCTGTCATGGAAATTTTAGAATACCATCTTGAATCAGATGATAAAAAACTTGAATAAAAACTTTAAGTTGTTAAATGTTAGATTATTAAGAATAATAATTTAAGTGTATTGTGTGTGGTTGAATTGTTTCTCGAAAATTATCCGGTGTCGTGCAACAATTAGTGCATTGGTTATTTACGACCAATAGCGCCAGTTTTCAAATTGGAAATTGGATAATTTTTAATTTTAAAATGTGATTTTGCTGTGATTAATGAAGATTCGATCAAAGCTTTAAGTAACTCTAAATTTAATGATGCATTTACAAGGCCATTATATGAAGGGTATGCTTTTGCCCAAATTCCAAAAACTTTAAAACGTTTGTTAACAGGCTCACCCGGTGGTTTGCCCATTAAGGCAACTGGTGATGGCGTTTATGATAAAGTCATTGCTATTTGCGTGGACGGTTTTGGTTGGAGTTTCTTTCAAAGATATGTCAATCAATATCCCTTTTTAAAAAGGTTTAAAGACGAGGGAATTGTCAACGTAATTAGCAGTCAGTTTCCTTCGACGACTGTAGCTCATATGACATGTCTACATTCTGATAAGCCGGTGGGTGAGAGTGGTATTTATGAGTGGTTTTATTATGAGCCTATTTTAGATGCACCCATTGCTCCTTTGATGTTTTCATATGCAGGCGATCATTCTAGAGGAACACTGCAATCTACTGGTATCACAACACCCATGCTTTATCCTTTCCCCTCATATTACACAGGGCTGAAAGAAATAGGAATTAACAGCACAATATTTATGCATTCTGCCTATTGCAATTCTCCTTATTCTGATTGGGTATGCAGAGATAGCATGCCAGTTCCTTTTGATTCGTCTAAAGAGGGACTTAATAAACAGTTAGCCTATAAGCATGTGGGCAAAGAGTATCAATTTCTATATTTTTCAGAAATTGATACAGTCAGCCATCATGCAGGCCCTGGCAGTCAAGAATTTGCTAAAAGTGTTGATGATTTATTCACAATTTTAGAAGAGTGGTACTTGCAACTAAAAGATTCAAACGATAGTAAAACAGCGCTTGTTGTTTTTGCAGACCACGGGCACATAGAACTTGACCCTACTCGTGTCATCTATCTCAATCAACGTTTTCCTCAGATCTTATCGATGCTCGAAACAAATAAAAAAGGGGATATCATCGTTCCTTGCGGATCATCAAGGGATTTCTTTTTGCATGTCAAAAAAGAGAATTTACAAGAGGTTTGTGATTTATTAAATGACGGATTGAAAGGCATTGCTGAAATTTACAAAACTGATGATCTCATTAAACAAGGTTTTTTTGGTGCAACTGTTAGCGAGCGCTTTTTAGAGCGAGTCGGTAATCTTGTGATATTACCTTATGCTAACGAGCAGATTTGGTGGTTTCAAGAGGGCCGTTTCGATTGTCATTTTAAAGGATCTCATGGTGGGCTATCTTCTGACGAAATGGAAACGATCTTCTTATTTCTCGATGTGAAATAAAATCTTGATTCTCTACTTGAAATGAAGTATTCAAAACTTTTGAGTTTTAATATGAGATGCAATTTTTTTATGAAATTTTTCAGTTTTTTGTGTCTATTTTGTTTTTGTCAGGCCATGGTTTTTTCTGAAGTCGAAGAAGAAGCCAGTTTTGGTTTGGGTATACAACTCGGTATTAATGGTTGGCCCCAACGACAACAATCTGACACATGGCAATTTCAACAATTAGTGCGCATTCACTACACTAATCATCGCCACGAAACATCTTGGCGTTACATCATCCCTCAAAGCATGTATTTTGGAACCACTCAATGGCATCAAGAGATACAATGGTTGCTACAGGCATATGATGTAGAAAAAAAAGATTGGAGAGTTTTCGCCCTTCAAGATATTCAAAAGTGGGAACCATATAATTTCAAAAAGTGAGGAGAATATATTATGCGTAAGCTAATTTTTGCATGTGCAACAGCTGCTTTATTGACAATGTCTCAAAGTGCTTTTGCTCTACTATCACCGTTAAATCAAAGTATTGTTGAAATCAAAGCTGTGTTAGATAACCAACAATTTGCAAAAGCAATACCAAGTGGTGAAGACATACAAGATATCATTAAAATAGACAGCGGCTATCTCATTATTACTGACAACTACCGTCTTCAAGTTGATGTAAACTACACACCACAAGATAAAATGGGTCCGGCGAAATTCAATTTAAGCTACCATACAGCTGTATCTACAATGCCGACAAATAACTAATCTTTTGAACCCGCTTTTGAAAGCGGGTTTTTCTTTTTTAATTTTTGCGATAATGTTAATTTTTTATTAACAAAAAAAACGCGAGGACTTTGACTATGCGCGCCTATGTCATTAAAGAGACAGGATCTCCAGCAGTTTTTCATGAAATAGAAGCTGAAATGCCTAAGCTTAAATCGGGACATGTTCTAGTCAAAGTAGCAGCCAGTAGTGTCAATCCATTAGATATTAAAATGTGTAAAGGAACGTCACATAGCACTTTGCCAATGCCTTGTATTATGCATTCTGATGTTTCTGGAATGATTGAAGAAATTGGTCCCGATGTAAAGTTATTTAAAAAAGGAGATCTCATTTATGGTTGTCCAGGAGGTTTTGGAGGATTACCAGGAGTTTTAGCCGATTACATTATTGCTGATGAAAGATACTTAGCTCGCAAGCCTCAAAAATGTTCAATGGCTGAAGCTGCGGCTATGCCGCTTGTTGCCATTGCATCTTGGATGGCTTTAGTCGACAGATTAAATATTCAACCAGGTGATAAAGTATTAGTGCATGGAGGAGCTGGTGGTATTGGCCATTTTGCTATTCAGTTAGCTAAAACACTTGGTGCTTATGTTGCCACAACAGTTTCTAATGATCAAAAAGCTGAAATTGCAATCAAACTAGGTGCTGATGTCGCTATTAACTATCGCCAAGAAAATGTGGAAGATTATGTCAAACGATTAACTGATGGCAATGGATTTGATGCTGTGTTTGATACCGTGGGTGGTAAAACACTTGAAGATTCATTTTTAGCAACAAAACTTCATGGTAAAGTGGCGTCGATTATGCCAAGTGGGTCTCATGGTTTAGATGTTCTTTTTGCAAAAGAGCTGACACTTTATGGCGTGCGCATGACAACACCTTACAATACAGGTATTGGATGTGAACACATTCATGAAATATTGACTAATGTTGCAAAAATGATAGATGATCAGCGAATCACACCTTTATTGGATCGCCATCAATTTACATTTCAACAAGCTGCCAAAGCTCATGCTTATTGGGAATCAGGTCAAGCGATTGGAAAAATTGCTCTAATCAATTCTTAAAACGCATCTTATACGCGTAGGCTCTTGCGTGCATTTGAGATAATACAACACTTAAAATAGTCGCTAAGCTAACCATAGCTAAAAAGCCCATAGCGCCCTGGTAGGCTTCTAAGAACGATGTTCTAAATAATGTAATTAAGGCTTGGCCATCAACAACTCCATATTGGTCGAGTTGTTGTTTCATTAAGTCAGGATCTGACATTAAACTTTTTATATTTTCAATTTGATCACTATTTAAAGTGACATGACTGTCATATAAGCCAAATTCTAATGCATTTTGATGCATTTGAAGAAATAACGTGGCACACATTGCTAAAAATAAAGCCCTGCCCATTCCTCTGACAGTTTTAAGAGTTTCGGACACTCGTTGAGGAATTTCTAATGCACTATTGAATGTTAATCCCCAGCCTATTCCAAATAAAAAACAAGCAATGAGCAAAATAAAGATGTGTGTATCTTCTTGGAAAAAAGCTTGAATAACAGCAGATGCTCCTAAGCTCACAAGTCCGCATAATAAAATTTTAGTGGATGTGAGTTTTTGTATTATATGAATTTTCAATCTTGAAATAACGAAAAATGGAACAGTCACAACCGATAGCACAAGCATCACGTGCCATGGATTAAGGTGATAGATGCTTTGTAGATAAAGGGGTAATAAGAAAAAAGTCGACCATGTAATACCTCCTACGCAAAAGCTGCAAAAGGCAACTGAGCTATGTACATGATGAAAATTAATTAAAGGATCATCAACACTTTTTTCATTGAAGTATAACAAAACAGCAGAAATGATGAGAACGGCCGTGCACGATAGCGTATTCCATGAGGACCATCCCCAGGATGGTCCTTGAATGAGTATCAAACATAATGATATAAGCATCAAACCAATAAGAAGGACTCCTATTCCATCTAGATGCCTTTTTTGATGATGTTTGTGTTCTTTAGTGAGTGTTCGAACAAATAGTAAACTTAAAAGTACCCATGGTAGATTATTAAAGAATATCCACCGCCATGAAAGTGTTGTAACGATGATGCTACTCAGTATAGGGCCTAATAAAACGCCCATTGCTAAAGCTAAAGTCCACAACTTTAGTGCCATTTTATTCTTTTTGGTTTCGAAGGCATGAATGAGCAAACTCAAAGAGGTAGGTAAAATTATCGATGTGCCAAGACCCTGAAAGGCTCTTCCTAAAAGAAGTTCTTCAATGGATGGTGCACTTCCGGATAGTAATGAACCCACTCCAAAAAAAACTAAACCAATAGTTAGTGTGCGCTTATTTCCAAATAAATTTCCAATACGACCCATCGTTACAGTTAAAGTGGCAACGACAATAATAAAGATAGTCATAATCCAAATTAATTGAACAAAGCTGCAATCAAGCTGTCGTTGTATGGTAGCAAGTGTTGTATTGACAATTGAAAAATCTAAGGTCGTTAAAAAAACAGAGAAACAAATTCCAAAAATTTTTAACGAAAATTTCATATTAATACCTCAAAGCAAATCGATGGCAATTTTCACTGCCATTGAGCTTTCATTAATTTTCAAATCGCGTGGATTTTTGGCCGTTAAGGGCTCAATACAAACATATGAGCTTTTGGCAGGATGGTAGATTTGAAATGAGTTTTCATGCGTGCCTGCTGTATAGTCAACATTGAGTTTATGAGTTGTTGTCTCCAATGTCATCTTTCCAGTGTGCCCGTTACCTCTTGGAAAAAAACCGAAATCAGCTTCTGAATCGACTGGAAATTTTAACATACCAGACTCTTTGTCATACCACTCTTTTGGTATAGGTTCTAATCCATGGCTTGTTCGATATTGATCTTGGACAAGCCCTGAAATCACACCTTTTCTAAAGGCTAAACCGTAGTAATAATGAAGACCAACAATTGATGGTTTTTCAGCTTTTACAGACAAATGCATGGCAAGACCCAAAGGCGTGACTTGCGCATTTAACTTCATTTCAAAATCAAAACCTTCAAGATCCTTTAATGGAACATCATGCCACGTGTCACTACCGCAGATGCGCGCACTGATAGAGTTTTGATTTGAATCATAAGTCCAAGGAGCATATCTTGCGATTCCATGTGAAAAAAATTCAGTGCCGCCATTTTCTTTTATTTTTGCAATGTGCTCAAATAATGACTCATCCGCAATGGGCGGAATTTGATCTGCTTGTCTGTGGTGAAAATGGGGGCCTATTAAAGCTCCAAGTCCTGCGTAGCGTTCATCGAATAGTGACTGTGTCGTTTGATCGATGACTTCAATATTTCCTTTTTTATAGCTGATTAAATTCATGCCTTGAAAAGGCAGAAATTTTGCAATAATTGGATGATTATCAGCGGATATACTTTTAAGAGTTATCGTCGTCGTCATTGTCGTTGTCTCTATTGAAAAGGTGGTCTAGAAAAAGCTTTAGTTGTAAAGGTTGACCTTTTTTTTGACGGTAGGCGATATACCCATCGGGTCTGATCACTACAATTGTTCCTTCCTTAGCACCAAAAGCGTGGAAGATAGCTTCTGTTTTCACTTCATGTTCTACTAAAACGCATTGAATAGTATCTGCATCGTTTTTTTCAATCGATGCGATTAAATCCTCGTATTTGTTAGTACCAAAGATGAAGATTATAAAACGGTGATCTTGGCATAATTCGTTGTAAGGAAATAATAAGGGGCATCTTTGTCCAACTTTTAATGTTTTTGAAGAGATGTGTTCTCTAGACTCATAAAAGAATGAACTTTTCGGATACATTACAGCTGTTTCACTCAGCTTTTTTGACAGTAATCTTTGAATTTTTTCTGAACTAGTTAATATTTTCAAAAATTTAAATAGTAGTCCGCCAAGCTTGCCTTGTGATATTTTTAAAAACCTCATCACTTGTGTTGTTTCAAACAACACCTTTTTAGCAATTAAGCGTCTCTCCTTTGAATAAGTATCAAGGAGGGCTTCTGGACATTTTTTTTGAATAACAAAAGCTAGTTTCCAAGCAAGATTAAATGCATCTTGAATGCTTGTGTTCAAACCTTGCCCGCCAGCGGGACTGTGAATATGACTTGCATCACCTGCTAAAAATACATGACCAACGCGCATTGATCTTGTCATTCGACGGTGTGTTGAAAACTGTGAATTCCACTGAATGGATTCAATAGTTAATGGAACAACCATTCGATCGGTGACAATATTTTGAAAAAAAGTCATCACATCTTCTGGAATTGAAAAGTCAAGAGGAAGAGAGGCAATTAGTCTATAGCCTCTTTCATAAGGCAATGGCAAAATCAATAATGGACCCTGGTGGCTCAGAAATGCGAAGGCTTCGTCATGTGTTAACGGTGTTTTAGCTGTGATATCGGCTATCACAAAATTTTGGCCTATCTCGTGACCTTGAAAAGGGAGATTGAGTGCATGGCGCACAGCGCTGTGTGCTCCATCACATCCAATAAGCCAATCAAATTCATAGTCCTCTGATGCACCATTAGTATGAATTAAGTGAGCCGTTTTGTTAGTAAAACCATCGAATCTGGTTCCCCTTTCAACGGACTGTCCAAAAAACTCGAGCCTTTTAATGAGAAGGGCTTCAGTTTTTGATTGAGGATAAATTAATATGAAATTAAATAAGCTATCGATTGCCAAAGGTATAGTGAAAGAATCTGTTTGTCGATGAATATTGATACTTTCAACTTGGATACCGTCAGCGATAGGCTCTTTAGCTATACCCATTTGATGGAAATGCTCTAATGTTCTAGCTTGAATACCAAGAGCTTTTGATGTCGTGGATGGAGCTTCATTTTCGTCAATTATACGAATTGAAATTCCTCTTGCCATAAGTTCAGTGGCAAGTGCTAATCCAGTAGGTCCGGCTCCAACTATAAGGACTTTGGCCATAAACGAGTCTTTTGATTCATTATGGCCAACATAGGAAAGTTGATTATTGTATTAAAGAAAAATATTTATAGTATTTTTAGATAGGCAATCTGTAAAAGAGTTTTGGAACGGGGGAGGAGAACTGCATTTTCTTCTTAGTAAAGGGATGTATAAAGGTCAATATCTTGGCATGAAGGTATAATCGTCTGGCTGGGTAGCCATAATATCTTTCATCACCAACTACTGGATGCCCAGCATTAGCAGCATGAACGCGGATTTGGTGCTTGCGACCTGTTTCTAAATTAAGCTCTAACAATGTGCGCTCTTCATAACGCTCCAACACTTTATAATGCGTGATAGCGTGGCGACCCTCTTGCGGATCGTGTGTTTCTTTGACGATGAAGTTAGGAAGCTCGATAAGACGACTTTCCCAAGTCCCTTCGTTTTGTTCAACAACACCCCCAACTAATGCTATATATTGGCGAGTGATTGTATGAGCTGCAAAAAGCTCTTTTAAAGCCTCTCTAGCTTGAATGCCTCTTGCGAATAATAAAACACCAGAAGTCTCACGATCGATGCGGTGTACAGCGTGTATATTTTCTGTATTGAAGTGTTTACGTAATTCGCATAGTGCGCTAGTTAAGCCGGGCAATTCTTGAGGAACACTTAATAAACCAGTTGGTTTATCAATAGCGATCATACTGCGATCGCTGTAAAGAATTTTTAAGCCGCGGTGTGTTGACATAGTGGCTGGTTGAACTTGAATAGAAACGCCGGCTGCCACTTCTTGATCGCCGCGGCGGGCTTTTTTAGTTCCTATTAAAATACGCCCAACTTTAATCCAAGTATTTAGAGTACGCTTAGAACTATCAGGGAAAAATGTGGCGAGCACATCGATTAAGCTGCCGTTTTTAAGTACTTTATAAAGCATAGAATTATCCCTTTTTCTGTAGTTTTAAAGCCATGAATAAAGGGAACTCTTGACGTGCCCGATTTTCCATACGAGCTTTAGATCCCGTACTATGTTTTGGTGAAATCCACTCTTCTAATGATAAAACACACATGTTTGCTTGTTCGATCCAAGAGAATAAGTCCGTTAAAGAGAAATGAAAAGACGTCGTTATAGAATCTGCGTGTTGTCTTACTTGACCAGGGTGATGTTGAATGGGTATTTCAAGAGGAGATAAATAACGATCAATACGCCTTGATTGAAGTTTTTTTTGTTCATCAATGTGCCAACTTGTTTGTCTTGGAATTCGAAGCACAGGATGGTTGATGACTAAAATGCCAATGCCATTTTTTTTCAAATGCTCACAGGCAAGTCGCAAAGCACTTGCTGGATCTTGCACATTTTGAAGGGCGAGAATACAGGTAAAATGACTAAAATCTTTTTTATCAATGGGGTAGGGTTTTGTGATATCACCCACTTCAAAATGATGATTATCACTTATAGCTTGATTACTAGCAGATCGAATAAATGATTTGGCACCATCGATGCCAAAATAGTCTACAGTTCTTGGGATATGGCGTTCTAATACTCCTTGACCACAAGCCAAATCGAGTAAAGCATCACCTTTTTTTAAATTAAGCCACTGTAGAGTTTTGGGTATAATGACTGTCTGATGATAATAGTGTCCATCAGAACCTACGGTCTTATCATACCACTTTTCTACCCCTTGCCATGAAGTTTTGACCATTGAGCAATCTCTTCTAAAAAATGGCCTCTATTTTAAACCAAATTATAAAAAAAGAATAGCGCGAAAAAGAGTGCAAGAAAATATTTGTTTTTTTACCTTCAGTCTTTTTCAAACAATATTTAGGGGTTATGATGAAAACTCGCTCGTGCCTGTTCTTTTTAAGCTTAATGTCATTAGGATTTGCAGCTCCGGATGTCAATAATTTATTAGATTCTGCTAAGACTCAATACAAAAATGGCGAGATTCGTGCTGCTTTAGAGTCAGTCGATCAAGCTAAACTGATGCTTTTTCAAGCAGCGCCCTTAGCATTGGAAAATTTTCAGTTGGTGAAAGAGCCTAGTACAGCTTACGGCGTCTATCAAACTCGTGAAAGTAATGTTTTTAAAACTGGGGATACAATTTACATTTATTGTGAACCTATCGGTTACACGATTAAAGAAGAGGGTGAAAATTATAATTTTAAATTGACGACTGATTTTAGCATTAGTGACGATAAAAATAATGTGTTAGCTCGCCAAGAAGATTTTGCTAATTTTGGATTAGATTCTCATGAGCCAAATACAGAGCTTATGTTGAATATCAATTATAAATTTACAGGAGCAGAACCTGGAACTTATTTCTTACAAACTACAGTAAGGGATCAGTATTCTGATAAACGTACCTCCAAGACAATTGTCGTCAAATTTGAATAATATTCTTTTAGCCCATGTTTAATACTATTAAACATGGGTTACTTAACTTTTAAAATGAATTC
>JAEMRK010000048.1:2109-12576 GCA_016463375.1 Parachlamydiales bacterium | reverse complement strand
TCATTTAATATTAGATAATAATACATTTATTTTAGCATCGCACGATAGAACTTTGTACAAATGGAATATTAAAACAAATGAATTACTGGAAAATAATTACAGGAATAATACAATCATTAGAAATGAGTTATTGACATGCATGACTTTATATAAAGATAAAATTATTATGGGGTCATCTAATGGCTCTTTATTTTATTTTGATAAAAATCTTCAGTTAACTCAATTTCATTATCAAGTTCATAGTAATATGATTACTGAAATTTGTGCAGCCGAAGACGAAGTGATATCTTCTACCGATAGCGATATAAATGCTAAAGCAGTATTTAAAATTACGAGTTATACCACTGGATTAGTTAGTGATAAGCAGATTGATGAAGATAAAATTCCTAATGGTATTGTTGCCTCCATACAAATGTGTGATAATAAAATCATAATAAATACACAAGGTTCAACTAATGAAACTATTATATTTGATATGGTTTCAAAAAAACATATCAAAAGTCTTTCGCACAATGGTGTTAAGTGGAGTGAAATTGATAGCGGCTACTTACTCCTACGAAATGAAGAGATGGAATTAGATGTTATGAATTTACATAATTCAAAAAGAACAAAAATTGATCCTACATATGGTCCTAACAAAGAAAGTTTGAATGTCGGTTATTTAGGTTTTACACTTTATTATTCACCAACATTTTTTGTACATGAAACTGACGATGGCAAATGGACGATAAAAAATCAAACTACAAAATCAATTAATACTATTGATAATATGAATATACGTCCAAGAAGTGTATCTCGACGCGGCACTCTTTTTTCTATTGAAAATTGGAGCAGCAAAATTTATGCCGTTGATTTTTCTTTGCCAGAAAACGAAACTAATACTGCAGAAAATGTTAATGTTAACCAATAGCATTTAAAATTAGTGCTGATTTTAGCTAGATTAATAGCACTTTTAGTTTATAATGTGAGGGCAATATTGCCCTCATATTTCTGTTAAATTCACTGCAATCATTCATTATATTGGATGAATTCAATTTTTTCGCTAGTTCCTGGGTCAAAAAATTATTTCTATTTGAGTACATTTAAAATATTAGTTCTCTCGAACGTGATATCCAGCTTGTGAGTAGATATCCCATTTTTTTTGACTAATGGCTTTTTTCGAGGGGTGTGTTTCATCAAAGAGTTCATAGATGTGTAAGAATTGAAGAGCTATTGGTGTTGGATTGGGGCACAGGTTTAAAAGGACGCCAGCGTGATTGAGGTTTTTAGGCCATCTGGTGATGACGATGGACTCTTCACATTCGCTGGTGCGCACAAAGTGGGGTAAAAAGCTATCTGTTGGCAGACGCCATAATAGTTCATCTATGTATTTTTCAGTTGTCTCATCAGGCACTGTGATTAGTAGCCTTTCTTTACGCAAGAATTGCTCTTGAGCGATCTGGCACACTGCTGACAACTTATCGATATTTTTTAGAACTCTTCTAAAGTGAATAGTAATGGCTTGCTTAACTTGACTCATTTTTTGTGTTTTGTTGGGGATTGATGCTGAGCATACCACAAGATATCACGTATTTTAAAGCGTCTTCTACTCTTAGTGATGTTTCAATGATTTGACTCTCTTCATACATCAGAATAAATCCAGAGATTGGATTGGGGCAAGATGGCATAAAGACAGATATAAGCTTTTCAGGGGTTTGGCTTTGACATTTCTGAGATGGTTCGCCGGCAACCAGTCCAATTGAGTAACGATTTTTGGAGGGGAAAGGGACTAACACAACTTTTTGAAAAGATTGTTTTTTTGAATAGACTAGAGTAGTTATGACTTGGTGGCTTGTTTTATAAATAGCTTTTACAAAGGGGATGCGTTGTAAAAAGTGGTCTAACCCTTTAAAAAGAGATTTCGTAATGAATGTATTGGCCAAGAAACCGATTAACAATATGGCAAGCACTAAACCTATCAAAATAGCCACTCGTACGACCATTTCCATTAAATAGGGATGATATATCCATGTGTTGTGCATCCAAGTGCTTTGATCAGTAGCTGTATGAACAAAACTTAAGAAGGGGTTTGTTAAAAAGTTAAGGAGAAAAAATATAGTCCAAATTGTAATCGTTAAAGGTAATAGTGCAATAAGTCCTGTGAAGAAGTATTTTTTCATGTGGGATTCCTCACTGGCTTTGTAATAACAGGATCTGGTGTGACAACACCGCAAGATACAATGTATTTCAAAGCATCTTCAACATTCATATCCAAATATTTCACTTGTTCTTTTTTGAACATAACAATGTAGCCAGAGGTGGGATTTGGTGTTGTCGGAACAAAAACCGAGACAAGTTCATCTTTTAATTGACTAGACATTGAACCATTTCCTGTAATTAGTCCTAATGCATACACAGAATCATTTGGAAAAGGAACCATCACAACTTGCTTAAAAGCTTTTTTCTTTGAGGCCATTAAAGTTTTTGTGATTTCGTGCATAGCCTTGTATATTTTTTTTACAAAAGGGATTCGGCCAAAAACAGAGTCTGTAAGTTTAATCAATTTCTGAAAAAAGAAATGTTGAATTAACACACCGAGCAAAACAATGCCTACGAACATGGACACAAGCACTAATATTTGACTAATAAAATGTGTGACATCAGCTGAAAAGTGCTGTTGCATATTTGTTGCTTGCAAGATGTCAGTGACAATATCTCCAAAGGGTCTCGTCAAAAAATTGACAATGAAAGACAAGATGGCAATTGTGACTACAAGTGGGAATAGTATAACTATTCCCGTTACAAAAAACTTTTTCATGTGATTCCAATTACTTTTTTTTGCGTGTCTTTTTCGGTTCTGATTTTTTGCTGATTGATGGAGTTTTTTTAGAATTTTTTGTAAGAGGCTTCTTCGGTGGCTTTGACTGAGTTCTAATCGGTTTTTTAACCAATTTTTTTTCAGTCGTATTTTTTTTATTTTTTTTAGAAGGTTCTGTTTTGAGTAATTCCCATGAACAGTCTAACGTAATCAAATTAAGTTCTTTAAGCTTAACCTGAATTTTTTGACCAGACCGGTAAAAAGCCCTAGTTTTATCACCCGTTAAAGTATGCATGTTTTGATCAAAATGATAATACTCATTACCAATTTCAGAGATATGTATAAAACCCTCTAGCATTAAGTCTTGAATATCGAAAATAATGCCAGCGTTTTTGATCTTTGTTATGACAGCTGTATAAACATCTTTACCTGCATCAGACCATTTTTTCAAAAGACGAATTTTTTTGAGCATGATGACTGAATTTTCAGCTTTTGCACTAATTCGTTCTTGATCAGAACAGTGTTGGGTAATCTTTGCCAGTGTCTTTTCATCATGGACTTCACCGCATACAATACGATGAATCACAAGGTCAATATAGCGACGAATGGGGCTTGTGAAATGGCAATAATATTTTAAGCCAAGTCCATAGTGTCCCATATTATTAGGAGAATAGTAGGCCAATTTCATACTGCGTATGAATGCAACAGCTAATTGCTGCGCAAAGGGAGTCGTTGCAACCTCTTTAAATAGAATCTGTAGATCATTAGGTGTTGGATTTTTTTGAATTTTAAATCCAAGCATCCTTGCAAGATCGGCAAACTCGCGCATGTTTTCGATGTTCGGTTCATCGTGAACGCGAAATGCGAGCTCTTTGTCTTGACTACTTAAATAGGTCGCAACAGTTTCGTTAGCTTTGAGCATGAACTCTTCGACTAATTGATGAGTGATATCGTATTCAATTTTATCGATGTGTTTAGGCTCCCCAGTTTCTCTATCCACCCAAACGGAGTATTCTGGAAGGGCAAACTCAACGCTACCGCGTTCGGCACGCTTCTTTTTAAGTAGGCGACACAAATCGACCATCATATTAAGTGCTTTGCTGTGGGGGCTTGCTTTACCTTCTAAGACAGCTAATGCTTCTCTGTAAGTAAACCGTTTAACGCTTTTAATGACAGTTCTAGCAATACGAGAATTGACAAGTGTGCCTTCTTCATCAAACTCCATAAATACAGAGAGTGTCAAACGATTGACGTTAGGCTTTAAACTACATAATTCATTAGATAACTCTTCTGGTAACATCGGAACGACGTTGCCAGGGAAGTATGTAGAATTGCATCTTTTTTGTGCTTCGATATCAAGATGTGTGCCGGATTGAACGTAGTGCGACACGTCAGCAATGTGAACACCTAAATAGTAATGTCCATTTGATAAGGTGAGTGATAAAGCATCGTCAAAGTCCTTAGCGGTATCTGGATCTATTGTAAAACAAGTATGAGTTTGACGAAGATCTTCTCTTTTGGTGATTTCAGAGCGTTTAACACTTTTGCCATATGCTGCAGCTTCTTTCAAAACGCTAGAAGGAAAGTCGTTTTTAAGATCGTATTCTTCTATGGCAGCAGTAACGTCACAGGAAGGATCATTGATATTTCCCATGTAATGCGATTTTTCGCATTTCACACAGTCTGATCCTTCGCCCCAATCAAGTACCTTCATAATGATTCTATCGCCATAGTGTAGCGGATAGTCTTCCGGCAATTTCACAGCGACTCGTTTGGCTATACCAAATAAAGGCACATAAACTAAAGCTTCGTTATTGCCTGGAAATTCATAAACAGTTCCTGCAATGTGGGTGCGCCCACGTTTAAGAACTGTAACCACACGGCCCTCTGGACCTTTTGGTGAATTATCAAGTTCATCGACAACAACTTCAACAGTATCGCCGTCGACTGCATTTTTGGTACAATGCTTGGGTATAAAAACTTCTTCAATAACGCCATGTTTGATATTTTCAGGCTGAAGGAATCCAAAGCCTCTTGGGTGAATGCGAATAATACCAGTGACAATTTTGCGTGTGGATTTGTGTAGACTAAAACGTAGATGAAGTTTTTCAATTTCTTGAGATTGAACCATTGATTCTAAAACATCACCGAATACTTTGAGATGATCTTTATAAACGTGTAATCTTTCGGCTAAGTCTTTTTCTGTTAACGGATGGTAGCCTTTACCGTCTAAGAACTGCAAAATTTGATTTTTAAAATTGGCAGCAAGATGAGGGTTGAGTTGTGAATTTTTTTTTGGATTTTTTTGCTTTTTTCGGTTGGACATAATTCTCTATTTCAGATGTTAATTAGCAAAACAATTCAATTTTTTAAGATTATGTAATTATTTAAATTAAACCATTAAAATTAATTGTTAAGTGTAGTAGCCAATATAATAGCATTACTATCATGTACGATATTACCACTATTGAGCTTTTGCCTTAAGCGTTTTCAAAACTATCTATAAAAAACCTCGATTTGTTATCATTTTCCGCTTACAAAAGAGATTAGCTATGGACCGTTACGATCATCATCAAATAGAGCCAAAATGGCAACAAATCTGGCAAGAAAAAGACCTTTTTGCCGCATCTAATGACCAAAGTAAGCCCAAATATTATGTATTAGACATGTTTCCTTATCCGTCAGGTAGTGGATTGCATGTTGGTCACCCTGTTGGTTATACAGCAACTGACATTATTGCAAGATTTCGCAGGCACGAAGGATTTAATGTATTGCACCCCATGGGATGGGATAGTTTCGGCTTACCAGCCGAACAGTACGCAATACGTACTGGCACACATCCTGCTAAAACGACTAAACTCAACGTTGAAACGTTCAAACGCCAATTAAAACGTTTGGGTTTTAGTTATGATTGGGATCGAGAAATTGCAACAAGTGATCCAAAATATTATAAATGGACACAATGGATATTTACTCTTCTCTATGAACAAGGACTTGCTTACGAAGCCGAAATGCTCGTCAATTTTTGTCCGGCCCTTGGAACTGTACTAGCTAATGAAGAAATTGATAATGGTTTCTCAAAAGAAGGTCATCATCCGGTAGAACGCAGGCCCCTGCGTCAATGGATATTAAAAATCACTGAGTATGCTGAGCGCTTACTTCAAGATCTTGATACTCTTGATTGGCCTGACAGTTTAAAACGCCTACAAAGTAATTGGATAGGAAAAAGCGAAGGTGTCGTAGTTAATTTTTTAGTTGATGAAACGGCTGAAGAACTTCCTGTTTTTACAACTCGTGGTGATACGCTTTTTGGCGTTACTTATGTGACATTGAGTCCAGAACATCCATTAGTTGCAAAAGTCACAACCTCGTCCCAAAAAGAAGTGGTTCAAAAGTACTGCACTGAAGCGTCTAAAAAAAGTGATTTGGAGCGCCAGGAGCTAACTAAAACCAAAACTGGTGTTTGGACAGGTGCCTTTGCAATTAATCCAGTCAATCATGAGAAAATCCCTATTTGGGTTTCTGATTACGTTTTAATGGGTTATGGAACAGGTGCGGTTATGGCAGTTCCTGCCCATGACGAACGCGATTTTGAGTTTGCAAAAACTTATAAGTTACCCATTAAACTAGTAATCAATCCAGATACAGAAGATCGCGAAGCGATCTTATCTGGATCGATGTGCTGGACAGGTGATGGTAAATGCATTAACTCTCATCACGAATCCTTATCACTAGATCAGCTTAGTGTTCAACAAGCTAAAGAGCGTGTTGCTCATTGGCTTGAAAAAGAAAATAAAGGTCGCAAAACTATAAATTACAAATTACGAGACTGGTTGTTTTCAAGACAAAGATATTGGGGAGAGCCAGTACCGATCCTGCATTTTGCAGATGGTTCTAAAAGGGCATTGGCACTTGATGAATTGCCTTTACTTTTGCCAGAAGTTGATCAGTACAAACCAACACCAGATGGTTTAAGTCCCCTTGCTGCAAAAAAAGAATGGGTTGAAATTATCGATCCTAAAACAGGAAAACCGGCTCTTCGAGAAACAAATACAATGCCTAACTGGGCAGGATCTTGCTGGTATTATTTGCGTTTTATTGATCCCCATAATGACAACCAAGCTTGGGACTTAAAAAAAGAGCAGTATTGGGGGCCAGTTGATTTATACGTCGGTGGTGTCGAGCATGCTGTATTACATCTTTTGTATTCTCGTTTTTGGCACAAAGTCTTGTTCGATTTGAAACTTGTTCATACAAGCGAGCCTTTCCAAGCACTGCGTAATCAAGGACTCGTTACTTCGAGATCGTATCAAAAAGAAAACGGATCTTATGTCGAATTAGAAGATGTTATTGAGAAAGATGGTAAATATTACCACAAAACAACAAATGAGCTTTTACAGTCGCAAATTGAAAAGATGTCAAAATCCAAACTCAATGGTGTAAGTCCTGATACGATTATCAAGGAATTTGGTGCAGACTCTTTGCGAGTATATCTTATGTTTTTGGGACCGATCGAAAAAGAAAAGGTGTGGAACACAGAAGCTGTAAATGGTGCTAGACGCTTTTTGAGTCGTTTTTTTGATGTGTGTACATCAGATAAAGTTAAAGACCAAGATACTGAAGAAGCTTTAAAGCTTGGTCATCGATTGATTAAAGGTGTCAAAGAAGATATCGGATTACTTCACTTTAACACAGCCATTGCTAAAATGATGACATTTCTCAACGATTTTAGTAAGTTACCCATTTATTCAAAATCTGTTTTGAAAATGGCGTGTTTAGCTTTAAGTCCTTTTGCACCGCATTTAGCAGAAGAGATGTGGCAGCATTTAGGATCCAAAGAAAGTATCATGTATGAGCCCTTCCCAAAAGTTATTGATACTTATCTGGAAGACTCAACTGTTGTTTATATTGTTCAGGTTAATGGAAAAGTGCGTGGCACTTTTGAATTACCAAAGAATCAAACGAAAGAAAGTATTATGCAACTTGCAAAAGAGCATCCTCAAATTTCTAAGCATTTAGAAGGTGATATTAAAAAACTCATTTTTGTACCGGATCGCTTACTTAATTTTGTGATTGCATGACGCTATTTTCTTGCCTCTACACAATTGGACTTTACATTTTAGGTATCGTCACAGTACCTAAAATGTTGTGGTCCAATTATCGTTATGGAAAATACTCTTTGAGTTTTTCTAAGAAGTGGGGTCGGGATTTCAAAACTTTAGATAAGGGGCAAAAAAAATGCCTCTGGGTGCATGCTGTATCAGTTGGTGAGATCAAAGCCATTGCATCACTTGCCAATCAACTCATTGATCAAAATGACTATTTCGTTGTTGTGACAACATGCACTGAAACAGGTTGGCGACAAGCGCAGTTATCTATACCTAAAGCTCACCATCTTTTTTTACCTTACGATTTCCCCTACATTATCAGACCCATTGTTAAAAGATTAAAACCAGATTTGGTTTTGTTGTCAGAAACAGATTTTTGGTATCACTTTCAAAATGCTTGTAAAAAAGTGGGTGCTAAAATTGTTTTAGTTAATGGTAAAATCTCTGAGAGATCTTACAAAAGGTATAAAATTTTAAAATTGTTGTTAAAGCCACTTTTAAATGACGTTGATAAATTCTTAGTACAAAATGAAGAGTATGCAAAACGGTTTATTGACATAGGTGTTCCAGAAAATAAAATTGTTGTCACAGGTAACATAAAATTAGAAGCTATCTATCCCAAAGTTTCTGATTTAGACCCTTTAAGACACAAATTCTGTATTCAACCAGATGATTTGGTTGTGACAATTGCCTCCACACATCCAACAGAAGAAGAACTCTTCATACCAGTCATGAAGCAGGTGTGGAAAGAACAACCTCAAGTTCGTTTTATATTAGTTCCAAGGCATCCTGAACGGTGCCCGCAAATTAAAAGATTATTAGATGGTAATCATATTGAATACTCTCTTTGGAATACCTCAATAAATGAGAAAAAACCACTGATTTTAATTGAGTCAATGGGTCAATTGCTTACTGCTTATCAGTTATCAACGTTAGCCATCGTTGCTGGAAGCTTTTGTGAGGGGATTGGAGGTCATAATGTGCTTGAGCCCATATACTATGGGGTACCCACATTGTTTGGCCCACAAATGTGGGGGCAAAAGGATTTTGCTCATTTAGCAATATCTTATAAGTCTGGTCTAAGTGTGCCTATCGAATCTATGGCTTCTACTTTAATCCTGCTGCTTAAAAAAGGGCCTGATTATCAGACCTTAACAAATGGTGGGAAGTCACTATTTAGCCAAAATCAAGGCGCTGTCTCAAAAAGCCTAAATTACATAAAAAGCCTTAAAATCTAATTAATTAATAATTAATGGTTTAAACAATTAGTTATTAATAAGTGTCGAATTTTTATTTTAATTTTGTTATAATATATACAAAATTATTAAATAATTGAGGGCAAATGGGTCTTTTTGATTTTAACTATAATAAAGCTAAACCCTACAATTTTTACAGTGAAAGCACGCTTGAAGATGATAAAATCAAGTTCGAAGTTCATGGTAAGAAACGCACTTTTTTAAATAAGAAATTATCTTTAAGAGGGTTTGTTCCGTTAGTTTTTAATGGAAAGGAACATCACGTTCCTAAAAAATCCTACGATAATTTTATCGAAAAATTTCCAGTTACAAAGGCTGTAGAAGAAATCAAAGAGTTTCAAAATAAGGTCCAAACTTTAATAACAGATATAAAAGATCAACCGACAAAATCTAAACTTCATGAATTGTATCTTTTCCAAGGCGGTCTTGAGAACAGAATTGATATGCTTAAAAGTAGGGCGCCTCTTTACGAAAAACATAATGAATCAAAAGAGGCTATTAAAGCAGTTTTTGAGAGTCAAACTTTAATCAACGCTTTATTAAATGATCAAGAAGCGGTTTGGAAACTATCCTTAAACTGGGTAAAACAAAAAGAACAAGACACACCTTTAAGTGATATATTCTATAAAAAGAATCCACCACCTCAGCCGAAATTTACAGATGATCGCGTTTGGTCTTTGGATAGAAATTTAAAAAGAGGTGTTCACAAAGAATTATTCGAGCATTCAAAAACGTGGTTTGAGCCTTCTTGGATTAATCCTAAAGCTTATTCAGAATCCTTAGATGATTTAACAGAAACGGTAAGTGATGACGAGTTATCAGAATTTTTAACAAAATGGCAGAATGACCCAAAATCGTTTTTAGAAAATTTTATTTTAAATGTCGAAGATCGTACACCTATCGTTGCTTTGAAAGCGATGATGATAGACCCAGATTTTCATGATTCAGCAATCACTATCTGCGTAGCCTGGAGTCTTGCAAGGGATTTTGGCTCACACATTCTGCGCGTAAAAGTCACAAGTCTTGAAGAGGGTAAAGAGGCATTCATTAAAAACATACAACATCATTACTATTTGTCATTTGTCCAACTCAGAGATGTTTACAATATGCATGTAAGTGATAGTTATCTTAATGCTTTTGCTTTGGTCAAAGCCAATGAGCATTTTAAAGAACTATCGCTTAATTCCAAAAGTATGATGTTAACGCACGTCGACTTTGTCATGTCTATAAATGATCTTCCTGATCTTTACGCAATTTTGAGAGATAGAGTTAAATTTAATCTTTTTACACCCTATGAAACAGGATC
>JAEMRK010000048.1:0-2009 GCA_016463375.1 Parachlamydiales bacterium | reverse complement strand
ATATTTTCAAAGAGAGGCTTAAGGAATTTTATGACACAGTTTGAATTTACATACCATAATGATAAGCCATATAAATACTTTTTAGAAGACTCTTTAGAAGATAATAAGGCTAAGTTTTTTGTTCATGGAAAAAAGCGCAGTGTAATTGATCGTGTATTGCACTTGAAGGGTTTCGTCCCTTTGAACATCAATGGAAAAAATTACCATGTTACAAGAGAATCCTATAATGATTTTTTAGATAAATTTCCCATTCTTCCTCTAGTTGAAGATGTGCAAAATCTTCAAAATGTAATTGATAAGTTGTTGTTAGATGTCAATCAGCCGACACAGGCTGATCTACATGTGCTGTATCAAAATCAACAGACGCTTGAAGCTAAAATTAAAATACTTGGGCGTAAAAGTATTTATTACAAGCAAGATTCTAAATCGTCTGATGCTATATTGAAGGTGTTGAGCCAACAAGAAATTCTTATTAAAACTTTGATAGATAAAGAAGCGATTTGGAAAGAAACGCTTCCTTGGCTTGGTACTAATGAAGAAGATCTTAATTTAAACAGTTTATTCTACAAAAATTTTCCGCCAGAAGCACCAAAAGATACTGATACCAGACTATGGTCATTAGAGCGCAATTTAAAAAGGGGAATGAATACGGAGTTATTTAACTCAGATCCGACATCTTTTGGACCTTCATGGACGAATTATAAAGTTTACGACAAATCTCTGAGAGAATTGACAGCTTCGGTCACTGACGAAGAAGTTAAAGAATTATATGAAAATCTCGAAGGCACTTTAGACCACTTTACTGACAAGTCCAGAGAATTTTTGAAGAATTATATCCAAAACTTTGATGATCGCACTCCTATTGTTGCATTAAGATTATTGCTTGACCATCCCGAATTTTATGATTCAGCAATAACAATTTGCAATGCATGGGCATTAGCTAAAGACTATAGTTCAAAAATTACAAGTGTCCAAATGATTAGTATTGAAGAGGGTAAGGACCTCTTGATCCAATCTCTTCAGAACCACTTTTTTGAAAATTTGAGTTTTGTTTACAAACATATTAATAATTTAAAGCCCGATGCATCTATACCGCAGGAAAAAGAAGCTGTTTTAAAAGAATTTTCTCTGAATAAAGCAAAAAAAGTTGTTGAAGCTATGTTGCTGGAGTCAAAGGATTTTACCATAGCTCGTATCAAATACAACATGAAGCAAGATGAGCTTTCAGAGTTATTTAAACGATTTAAGTTAATTAACCATAATTTATTTATTCCGAACGGACCAGATGGTGCTATGGAGTCTGTAATACCTTGTTTTGCAGGTACGCAGTCGTATCTAAAAGCATTGTTTGGTGATGATGCAATTCTATTAGCGGCAGTCTTTGGAATGTCACCTATTAAAGAAATATGGGACGATATTTTTAAAGGACAACATCAAACAGGTATTAATATACCAGGTGTTCAACCAATGACTAAACCAGACAATCTCAATAGTTTATTAAATGGTTTTTATCTTCATGATGTCTACCATGCAGAAACAGCAAGCTATGTCCCTAAAGCTCATCGTTACATCTTTTCAAGATTGCTTTTCATTACACAAGCCTACTTTAAAGATCATCCTAACACGCAACTTCGTGATTCATTGTACAACCACATCGACATGGAACACAGCAACTACAGAATTAAGTTAAATAGGTTCCAGATTATGAATAACCGAGAACCGACGACAAAAGAACTCAACGAAATTCATGCTGACGCTTTTATCGAAACGATCAAACATAATCATCGATTTGAAAAAAGCATTGTCGATTCTGATTTGAGAAAGTTAATCTGGAACGACCGTAAAAATTGGATTGCCTTAGGATTAACTAAAGAGCAACTTAAATTGATTATTGATTCGGCAGAAGATAACTTTTTTACTGAAAATTTTTAATTTTCACAAATCTTATTAGCTTAAATATTTCTAATTTTTGTGAATAAGGCTTTGTAAAACAATCTGTTCCCCTATAC
>JAEMRK010000105.1 GCA_016463375.1 Parachlamydiales bacterium | reverse complement strand
AATAAATTTATTAATATTAATAATCAGGTATTTATGAGTATTTCTCCAAATATTCCTTTTGAAAAAACTATTGATCGTCTTTGCTCTACCCTTGATTTACTTAATCAAAAAAGAGCAACTTACGATAAAAATCTAAAGATGATTAAAAATACCCCCGAAAATCAAGATCTAATAGCTAAACCTCACGAGGTATTTGAAAAGATTTTAAATGAGATCTCAGAGTTTAATGTTTCAGATAACCAAAAGTTTGATGAAAAAAAATGGGGTCAACTCACTGGACGTATAGTTGATTATGTTAAAAGTGCGGATTATACAGACGAGCATGAACGAACATTGGCTAGAAATATAAGCAAGCAAGTTTTGAATCAAATAATCAAAAATTTAGGTGGGCCCGACTCGGATAAAACTCGTGGATTATTTATTAATATTTACCAGGAATTAGACGGTACATTTCAGCTTCTGAATAGTAATGTAGTGACTTTGATGCTTACTGATGAATACGACGCTCTTGTTGAAAGTGGTATTGGTGTCGGATTTGAATTGAAAACTGTATTATTAACTAAAGAAAGGCATCAATTAAGCACGTCTGATTTCACCTACAATTTTCAAAAATCAAAACTTAAATTAACTGATGAACAAAAAAAATCGTTAGAAAAAATTATGGCTGAAATTGACCTTGAAGTCAATCAGGGCGATAATATCAATATTGATCAAATCGAAAAAATCGTTAAAAACATTTTGATTCTTAAACGAGACAATCTAAGGCTTGAAAGAACATGTGACCAACTGTTAAAAGTTTTGGATTTCATGTTAAAGAATAATGAATATCCATCTATAACTGATGTTCATGTTTTTACAAAAAAAGTACCAAACTATTTTCCTCCTGATTTTCCACGTAATAGTAAACTTATTGATGAATTAGGAGACTATTTAAAAACCCAAGATAGGAATAAATTTTCAACAGAAAAACGAAAAAAAATGCTTCGCAAACTCTACATTGAAATGGCTCATAAATCTCATGATGCTCTGAGGGATCTTGCGTACAAACTTTACAGAAATTTTAAAACTGAGAAAGAGTTAAATGAGTTTCATGAGCAATTAATTAACGAGATGGAACCTTTACATTACTTGCCAACAAGTGCCATCGGACCATCAATTTTTGAGATGAAGTTGTTAAAGCCTAATGAGAGTGTGTTTACTCAATTTATTACACCGTCATTGATATCAGAACTAGACGAAGAAATTGATCTTGAAAGATCCCCAAAGCCTGTTGTTTTATCCGACAACAAATTATCATTTGATGAGACTGTAGGTAAGTCTGAAACTGACTTGAGTGAAGGTGAAGTAAAACCGATGAGATCCATTTCTTCAGAAAACATCACTCCCGTAGAAGAAAACATCGAAGATACTGTCATTGACGCCCCACTTATAAAAAAACCATTAAATATCGTCGAAGAAATGCACAGGCTTAATTCGCCATCTCTTTCACCTATAAAATCATCGAAACGAAAAAATAAAGTCAAAGCTGATAAAAAAGAAACGCTGATTCAGTCCCCAAAGTCACAGGAGATCACTTACAAAATTAGAGAGTATAAAGAACCTGGTCAATCCAAATCACTTTATGGGAATTGGGTTTTGACTTTACCTCAAGCCTCTCGCGGTATTGTCTTTGCAAAGGTTAATAACCTTAAATTACGTCAAAAAGTTACTAAATCAGTGGGTGATGAAGTTTACGAAGTGCGCGTTTTCCAAGTAGGATTGCGTGTCTACTTCAAATATACTGGTAATACAATTACCATACTTTTGGGCGGTAATAAGCAAACTCAATCTCGAGACATTGAAAAAGCTAAGGCTATTGCCAAAAACTTATAAATTCAATTAACCCAGCTATCCAACAAACGAGATAGCTGGCTTAATCAAATAAGTAGCAGTTTTAAAAGTCGAAATTCCATACTGTAATTTCGCCTTGAGATGTTCCTGTAATAACTTTTTCATTATGCACTATCATTTGAGTGATAATTTGATCTTTTGGAATTTTGATACTTGGACAAACCGATTTAGCGTTTGTTATATTGATTGAGTGCACTGTGTTATCGTTGCTAGCTGTAATAAGATGATTATCAATGACTGCTATGGCTGTAATAGCCTCAGAATGATATGTATTGATAGAACCTGATGGCCACATATCTGATATAAAGCCTTTAACGCTTTTATTATCATTAGAATAAACGGCTAATATACGATCATTAATTTCGGTAGAACAGATTAATTGATTTGTTAAGTCGAAACACTTTGGTAAACTGCAGTTAAAAGAACATGTTTTTCCATAAAAATTATTAAAAAGAATACCTGAAACGTTTGGTTGAGGTTTAGGCTCAATTTTACCATCAAGAGTAATTAAAAAAAATGATTCATCTGCAATAAAAGCGCCTAAGTATTTTTCTTGGATTTTAATTAAAGTATTGATGTTGCCTAAATGACTTATAATCAGCTTGGGTTTATTATTTAACTCAAGTTCGAAAATATCACCAGAGTGCGTTGACGCCATTAACTTATCGTTTAATATCGCAATATCAGAAACTTCGTCTTTGGGCCAGTAAAGGACTTTAAATGACTCTAAATGGCCTCTTTCCATAGTATCTGTCATATCCTCAAGTGAGACAGTAGTTCCGTCACTGAAACAAGCTACAAAATTATTATGCCATGGCGTCAAAGTCTTCAATTGAGCCTGTGAATCAAGGCATAAGGTTTTGACTGCACTTAAGGTGAGTAATGTTTTACCCTGACACTTGCCCTGTTTAATATTTTTTCTGATTTTTTGGTCTTTTAGAAATAACAAAAGCGTTTTTGTGTGCAATGAAAAGTCGTATTTTTTGATGAAGTGATAATCTTTAAGAATATTTTCCCAAATTTTTTGATCCGAAAATACCTTATTCCACTGATGTGAGACTGCTCTACAATTTAAAACATCAATTCTTGAGATGATTCGACCTAAATAGCGCCATATATCATAAGGCACAAGCTTAATTGGTTCTGCAGCATTTGTAATATAAATATTGGACGTTTGATCTAGTGACATGTCTAATCTCTGTTTAAGAAGATAACTTAGCAGAAATCTAATTTTTAAATGGTTTTTAAGAATGTTCCTTTCCCAAAACAAATGTTAAAATA
>JAEMRK010000047.1 GCA_016463375.1 Parachlamydiales bacterium | reverse complement strand
GTTAAAAATGAATATATTATGATTACAGTCAAATAATAAGATTTATATATGATTTATACCTGATAGATACTTAATCGCTAAAGCGTCGGCATACCCAATGTCTTTACTTTGAGTGTTTTTCTTTCCAGCGTTTAAAAGTATTAAGTCTTTATCGTGTCTAATGTAGTAAATACGGTAAACTCCATACCTAAATTCACGAAGTGGGCTTTCTACATTTTTAATTGGGTCGTGAACATCTTTATGAAAATTTAGCAACTTTTTAGCAATATTATGAACGCATTTAATAATGGGTCCATCTTGAATGGTTGCATCTAGAACTTTGTCAAAATCTCCATAATAGATTAAGCGTCCCTTAATAGCTGAGCTTAAATCTTCATTATTTTGGATTTTAAGGGGGGCTATAGCCTTTTTCGGAGCCTTAGCGCTCTCCTTATTGGTTTTATTGAGTTTAATCGTTTTTGTGTCATCTATTATCGGTTTAAATTCTTCAAAAGTAGTTTCATTGATATTAGTTTGATTTTGTAGGAGCTGAGTTGGTTTAACGTAGAGGGGGTAATGAGATTCAAGGGGAGGTTTCTTTTTGGACTTATTGATATCATCGGTATAATTGATTAAAGCAATTTTAACGATCTCGATAGTTTTATAGTAAAGATACTCTATTTCTAGAAAATCTTGTGCCAAAAAAAAGGGCTTTAAATCGCTCAATTTATACATTAATGAAAGGTCTTCACATAGGTTTAAGAAAATAATGATGGAAGCATCTTTAACAGTTTTTCCTGTAAAACAAAAACTGCAGTTTATCAAAGTTAAACAATTGTAAAGAGTTTCCACAATTTTATCGTCTTGCTCAGATATGTATGGCCGAATGTTTTGTATATCCAAACTAATTGCCATTTTTCTATTTTCTAAGGATTTGGAAAATTGATTGTATTTGTAGGATTGTATGTAATAATTTTTAATGAGAAAAACTGAAATAGCTAAAAGGGCAATTGCTAAAATTGTAATTACATTGAAAAATGGTGTTTTGGCCGTTAAAGAATACCCTACAATAGCACTTGAGAATAGCGCGCCCGAATGAATAAATAGGCTATAGCTTCTCTTTGAGTACATTGATCGATAATCAGTGATCTGAGTCATCGTCGTAAACTGAGTTGATGCTGCAAGTTTAAAATAAGTCTTTTTTAATTTTTCAACGTCTTCTGGACATTTTTTTTTACGAAGCTGCCAATAGTCATATACTGGAGGCATAAGCTTGATGTACTTATTGACAAAACTGATGGTATGATGATCAAAAAGGCGTTGTAAGTCACTTGAAATTGGTTGAGGCATTTGGTATACGCTATTAACAAAAAAGAGTTGTAGCTTATATCAAAAACGAAAATTCAATGCTAAATAGCTATTGAATTGATTGGTAAATTTGGGTGATTACTTCAGTTTTGCAATGTGTTCTGAAACGCTATTAGTTAAGTGCTTGATCAACTGATTACAAGATGAATAGAGTTTTAAAGGGGTCTCTAATGACAAATACTCTTTAGGGCCGATTCGGTCACTATTTCTTAAAACATCGCTTAATGTGTCATAGTATTCTTCAGCATGAGCTCCAAGAGATTGAAGCAACGGTGTCATTTCTTCTTTAAAATCATTTATGGATTTTTGGTCAGTAGGCTGATTTTTAATAAGCTTTTTTTCGATCAATTTTATGATATCGCCCATTTCTTTTAGGTTATCAGCAAAATTACCATTATCAGCTTGTTCTTGGATTAAATGATTGAGTTTCTTGAGATGTAACTTTGGCTCGTCATGTATAGAATTTGTACCAGGACTTTGAGTGTTGATTGGGGTATCCATAATGAGCCTTAGATTAAGTATTACGCTAATTATCATATCCCAAATTGCGTTAAAAGTAAATGGTTAAATTAATATAATAATAATTTTAATTATTAAATTATTAATAAGATTTTATTAATTATATTTTAATAAAAAAATTTTCAACATTCGCATGTATCTTAATGTCAATGCATTAAGTTTTAACTGCTTTTCCATGCAATTATATAATGCTATAATAAGGAGAAATCTACCCTTTTATTGACATTTAAATTAAAAAGTAATATAATCAGTAATGTTCCGTTAGTATTAACTAACAAAAGGAATTACAATGAATATACATGAAATTCATAATAACGAAGAGCCAGAAGAATTTGTAACTCATAATACCTCTGTTAATTCTGGGGCTCACGATAATCACATTGGTCTACTGTCAAATGTTTCCCACCTTCAAAAGAATAATCCAGAGGCTGAGGAATCTAAATCTCCTTTAAATTTAAAAGCGACTATCATTAGCAATCTGGCTCTTGCAAGAATTGCATTATCTAATTTAGCGGCAAGTGCTAAATCTGGTGCTTTTAAAGCTGTAGCCTATTTAGGCGAAGCAACAAGCCAAGCCTTTGAAAAATTCAAAGTCGATTATGCCCGAACTAAAGAACAGATGAACGAAAAAATTCATCAAAAACACAACACATTTGTTCATGAAGAAGTGGGTACAATTTTTGAAAATGTTATAGGATCTTCTACAGCTGTCAGTTTATTATCCCTTCTTGCATTAGCAGGCGCTGCTGCAACACCGTCACACCATGTCATCCCCCACCTCATAGTTTTGCTTCAATCTCTATCTGAAAAGTTACAAAACTTATTTATTCCATTTAATGGTGCCACACAAATATTAGACTTTGTACATAAACCAGTACAAGCAATTGTCATGATTGCAGGTCCAATTGCAGGTATTTTTAGTACAGTAGTTATGACGCTTACTTCAATTCGCAGCACAATTACTATTATCAATACCTATGGTGCATTGAAATCTATGCAAGACGAATTAGATTATCTGAACTCACTTGGAAATACCCCAGAGCGCAATGAAAAATTACGCGATTGGATGATTAATCTAAGAGATTTTAGACGTCCTAAAGACTTAGAGTTGCTTAAAAGAGCCGAGGCTAGAAAAGACGAAGTTGAAATTGCAAGGATTGGACGAGAGCATGAAATTTACATGAAATCGATCTATACTCCTGCTGGTTGGTTAAAATTTAAAAATGCAATGCAGATAATGGGTTTATACGATAAAAACTTTAAACCCGTAAATATTTATGGTGCCTCTTCTGCAAATGATGCCCATCAAATTAATGAAGCTTATCTAACTGGTAGCTACATCGCCAACCATGGTATCTCTGCAATGAATGAAATCAGTTTAGAAATGAAGAAACAAATTGTTGCACTAACATTAGATACATTAGGAAATGCTTTCTTAATTGCATCTGTTGTTTTGACATTTGCATTTCCTGCTCTATTACCTCTAACGATGACTTTATGGGCTATTGGTTTCGTATTGACTAAAACACCAACTCTTTTCGAAACTGCCGTAACAACTATAGAAGCTCAGTTCGATAAACGTGGATGGAAACACCTTCATGTTGGAAGCATCACTGAAAACATTGTACGTTTAGCTGAAAGATTCAAAAACGAATTGCGCGACAAAAAACATGATGAAAACGGCGAATCTACATTCATTAAAGGTCAGCTGATCCGTCAACAGATCATTGATTCTTATTCAATGAAAGAAATTGCAAAACCACATAATATTTTGAAAAGTGCATAGACATTAATCGAGTATTTGCTATCTATAGAAATAAAGTAACTTTTTATTTCTATGGATAGCACTGAAAAAGAAAAAATCTTAGTTATCGATGACGATAAAGATATCTGCTATCTTTTATCCCTTCTCCTTACAAATTCTGGATATGATGTCACCCAAGCTTTTAATGGTGTTGAAGGTCTTGAAATTGCTAAAATAATTAAACCAGATCTTGTGATCACAGATATTGAAATGCCCGGTCTTGATGGGTATCAATTTTGTGCAGAACTGCAAAAAATTGCCGAAACTCCTGTCATCTTCTTATCTGCGAAACAACAAGCTCAAGACAAAATTAAAGGATTGAACCTGGGTGGTATTGATTATGTCACCAAACCTTTTGAATCCCAAGAGATGATAGCCAGAGTCCAATCTCAGCTTAGAATTCGCTCATTAAGCCAAAAACTTCTTAAAGCTAATAAAGAACTCATTTTAAAACAAAATAAGCTAGAAGACGACTTAAAAGCTGCAGCTGAAATTCAGGCCTTTTTATTACCCCATTCAACATCATCGTCTATTTCCAACGTCGATGTAGGCTGGAAGTTTGTTCCGTCAGAAAACATCGGCGGAGATATTTTTAATATATTCCCCTTAAATAAATCGACGTTTGTCATGTATATGGTCGATGTGAGTGGCCATGGTGTGCCGGCGGCATTAATAGCTGTTGCCGTATCACAGCTTTTGCAAAACCAACGCCTATCAAATTCTGCTTTATTATCCACACCAATTAACGTAGTCCAAGAACTCGATAATAATTTTTCATTCGATCTTTTGAGAAAGTACTTCACTATGATCTATGTAACGATCGATTCTGAAAATGGTGTGATGAAATACTGTAATGCAGCTCATCCACCTGGTCTTTTAATTCGCAAGAACAAAGAGCTTATCCTTTTAACTCCTGGAGGATCACTTGTGGGTTTAAATCACATAGTGCCCTTTCAAGAATCAAGTGTTCAACTTCAAAGCGGCGACAGATTAATACTTTATACTGATGGATTAACCGAGAGTATGAACATTAAGAACATTCAATTTGGCCATGAACATTTACAAAAATTTTGTGTAGAGTGTAAAGATCAATCGATAGATGATTTTTTAGAGACGCTAATGGAAAAGCTTCATTCGCATCACGAAGGAAAATTCTCAGATGATATTGCTGTTTTAGCTATGGATTATCATTAAACTAGCTCCTTAAAATGCTTAAAGAATTGATAAATGCCCAAAGAATTGAAACTTACAATCGATAGCCGTCTTGAAAACATAGAGCTGGTCAGCTTGGCAGTGCATGCTCTTGTTTCTTACTATGGATTCGAAGATAAAACTGCTAAAGCTATCGAATTATGCCTTGTTGAAGCAATGAATAATTCAATTAAACATTCATATGATAATCAACCTGGAAACCCTTTAGAAATTAAGGTCTTTTTTGTAACCGACTATTTACAAATAGATATCATTGATTATGGTCGTGGCATGTCATGTCCATTACAAAAAAGAGAATTACCAAAATTAGATCCTAATTCAATTGCATCCCTACCAGAATGTGGTTATGGGCTTTATTTAATGCAGCAGATAATGGATGACGTGAAATATAACGTTGTAGGATTGGCCAATATTTTTACTTTGATCAAATATATCAATTTAAAAAAAGTGCCAATGCCGAAACAAATTTTCTCAGATGATTTTGCATAGTTAAAATAATTTTTTTATCTTTTATTTTAATTAATTTGTTATAATCCCTATTTACATTCCCATTTATTCTTATAGCTTTATTATTAGTCCAATTACAACTTGTATTGAATACCAAGTTTGCTTGAAAATAATTAAGCATTAGCTTAATCTTTGACCATGTACTTTTGGATAAAATAATGGTAGAATCGAACTCTTTTGTCATGGGAGTCATCCCAGAGCAAAGCATGCCTTCTAAGCAGCTTGCACAAACAGCGGTTCAACACCCCTCCAGCCAAAAGCCAATCTTTTACATCCGCCACAGCAGTTTATACTATTATCAAAAAAAGTTTTTAAGCACTTTTTTTTCATTTCTTTTTAAAAACTCAATTATTGATATTAGACATCATCTAAAAGTGGCCCCAATCAATTCTAGCTCATTATCTGGAGTTGATTTTTTTGAAAATTAAAAAAGTAGAGCAATTTCTATGTCGGTAAAATACATTTTTATTACTGGAGGGGTTGTCTCTTCCTTAGGGAAAGGACTAACTTCGGCTTCTTTGGCCATGCTTTTAGAGCAAAAAGGCTTAAAAGTAGCCATGCTTAAATTTGATCCTTATCTCAATGTAGATCCAGGAACAATGAATCCCTTTCAGCACGGCGAAGTTTATGTCACTGATGACGGCGCTGAAACCGACTTAGATTTAGGCCATTACTATCGTTATAGTCACTCTGCTTTGTCAAAGGCATCAAATGCAACATCAGGCCAAATTTACGACACGGTAATTAAGCAAGAAAGAAAAGGTGACTATCTTGGTAAAACTGTACAAGTTATTCCTCATATCACTGATGAAATTAAAAAAAGAATCATCGAATGCACAAAACAATCAGGTGATGTTGATGTGACATTAGTAGAGATCGGCGGTACTGTTGGTGACATCGAGTCTCTGCCTTTTTTAGAAGCTATTCGTCAATTCTTGTATGACAATCCTAAAGATTGCCTGACAATCCATTTAACATATGTCCCTTATCTAAAAGCGGCTGGTGAAGTTAAAACAAAACCAACTCAACACTCAGTACAGATTCTTCGTGAAATTGGCATCATCCCTAATATGATTCTTTGCCGTTGCGAACAAAGCTTATCTGATGAGATTTTAGATAAAATCAGCTTATTCTGTAGCGTTGCAAGACCTCTTGTTTTTGAAGAAGTAGACGTGGAAGACAGCATCTATGAAGTCCCGATCAAATTACACGAGCAAGGTATCGATACTAAGATCTGCGAACTGCTGCAATTATCTTCTACTAAACCAGACTTAAGTGCTTGGCATGAGATTTTAAAAACTATACGCAATCCCAAAGGTAAAGTTGTTGTGGGTATCGTTGGTAAATACATGCAGCACCAAGATGCTTATAAATCAGTTTTCGAATCTTTAGAACATGGCGCTATTGCTCATGGCTACGAAATTGAAATCCGTCGCTTTGAATCCGACAAGATCTTAGAAAACGATGAAATTGACGAAGCTATGAAAGGTTGCGATGGTTATTTAGTTCCTGGCGGTTTTGGAGAAAGAGGCTGGATGGGTAAAATTTTCACAGCAAAATATTGCCGTGAAAATAAGATACCATTCTTTGGTATCTGCCTTGGCATGCAAGTAATGGTTTGTGAGTTCGCACGTCATGTGTTGAATTTACCAGACGCAAATACCACAGAAATCGATCCACAAACTAAAGATCCTGTCGTTAGCTTATTAAGCGAACAAGCCCATGTTAAAAATCTTGGTGGCACTATGCGCCTTGGAGCTTATCCTTGCCATCTAAGCCATGGCTCTAAAGCTTTTAAAGCTTACCAACAACAAGATATATCAGAAAGACACCGCCATCGCTATGAATTTAATAATCAGTATAAAAAAGCGATGGAAGATAAAGGTATGTTGTTTTCTGGCACATACAATGAAGGAGATCTTGTTGAGATCTCTGAGGTTAAAGATCACCCTTGGATGATTGGTGTCCAGTTCCACCCTGAGTTTAAATCTAAACCAACACAAGCGCATCCTTTATTTAAGGATTTTGTTGGTGCAATGATTGAACAGAGCAAAAAACGTTAATCATGATTAAAAAAAAGCGCATTGCTAGCATCGATTACGGCCAAAAACGCATCGGCATTGCATTGTCTGATGAGTTTCAGATGTTTGCTCACATTATGCCGACAATCCTTGCTAGCAACAAGCGCCAAGAAACAATCAATATGATTGTTAAGGCGCTTGAACCTTATGAGATCGACAAAATCATTGTCGGTCTTCCTTTAAAGTTAAATGGCACTAAAAGCTCCATGACATTAGAAGTGGAGCAATTTATTGAAGATTTAAAAAATGGCACCTCTTTTACTGTAATGCCTTGGGATGAAAGACTTACTACAACTCAAGCCGACCGTACTTTGAAAGAAGCTAATTTAAATCGCAAAAAACGTGCTCAAGTTGTTGACGGTTTATCTGCCGTTGTCATATTGCAGAGTTATCTAACCACTCTGGTTTGAATTTAACACCTTTTACAAAAGTCAATTCTATGGCTACAACTGCGACGATTTCGTCTATCGCCGTTGCAATGAAAAATATTGCAACGCCAAATCAAAATGTTTTTTCAAAAATTGCCAATATTTTTACTCCAGATACTCTGGAAAAGAAATCTGAGCAAATAACAAATTTATTCCAGCAGTTTGAAAACTGTCTGAATGCAAAACAAAAAGAACTCAATGGACAAGATCTAAGATCTGATTTTAAAAGCTTTAAAGAGCTTTTTAGTAATGCCGGTACAATTAACCAATGCTTCAACTTGTTAAATACATTGTATAAGCAACGCATCTACCAGCTATGTCCATTAACCCAAATTTACCTTATACCAAGAGATACTACTTCGCATTTTTACATTTATTGCGATAAAGGAATCTCCTCTTTAAATTTAGAAGCTGAAACTGACGAAATTGGATCGTTGGAAAATAGCAATGGAGAAATGCCTAATATAAACACTACGGTTAACTATCTTGGTTCTAGCAACAATCACATGCTTTATGAGTTTGAAGCACCTTTTTGTATTCCGCTTACATTAACGGTAGAAAATGGGCACACGACAAATCTTGAATTTACATCTTATCTAAATGATATTATTTATAGCATCAAGTCAACTGATCTACGTTTAATTCCTTTGGCTTTTGCTAAAAGTCATCAAAAAGTTAAGTTTGAAGATAGACTCCTCAATGGTACGCTCGAAATGCACCATTATTGGTTTTCTGTTCATCCTAACGAAAATGAAGTCATTAAAACTGAAAAAGCAATTAAGCAGCATGTATTAACTTCATATCATTTTACAGTCGTTTCAGAAGACTACGATAACCCAATCACCGAAGAATGTTTTTTATTAAGTTCATGGGATAACGAATCATTATCATATAACTTTAACAGTGAGTCTAAAAACACTTTTTATCTCAATAATTTATCACGTGAAAACATTGTAGCAGTTCCATTCACTACCACTTTGTTCAAATAAAATAAGGCCATTGTGATTAATCCCAGATTGTTATCTGGGATTTAGTTTTGATTCTTTGTAAGCTCCAGCTAACCGGTCTGCTTTTTTTATATCTGCATCCTGTCTTTGTTTTCCACTCACGTGCAGTAAAACAATTTTATGACCATCTCGTATATAATATATGCGATAGTCAGCAGCTTTCCATTCTTTGACATCATTTTTTGTGTTTAACGGATCATGATTATCTCTATGAGAATTCTCTAGATTTATAATCTGCTGCTCAATCATTTCTAAAGTCGTTTTATCGCCCGCAATAGATTGAAGTGTCTTATCAAATTTATCAAAGCATATTAGTTCAATCTCAGATTTATTGATAATTTCACCTTTAGAGCTATCGTTCAAATTTTCGCTTGGAAAAGCTATTTTTTTACGAGCCGGCTTGGGCGCTTGAATATTGCCCACGCCATGGATTGTTGGAAGAATCTGTGTGTCAGGATTGTATACAACTGCTTTTTCAGATGTCTTAAGTACGCCTCGAGATAACGCAGCTTTTTCTTCTATAATCTCGTGTATGTACTTATTAATTATATTTGCTAATGGTTTACCGAAAGTATACAAATCTGATTCAAAACGATTAATATCATCATCTCTTAAGACTCCTTTCATATCATCCATATCACAAATGGCAACGCCTTTTTTGTTAACTTCATAGTGCATTTTCAATTGAATTGCTGGGGTATTATCTAATCTTATAGATAGTTTACAGCCAATATTTTCTACTCGCTCAATGAGTCGCTCAACTTGGTGGAAAGTCAAATCGGGTAATAATTTTAATACTTGTTGAAACTCAATTTCTTGAACTGGTGTTAACTGAATTGAGTTATTGAAAATTCCAACTTTTTTATAAGGCATTATATCGTTAATTCGTTGGGAAAGGCAATATGTCACCAATAACAATATAATAAAAGATTCGTAGGACCGAATTGATAATGAGTACTTAAAAGCTGTCAACGCCACATATATCAAAAAAGCGTCAATACCTACCATAATATGTTGATCTCTCACAATATGTGTTAAATCAATAAATTCACGGCTTTTGTATTTTTCACTAAGCTGTTTTTTCAATTTTGCAGCTTGAGTCGATCCTATTTTTTCAAAGTATTTAGTCAATGAAGGAAGCGCCTTAGGATCGCTTGTTAATTGGGGCAAATCATTTATCTGGAAATAGGATCTAACTTCGTTATGAACCCTGAAAGACATATTAAACTCGGATCAAAGATTTTAATGATTTGTTAAAATCTAATACTACAACACGTGGGTATTTCAATGGATCATTTTTGAATGACATCATTCAGAATTAACTGCAAAAAAAGCCCCAGTTTTATCTGGAGCTTGTTATTAGGTTAGCTAACTTTTTTTAGGTCGGTGCTTGCAGAGTTTTGAAATTTGTAAGCACCAGCTAATCGATCAGCTTTATCAATATCATCATTTTGTCTTTGCTTGTTACCTACATTAAGCAAGACTATTGTATTACCTTGACGAATGTAATAAATACGATAACCAGGGAATTTCCATTCTCTGACGTCATTTTTAGTATTTAATGGATCGTGATTGTCTTTAAAAGAATTGGCCAGTTTATCTATCTGATTTTCAAGAATGTTTAGTGTTGCAACATCTCCTGCAACCGATTGCAATATTTTATCAAATTTACCAAATCTTACAAGGTCGTGAGTTGTTGATTCAAATTTATCAAAACCAACAACTTCATTTATATTACTGATAATTTTTTTTCGCATCGGTTTAGAATCACCCTCAATATTACCTTTACCGTGGATAGTTGGTACAACTTCTTTTTCGACAAATTTAACAATATTTTTTTTGCTTAGTTTTAAGTCTTCCGTGAGAGATTTTTGTCTTATTTTGAATTTCATTATTAATATTTTCATTTATAGTCTTTTTTAATAATTTTAAACCGTTTGTCAAATTATGTTGTAACTGATTGATGTCATCAATGTGAATAATGTCTTTCAGGTCTTCAAAATTACAATCCATAAAAATATTTGGCGCTATCTGATGCATAATTTTAAGATCTAATAAATCATTCTTATTCAGTCTTAAAGATAAAGAACAGCCTATAGCTTCAACTTGTTCCTCTAATCGTTCAATTGGTTTGATAGCTGATGAATTCATTAAACTTAAAACTTCTTCAAAATCGACTTCGTATTCAATGTTAGGATTTTTTAATGAATTTTCATAACCTTTAATTTTAACAAAAGGATTATAACTGGTTTCTATTAATTTAAATGATGCTAACAATATTGAAAGAGTCAGAATTGAGAAAATGAATGAATGGTGAATTAGATCTTGTACATCTTCAAGACCTTTCATTGAGGAAAAACCACTTAATAGAGAAAAAACTATGCGAAATGTAGTAAACACAGTCATTACAGTATAACATGTCAAATATATACTTTTCGTTTGAATTTTGAATCGGCAATTTGATTGAGATCAATATAATCGTTACTTTGGATTATTTTCTCCAATTTCTTTTCTACTTTTTGTGCATCTAAAGAATTCTTATTGAAGATATACTTTGATAAATCCGGCAATCTTTTAGGGTATGTATTTATCACAGTTAAGTCGTTAACTTGGAAATAAGATCGAATATCATTATTAATGATTGAAGACATGGGTGATCCCTTTTAATTGTTTTTATTAAGTTTAATATTAGACGCTTTGATGTCCGCTTTTCGGATATCATTATCTTGGCCGTCTTTTACTCCAGCGTGTAAGAAAATGATGTCTTCATTATCTCTAAAGTAATAAATGCGATAAATATCTACGCGTATTTCAATAATTTTATTAGTTGTATTTTTTAATGGTTTGTTAGAATCTTTTAAGGCAGTTGATAATTCATTAATTTTTATCAATATGATGGATAAATATGTTTTATCCTTTACAGCGCCAGACAGTATTTTTTTAAATTCTTCAGAAATTACAAGATTATAGGTGGATTTATCTTCTGATGTATCTTCGATTGATTCTTCGCTACTCGAACTTTGAATACGCTTTCTAAGTAATGATTTTGTTCTGTTTTCATAGTTCACTTCAGACTTTAAAATATCGTGGCTCTCGAACCGTTCGATTTTTTGTTCAATTTTTATAGGAGGTCGTGGTGAATTGTAAACAAGCGGCTGCTGAAGAATTAATTTATTCTGTTCATAAGTAATTTTGTTGTTAATCGCTTGTTGAAAAATTTTGACGCAATCAGTGTAATTGGATTCGAATCGCGCGAAATCCTTATCAAGCAGAAGTAATTTAAGATCATTAAGATCATATTGAATGTACAGTTGTTGCTGATTTTTTTGATCAATCGATAATTCAATAACAGCATTATCAGCGAGCATATCAGTATGAACTTTTAAAAAGGTTTCAAAACCTATTTCTTGAAGTTCTTCTAAAAAATCTTCGATCTTTTTTCTTTCTTTGGTTTTTAATCCATAAAGTGCCTTTTCAGTAGAAATATAGTCTGTTTGAACAGGGTTATTTATTGAATAAGTATAATTATCAATTACCCCACTAATATCTTTGTGAAAATCCACCCTACCTTTCATAATGAAAACGATAATTATTAATGAGCATATCAAAAAGCCATTAATACAATTATTTAATACTACAGAATCAAATTGAATAGTCTTTGTAATAAATTTGTTAAAACTGACCAAAAGTATTAAAGAGAAAGCGAGTACACCTAAAGCTAATGCAAATTTATTCTGATATTGAAAACTTCGCTCGCTCTTAATATCGATAAATTTGTTGAGTATCATGGGACTTACTCTTTTGGTAAATATATCATATTCTGATCGAGATTCTATTAAGCATTTGTCCCAATATTTATTCAAATTTGGTATAGGTTTAGGACGTGGTAAACTTTCATCAAGTTGATGCAATCGAAAATAAGATTTAATATCACCGTTAATTGAAAATGACATAATTA
>JAEMRK010000046.1 GCA_016463375.1 Parachlamydiales bacterium | reverse complement strand
TTAAAGATATATGGCCTCAACTTCATCTATAAAAGAATTCTCTATAGATCACACTCTTCATAGTGAGATATCACAAAAAAATCACAGAAAATATCTATCAGAAATTTATCAGCAAAAGCTTGACAAATCAACGACTGAACACATCAAAAAATTTTCGGAAAAATTTTTTAATAATTCGAGTAATTTTCATAGCTCAAAACATTGTCATTTAGCGCTTCAGCACCTTTATAAGTCTTACCTTAATCAACACTTAAATGCTCATGTACCTTACCACTGCAAAGGTATCTACAAAACACAGTTAGGTTTTCACCTAGATTATGTTCCGACTTCAGACAAAAACTATAAATTTATTGTTTTTTCCAATCCTAAACTTTTCCCAGCCACCGTAATCAAAGAAAGTGTTTTTGCTAATGCAAAATTTGCTGTAGATTTAGAAACTCGATCAACTTATACAGTTAAAAATCTTCATATTACGACTATTGAATACAATTTAGAATATTTTAAACTCAGTACAAATTATTCATTATTAGTTAAAGCAATTAAAATTGAAGAAAAAATACGAAAAAAAACAATCCCGTATATTTTTTATATGGGGCTATCAAACAATAAACTTCCCAATTGGAAGTGTTCAATATTTTATGATTACAATTCAATAAATGCTCGACATTTTCAAAATGATTTTTTTACTAGTTCATTAAACAATGACTTATCTAAATACTACGATAAAATCGATGACTTGTTTGTTAATATTTTTAAAGACACAAGAAATGCGCATCAATCACACATTGTCCATAATAATATTTGCTTGGAAAATATTAATTTCGAAATGAAGCAATTAGAAAATTGGGAATCAGCAATTGATCGCAGTGAAACTGTAACCTCTTTACCAGAGCTTATCACAATCTGTGAGGAAGACCTTTACTCAAGAGATGTATATCAAATGGGCTGTACTTTTTTTCATCTTTATTTTGGATTTCAATATAACTCTCTTGACCAGTTTAAAACTTTAAATCAAACATTATTCCAAAATATAACCATTGATTTAGCAGAAGATTGGTGGATAATAACTCTACCAAAAATTTCAGCGCTTTTGAAAAGAATGGTCAATCCCGATTTCTGGTCTCGAATATCTCTCTTAGACGCCCAACAAGAATTTCTATCGATTGTGGCTTGGAAAGATCTTTTTAGTTATAAGAACGTGTGACTAATTTAAAAAGCGGTCTTTATATGTATTAGAAACATACTGACAGCTTCCAAACCAACGATAGCGATTTTTTGCAAAATAATCATAAATCCAATCCCGTACAAATCTGGGTACCACTAATAAAATTTTAGTAAAACACCACAGCTGTCCAAGATCTGATATAGAGTAAATAACCGCTGTGGATTTTTTTAAAATTTTACCTTTTCTTAAATAAATCACAGTGTCAAGATCTTCATTTTTTTGAGGATAAAATTTCTTAATCGTCTCTCCTTGAAGAGGCGAAAAATAAAGACGTCCACCCTTATCGAAGTGTTTCATAAATCGCAAAAAGCGATTACAAGCAACGCACGTCCCATCAAAAAAAATAATAAATTCAGGCAGCTTTGTCATGCCTATCATTATTATCAAAATCTATAAAAATTAAATACTTATTGTTAACTCACATAATTTCCTTAAAAAATCACAAACTTTTTTATAAAATTTGTGGCTTGTATATCTGTAACATTGTAATGTTACAACTTAACGAGGAAAAAAATGACTGAAGATAGTTGGCACGATTTTTTAAACCTATGTTTAAAATTTAAGAAAAAAAACGACTTAGAAAAGTTTTTTCATCTGTTCTTAACACATGAAGAAAAACAATTGCTTAAAGCGCGTTGCTTGATTGTCAAGGCATTGCTTAACAATGAAAAAACTCAAAGAAAGATTGCTGAAGAAAACTGTGTCAGTATTGCTCAAATCACTCGAGGATCCAATGCACTCAAGTGCATTGATCCAAAACTCAGAGAGTTTTTAATCCTTCAATTCGCTTGAGACATGTTTAGACGATTACTCTTATCACTATTTACAGTCACTCATTTTGCCTTTTCTTACACATCTTGGGTATTAATTGATTGTGATACGGGAGATATTTTAGAACAAAAAGGGGCAATTGATGACCGACAAAGTCCTTGTTCGACATTTAAAATCGCTTTAAGCCTTATAGGTTTCGAAGAAGGTATATTGATTGACTTTGAAAACCCAACCTGGGAACCACCAACAGATCAATCGTTTACTCTTAATATACACTACCAAAATCACAACCCAAAATTGTGGATGAAAAACTCTTGCGTTTGGTATTCGCAAAAGTTGACACAACTAATGGGCTTTAAAACATTTGATGACTACATCACTCTATTAAACTACGGGAATCAAAATACGTTTGGTGATGAAGGTTTAGATAATGGTCTAACCCATTGCTGGTTATCATCGTCATTATCAATATCACCTGTTGAACAAATAAATTTTATTCAAAAACTTGTAAACAGACAACTCCCACTATCAATAAATGCTCAAGAGAAAACATGTGATCTGTTATTCAATCAAGAATTAGCACCCAACTGGAACCTTTTTGGTAAAACAGGCAGTGGACATATTGGTGAAAAGCATTTGGGATGGTTCGTGGGGTGGCTCAAAAATGAACAAAATTGTTATGCATTTGCATTGAACTTTGCTCGTGAAACAATGCCATGCAAATTTGCGGGCCCTGAAGCTAAGATCAAGGCCATTAAGAAGCTTAAGCGATATTTTGCCATTCAATAGAATCCGGGTTATCGCGAATGAATTTATCTTCATGAGCATAAAAATTAATTATGGACGTTGTTTTTCCCCATTCATATGTCTCTTTTAGACCATCTTCTAAAGATATTTTCTCATTAAATCCAGCAGTCCTTAACTCAGTAATGTCTAAATCAAAATCTTGGCTATAATTGCATCTACTAGTTTCGTAGTCATGACTAAGTCCAATTTGGCCTTTCCAACAAACAGCTTTAGCCAGACTTTCAATGATTGTAAGCATTGAGCGACTCTCAGAACCTAAATTAAATAAGACATTTGAAGAAAATTCTTTCTCCACTGACCAGGTAATGGCTTGGACTACATTATCTACATAAATAAAGCTGCTTTTCCAATTGGCAAGACCTTTGTTCAATATAATGGTCGGTCTTTGGTCAGACATACTTTTGATAAAATATCCCAATCGATTGTTATCGTCATTACAACCATATATAAATGACGGTCTAAAAATAGTGCATTGCACACTATTTTGACTCATCAAGACATCTTCAACATCTTTTTTGTTGTAGTCATGAGTCACCCATTCTGGCAAGTTTTTTGCTGGTAACAAATCTTTTGCGCCTTGCGCAAAATTTAAAGCATGACAAGGTGCATTTTCTTTTAAGGGAGTAGGCTCTATTGCCCCTTCATCTTTATAAATAAATTTTGCAAAGGCAGTGTAGACATCAGCGCTGCTTAAAACAATAACTCGACATTTGAGGTCTTTACAATGTGAGATCAATTCTTTTGCTTGGTTGGCGTCTGACAAAATTTGGTGTACAATGACATCCGGTTTAAATTGTTGAATGCCGATCCAAAAACCAGAGCCTTTATTGATATCGGTAATAATTTGAGTGACACCCTCTAATTGTTTATGTGTCCTGTGAACAACAGCTACAGCATGATTTCTTTTAAGAGACTCGATTAAAGGCATTCCAATAAACCCACTTCCTCCAATAACAGCTACGCGCATGAAATATCTCCTTTATACTTTTGTCATGGTCAAAGCATCATAAAATTTGGTATTTTTAGGAACGACTTTTATTTTTGATTTTTCAATTTCTTCAGAACATGTCTTTTTATCAAATAAACTTATTTCATATTTCAATGTTTGCCTTAAAGACTCTGAAATATCATAGGGCTCTTTAAAGCCTGCTTTAAAGAGCTTTGAAGTATCTAGATGGCAATCTTGTTTAAAATCACCAATTGATCCTATATCGTCCTCAAACTTTTCAGTCGTAATTCCAATTTGACCTTGCCATTTTAATTCTTGTGCTATCATTTGAACAAGATGTAAAACGGATATACTCTGAGCACAACTCATATTGTATATGACAGTTTCTTTAATTTTTCGAGGAACGGACCATGCTAATGCAGCGACGAAATTATCAAGATATGTTGTTGGAAAAATCCATCCAGCGAATTTTTCATTGAGAATGATTGATGAACTATTTTTCATCATTGTTATAAATGGGAGAAGGTCATGAGATTTACACTGAGGACCAATTACTGGTGCAATGCGAAAAATAGTACATTTAACCTTACTTTGATTAATTAATACCTTTTCTGCACCTATGTAATCTTCTTTATGTTGCTGATCAATATGATCAATCTGTGTCAGCTCGATAGACCCGTTTTCAATTTTTTGTGAATTTTGTTTTAGCTTCGTGTAATAAGTATTATCAAAAGATTTACGTAAATTATCGCTTTCTTTGATTGGTGTCGGCTCTATAGGACCCTCTTCTGTTTTGGTCATACGAGCATGAGCTGCATAAACACTATAACTACTCAAAATAACAACGCGTCTACAAAAACTCGCACAGTGCTTTATGAGTTCATTTGTCAGATGGGAATTTTTAGCAATGAGATGGATAATACGATCGGGCTTAAACTCTTTTAATGGTTTCCAAAAAGTCCTTGTAGAAAATATATCAGCAATAATCTCTGTGACACCTTGCATAGTGGGATCTTTTGTAGGGTTCTTATGAACCACAGCAATATGATGCTTGTCTTTTTTTAACCTCTTTACAAGTTCTAAACCAATCACTCCTGTGCCACCAATAATTGCAATACGCATTTCACCACCAATTTCTAAAAAATGAGCGTATACAGTAACTAAAACAAACAAATAGTCCTATTGTTAACTCAGGATAATGGAATAATTAACAGACTAATTAGTCAATAAGCACTAAACTTTAAAAGTTTAGTGCTTATTAAAGATCGTGCTTTTTGTCATTGTTTGGAGTTTGTACCAAACGACATCATCTGGAATTTTAAAATTATTATCTTCTGTCTTTAGAAATAAATATTGAGTCTTTTCGTACTTTAAAGTTTTTTTCACGGCCTCTTCAACACTATATAACTCTTTGTAGCCAGCTTGACATATTTTTGTCATATCAAGCGCTATACTTTGATTAAGATTGAAATCTAACTCTAAACTCTGTGAAAGACCTATACATCCTTTCCAATCAAGTTCTTTGGCAATTATTTGCAATAACTCCACAAAACTAAACTTTTTTAAACTCGATAGATTATAGATGACATTTTCAGGTGTATTTTCAAAAATGGCCCATCGTATACCTTCTACGAGGTTATCAATAAATGTAATGTCTGACATGCATGTCAGAAACTTCTCATTAATACAAAAATCCTTGTGATTGTCATCACGACAAAAGAAAGAGCAAAATTGTAGTGTAGATGGGCTTGGACCAAACAGTGGTGCTGCTCGCAAAATTGTGCATTGAAAATGGTTTTGAGTAAAAAGATTGATCTCAGCTTCTAAGCAGCTGTAACCATTACTCGATGTAAGTTTTTTATATATATCTGAACTAACGAAATTTCGATCGATGTATCGCCGAGTTTGGTCTGATTCTTTTATTGGAGATGGTTCGATTGGACCATCCGTGTCTTTAAGATAACATGCAAATGCAGAATAGATTTCGCAACTGCTCAAAACAACTACTTTACGACAAAGGTCCTTACAATTATCTACAAACTGTTTTGCCCTAAATTCATTGTTAGCTAAAAGATGGACAATCACATCAGGATGTAACTCTTTAAGATTTTGCCATAATTCAGGTGATACTTTAGAAACGTCAGCAATGATTTGCCTAACGCCCATCAAAGACATCTCGTATTTAGGTGTCCGATGAATAACTGTGACTTGATGTTCTTTACTTAATTTATCAACGAGTGGATATCCGATTTGACCAGATCCACCAAAAACTACTATTTTCATAATATATTTAAATCTCTGTTAATGTTTGAAGATGATACAAGACAACATCTTTATGAGATTGATCGTCAGAGGCATTATCATTTGCGGCTTTTCCTGATTTTACTGTCTCGTCAATATATTTTTCTAAATTTATAACTTTTTTAACAGCATCTTCCGCTGATACAAGTTCTTTATATCCCGCTTCAACTATTTTAGTGATGTCAAGACGGATACTTTGATTAAAATTAAGACCATTGCTGTCTCTTTCATTTGTCAATCCGACAAAACCCTGCCAGTCGAGTTCTTGAGCCATAATTTGATAGTATTCAAGCTGACTTAAACATTGCTTGCTCGATATATTATAGATAGTATGCGATGTTGGCGTTTGCATGATAGCCCAGCGTATGCCTTCGACCAAATTATCAATGTATGTAAAATCAAATGTCCAATTGGCAAATTCTTTATTCATACAAAAATAACTCAATCCATTAGTCAAATTATTAAAGTTTTCAAATGTCGTTCGTTGGACAATATCGGGACTAAATATGTATGAAGATCTTAAAACAGTACATATGACTTCATTTTGCGCGCAAAATGCAGTTTCTGCATGTAAATAATCTAGAGCAGTACTTTCTTTATTTTGTCTTTTAAAGGATTCAAAAGAAGTACGAGTCCGTCCAGTTTCTTTGATAGGTGTTGGTTCAATTGGACCGTTTGCACTACTAAAAAAACGTTCATAAGCTGCGTAAACTGAACTTGTACTTAAAACAACGGCACGTTTGCAAAAACTTCGACAATTATCAATTACCTCATTTGCTTTTAACTGATTTTTAGCGACTAAATCGACAATAATTTCTGCACGAAAATCTTTTAAATTCTGCCATAATTGATTATCTTTTAACCCAACAGATCCTTTGATGAATGTGACATTCTTAAAAGGAGTATCCTCACAGACGTTTTCTCTAACGACTGCAACTTGATGACTTTCACTTAAAATTTTGACCAAAGGATTACTGATTTCTCCAAAGTCCGCTAAAACTGCTATTCTCATATCTTTTTTATTCCTGCGTTCAAGTTCTTAAATTGTACCAAATTGATTTTTTCTTTTAATTACCCAGCTTAATCGCACGTATTAACTAAATTCATTAAAAAATTCTAATAATTAATTATATATTTCTGTCATAAAGGTTTTATACGGATATAAAGAGTGCAATATGGAAATTAAAGAAACAAAAATAGTTGAACCCCAGCATCTTAATCAAAATACTCTGCTCCATTATTATACAGCTAATGGGCCTCGTGCCTTATTTAGTAATTGCGACTGCCCCATGATTGCACTTAAAAGCAGAGATACTCTCCTGCCTCTTTTATTCAACAGCCCTGGTAAAGACCAAGCTTACCTTATTTCCACTCAGCAATACTTAAATTATGCTAAAGAAGAACTTGCGCACATTAAATCCTCATCACTTCGGTTTTGTTATAAGCAGTTAATTGGAGTGCTAAGCGGCATATTAAAACTGTGCCATATTGACAGAACACTGCAGATCAATAATTGGCTTTTCCCTACATCTCTTTATCCAGAACTCGATGGCAAACAAGTCGGTGATATCACCTCTTACCTTATGAATAAGTTTCCTAGAAAAGCATTGTGGTGGCGATCTGTCTCTCCCTTTATAGATCCCGTATTATTTAAAACGTTAGAGGATATGGGCGCTAAAAAGCTCTTTGCAAGACCTGCTTTTTACTTTGATAGCCAAACGCCCCAAGTGTTTCAAAAACGCCATCTCAAGCAAGACTTAGAACTACTTCAAAAATTTGAGGGTCGAGTGTTACAAAACTATGACTTTTTGCCCAAGGATTACGCCCGCATAGCTGACCTACACAATCAATTACAATGTAAAAAATATTCAGAACTTAATCCTATACTGTCTCCATTGTTTGTCCAAGTCGCAATCGAAAGTGGGTTTATGCAGATCAGTGCTTTAGAAATTGATGGTGTCATCGAAGCCGTTTACGGAAGCTACACGATAAACAATGTCATGACAGCACCCCTATTTGGGTATAATACCGATAAGCCCCAAGAATTGGGGCTATATCGGTTATTAACTGCATTATCCATACAAGAATCTCATCTAGGACAAAAAATCTATCATATGAGCGGTGGTGCCGGAGAATTTAAACAAAGAAGAGGTGCTCAAAGTCATGATGAGTACCACTTCATATTCGACGATCACCTCTCTAAAAAGCAACAAGTGGGTTGGAGCTTGTTAACATCAATTGTTAATAAATTTGCTAATCAGGCTTTAGATCAAATGAACTAGCCTTCAACTGAACTGCAGCAAATTTTAAAAATTTGCTTTAATAGTACTATGCAAAAAACTTGACAAATCATCATGTAAAAAAACAAAATCGACTGCACATCTCTACTTTTTACTTAAGGCTCAACTTAGATGAAATTTTGCAGTCAAGTTATCCTTTTCATTACCATTACATCAAGTATTGCTATGACCCATCCTATTCGTGCTGAAAACCAAACGTACAATCCTCATACAAGACCTATAAAACCCCCTCCCATATTTCCTCCTTTTAAAATACCTGATTTACGTGGTCTTAAAATCATTGAGTGCGATGAACAAGCCGTTTTAAAAGATTTAAGCATTGGAGATATTGAACAAGCCTATCGAACACTACTTGCATCTCCGCAAAATCAGTTTAACTGCCTCATCCCAAGACTCAAAGTCTTAGTGGAGCTCCTAGGTCCATGTTTTGCAAACGATATCTTTAGACTAGGTGTTAATTGTGATGAATTACAAAAATCAACAAAGCTATCATCCCTTGATTTCAACCAGGCTTTAAACGAATTAGCCCAGCAAAAATACATTCGTATTCAAAATGAACGCATCTTTATTACTGGTCCTTTAGTCACTGATCCTACAGCTAAAACCTACGCCGAATTCTTTAAAGAGTTTAATCTTGGCAATGCCACAACAGAGCAGCAACAATTACTCACGATGAATTTGAGTCAGACACTTCTAGACGATACTGTTTCTGGTCTTAAACAACTCTTGAGAGTCGATAAACTCGTCGTTGATGGCTTGAAAGATTTTAATAAAAACTATTTAGACGAGTTAGCTCATACGATGGCAACCACTATCAGAAAAGGCGGCCGTATATTCACGGGTGGTTCTGGATCAAGTGGTCGCGTCGGCGTTGATTTATCCGCAAAATGCCGTGCATTTTGCGATGAAGAAAGATCTTTAGATGCCTATAAAAACTCATTTCACGAAATTATGTCCGGCGGTTTATCTGCCTTTATCCGGGCGAAAGAAAAATTTGAAGATGATGCTCAAGCCGGCAAAAAATTTATAGACGATGCTAACGTCAATGCCAGTGATATGGTCATATTAATATCTGCTAGTGGCTCGGCTACATTCAATTCGGGAGCTGCCTTAGAAGCTAGAAAAAGAGGGGCTACAGTCTACTATTTCTACAATAGTGAAAACATCCCATCTCGCACTCAAGAGCTATTTACTAAACATAATGTTCTTCCAATTTGTATCAATATAGGACCGCAGGCAATTACTGGCTCTACAAGACTTCAAGCTGCAACGATTGCCCTATCAGCACTGGGCACTGCTTTTGAGTCATGTCTTTGTATACTCGATGACACTTTTTACGATATAGCTCACAATGCGAATGACATTATTAAAAATATTGTAAGAGGCAACAACATATTAGAAAGTAAGTTAGAAACCATTGCTAAAATTGTTGAATTGGAAGAAAAAACGTTTAACAGCGAATTCTCTAACTTTAGAATGGCTTCTGACACAAATCATGGCGGTTACATCACATTTGTTGGCAGTAAAAAAGTGATGCGCACTGTGATGCCAGATACAACAGAAATTCCACCAACATTTGATACACCAAAACCAAGGCGCATATACGAAACCACTTTAAGGCGCCCTTTCTACCAAGCTTTTACACTTGTTAGCGGAGACGATATTGAAAAAACAGAATTAGAAGCATGGAAAAAAATGCTTGTTAAAGATTCAATTGATGACATCGAATGGGAAGACCTTAAAGATTTTAGCATATCTCAAAGCGCCAATACACATCCTGATAGCTTTTCCAACAGACCTATGGGAGATGATAACCTATTTATTGCCGTTTACGATTCCAAAGACTATGAAGAATGGCAAGCTATTAAAAATTGCTTAAAAATAGCTAAAGAAAAAGGCGCTAACACTGTTTTGATATGTGTTGGAGAGCAACCAGAAATGATTGAAACAGACCAAACTGTTGTTTTAAAGGATTTTGAAGATGATGTGATGGGTATCACATCATCGGTAATTTTAAAACAGTGCCTAAATATGATTTCAAACGGAACGATGATTAAAGAGAAGAAAGTCTTTGGCAACCAAATGATTGACTTGTCACCATCTAGCGGTAAACTAAAAGATCGCTGTATCCGTTTAGTTCAATACATCAATCATTACATGTTTCCTCACAACGATCCGATCGATCCAGAAATAATTTATAACTATGTCCTATCTATCATTAAATCCAAGAAGGACATAGAGAATAAATACACTCCATCGACTGTAAAAATTGCCTGCACAATGATTGATAAAAGGTGCAGCTTTGAAAAAGCTGTAGACATTTTAAAACACTGCGACGAAGAAATTACAGTTATGTTTGAGGGGCCTGTTTCTTAGCACTCCCCTTTTTTCGATCAAAAAAAGATGTTGCAACCAACAAAATGCCCGTAGCTAGGAATGTTCCTATGCGGGCAAGTATTGGCATCTCCCAAACTTCGACTAATAGCAGCCTGACAACAACACCGAGTATAAAAGCAAAACCAATCCTTCGAACAGTTTTTCCTTTATTAATAACCACTAAAGTGACGCCGATTGCTGTATATATAACTAAAGCAAGTCCTCTACCAACATCTGGTGTTGGACAGAATTGGTGACAAACATTCCATATCAGTGCAATGCCATAGCCTATCGATACAATACCAAGCATTGGTGGAATATGAGTCGAACTTTTTCTCAATGGATACCATACCAAACCAGATGCAAGAAAGCCTGCTGGCAGTATCCAAAATTCTTTGTAATACCAAGATGTAAATAACAGATAATCTGGATAAAAACTCGCAGCGACTAATAACAAAACAGCATGTGATGCAAAGAAAGATAACCAAGGCGACCTCACCATAAATATGGAGTAGTACATCATCACAGCAAACTCAATATAGCGAAGAGTCACTTCATCGATCGCCATTGACATCGTCAATGTCTGATCGATGGCATAAATCAAATGCAATCCAATAATAGCTGTGATCACTTTTAATCGATTCTCTCGATCATTCATTCGTATAACGAATGCAGTAACAGTTAATACAACGGTCAAAGCTATGAAATATGACAGATATGAATGCGCAACAAACCACGAATCAATGTAGCCTGCTGACACAAGATCAGTTAGAGCTAAAAATGTGACTATGTAGCCCAAGACTTTATATTTTTTCCAAATCGCATGATCTTTTAATCCAAGCGTAATCCACAATGGCACATACATAAGCGCTAATAGAACTGCAAAATAGGTGGCGTAAGCACCAGAGCTGTGTATCAAGAAGTCTATTTTGTAGATCTGCATACCAATAAATGCAATGGTCGATGGCCATGCCCAGCCTTTGTAAAACAAAAGCAAAGCTGCAACATTCAATACAGTGTAGTACATCAAAGTTAACATGTAATTGGTGGCCATATCTGTAATCAAATAAGGAATCACCAAAGCAATAACCGTCGATTGAATCGCAAGCGATTGCGATTTAAACACAATGGCATTAGCCCATTGCAAGCTAATCACAAGCCACATACAGCCTAAAGCGACATTTGGAGATAATATATGGTAACCAACTTCTGCAAACCAAAATGTCAAAATTAAAACAGAGCTACCCAAGGTACTAAGTATTTTCCCAGCAGCTGGCTTATTTTTCATGAAATAAGCACCGCTGCCAAACAATGCAGATCCCACACTCAAACTAAATATGAACTGCACCATCGGGCTAAACCAATCATTGGTATAAGCATAGTGTAATCCCCAACTTATGCCTAACAACACCAAAAGTATGCCAAGCTTAGCTGGCCAATGCTCAAATAGCTTTATAGGTTTTGAAGCCGGTCTTTGGACTTTAGGTTCTCTAAATACGTTTTGATCAATTGTATCTTTGAAAATATCATCTTTAGCAGCAGAACTCGCGACCTTTTCTTCGATAACTGGTTCCTCCACTGGACTATTTTCAGATCTCTCCTCATCAGAAACGCCGTCTTCTGAATCGTCATTAGTTTCGGTATTTTTTGAATCATCTCCTGATAATTCATCATCAGCTTGATATTTTGGAAAGGGTGGTGGAGTCCACTTTTTCTCATTTTGAACACCTAAATGCTCCACTATATTTTTAAGGCTATCTTCAATGCCATTCAAACGTTTTTCGATATCATCCATGTAACACCTTTAAGTTGAGCAGACAACATACAATAATAAAGAATTAAATGCTAATTTTGAGAATCAGAAGATTTTTTGAATTGACTTAGAAATTTTATTTGGATTAGTTGAAAATTGCTAAATCAAGCCCAGAATATGTTCTGAGCATGATTTTAATTAACTGATTAATTATTAGTTTAATTTTGAAATTAAAAAACACTTTAAATATTAACACTTTTTTGGTTAATCTCCGTGCCCTTAAAAGGGACGACACACTATGCAACGCTTATTCGCACTATTTTTTCTGGCTCTGACCACATTACAAGCACAACTTCCAACTCCTTACATACTGGAAGACACGACTTATTCCAAGTTTCAATCACCTTATTGCGTGAACATTGGAAGCGGTGGATTTTTTTGCGAAGAAGTCGATGCCATCGTAGATGGACC
>JAEMRK010000104.1 GCA_016463375.1 Parachlamydiales bacterium | reverse complement strand
GGTTTATAACCAATATTTTCATAGACACTTTTAAAATCAATCAATGTCATCGATTTGTCGTTTAATTGAAAATCTTTAGGTGGTTCAATTTTGTGCATTTTTTTAAAAAATAGCGCGAGATTCTTAATATTTTCAAAGGTCATTTCCTTAACATGAAATGCTCTTATTCTATCTGTCTGAATAAATCTTAAATTATAATCTCTAGCCACTGGAGAGATTGAATTGTCACTAGCAAACATTGTTAACATAAATTCGTTGAGCTTACTCTCTTCTGATCGAGACTTTTTAAAGTAGAACTTTTTTTGGTATTTACGAGGAACGTTTTCGTTTCTTACAATAGTTTGTTTGACTACTTTTGTAGGTTTTCTACTTACATTCTCTTCTAGTGCTGCATAATAGTTTCCTGAAACAGAATACATATTTCCTCCCTAATAATTTCAACATAAGTTTTAAATTAAACTTCGGCTCTAGATCAATAACATTTCAAATAGAAATTTCAAAAAGTGATCTTTTGTAAAAGATTTACATAAAATCAAAGACCTAAACTTTGATTTTTTAGTTTGGAAAAAGATGCTGGGCACTTATAGTTATTTTTTAACTATTCCACAAAGGCTTCGAGATGACTTCTGACGGCGAAAAATCCATTTGGCAAATAGAAATCCCTTATCCAAAATACGAAAATTTACAGGGGGATCTCGAAGTCGATGTCTGTATTGTTGGTGCAGGTATTGCAGGGCTTACAACTGCCTATTTACTAGCTTGTGAAAACAAATCGGTAGCTGTCATTGACGCTAGACAAGTTGGTTGCGGAGAAACTGGTAAATCTACAGCTCATTTAACCAATGCATTTGATGATCGCTATTACAGAGTGGAAGAAGTACATGGAGAGAAAGTATCAAAAGTTGTAGCCGATAGTCATACACAAGCTATTGACTTGATTGAAAAGATCATCAAAGACGAATCCTTAAATTGTGAATTTGAAAGATTAGACGGTTATCTTTTTACAGAATCGAATGAAATACTGGATAGAGAACTCGAATCAGCAAAAAAAGCCGGTCTGAATGATATCGAAAAGCTATCTAGCCTACCACTTACTCTTTGCAAGCAACCGTGCCTAAGATTTGCCAATCAAGCGCAAATCAATCCCTTAAAATACATTATTCAGTTAGCACAAGTTGCTACTAAAAAAGGCGTACGCATTTTTGATAATGCGCTCGTTCAAAAAGTACAAGGCGGTTCAGACCGCCATGTACTCACTGATAGGGGCATTAAAATAAAATCAAATCACATAGTTGTCGCAACGAATACCCCCATTAATGATTTAGTCGTGATTCATGATAAGCAGTCATCGAATCGTAGCTACGTCATCGGAGCACTAATTACTAAAGGATCTGTTCCTAAAGCTTTATATTGGGATAACGAAGACCCTTATCACTATGTCAGATTGCAAAACGGTTCTGATTTTTCTGATGAGTATAAAGACTATGATATCTTAATCGTCGGTGGTGAAGATCACAAATGTGGTACTGAACATGATGGAGAAGAGCGCTATAAACGCTTAGAACACTTTGCAAGAAAGAATTTTGCAAGTATTCATTCGGTACCCTTTCATTGGTCAGGTCATATTCAAGAGCCAATCGACTATTTAGGATATCTTGGACGTAATCCCCTTGACGATGAAAATATCTATGTGTGTACAGGCGACTCGGGTAACGGGATGACTCATGGCACAATTGCTGCTCTCATATTTCGTGATCTCATTTGCAAAAAAGAAAATCCATGGGTAACAACTTACGATCCATCCAGAAAAAGCTTTCAACCCTCATCTATCAAAAAATTTGCCATGAATAACATGGAAAATTTAGCGACATATTCTGAGTACTTCACCAAAGGCGATGTAGAAAAAGAAGATGATATCAAACCTGGATGCGGTGCTATTTTAAGAGACGGTATTAACAAAGTCGCAACGTATAAAGATAATGATGGCAAAGTCCATAAATGCTCTGCCATTTGCCCACATCTACAATGCCTTGTCAATTGGAACCCAACTGAAAAATCATGGGACTGCCCTTGCCATGGGTCACGTTTTGATGCCTACGGGAAAGTATTAAATGGCCCGGCTTGTAAAAACTTAGAACCCATGAAAAAATAACCTCTCAAGCATTAACACATGCCATTTTTGGCATGTGTTACACTCTCCGCACATCAGTCCCTATTTAAAATTGATTAAAAGATTTCTGATATGTATTTAAACTCTTTAAAAGAGTATATTTCACAGATTTAAATCAAAAATTTTAATTAATTATTACAGGGATTATACGCTAATGATAACTAACATCTATGAAAATTTTTATAATACATTCACACTTGCTTACGACAACATACTATTAGATAAGAGCGAATGCCAAACAATAGTCTATAAAATAAATAATGATCGCTGTGATTATATAGAAGAATTAGATGAAATTTTTAATCAACTTAATTCAGAAGATAGTCATATAAAAACAATAAATCAAAAAAAACTAGATTATATCACTCCAAAAGTGCCTTTCGACGAGTTAATAATGACATCATTATCAGCGGATTACAAAGCTTTATTGAAAGTGATTAAAGAAAATGCCTGCTCCAATAATGAAACCCAACGCACAAGATCGCAAACGGCATGTCTTAAATTCTTATTTACTTTTCAAGATTCTTATAAAATCATTAACAATCTTGTTGAGGATATTTTAAATCAACCTTCTGTTGAAATCCGCCAATATGGTCTCCAGTTTATACTCTTGTTAATCGATACTCCAGAAGCACTGGTGGACGAAAAAAATGTATTAAATGGATTAAAAACAGCATTAACAATGTATTATAATCCTGAAATGCAACAAATAGCCCACGATTTTTGTTCTAAGATACTTAAAAGTTCTTCAGCAGAAACTTTCACTGATGTTAAAGATGAATTAGTTGACTTATCAAAAACTTCATCATGTCATTTAGTCTATGAATTATGCTCAATTATTATTGACTATCAATCTAATATACCAAGTTTAGTAGCTATTGCAAAAAAAATACCTCACATAGGTATTAGATCAGATGATGAAGAATTGAGAAGGCAAGCACTGTTTTTTTCTCATAAATTATTAATATTGAATCCAAATGCATACATTAATGAAACTATAGAGTCTATGTTAATAGAATCTAGAAGACCATTTTGTAGTTCTTATGTAATTCTTACACTCATGGGGCTGACAAGTGATATTAGTAACGACCCTAATTTTAAAAATTTTGTT
>JAEMRK010000045.1:10698-13480 GCA_016463375.1 Parachlamydiales bacterium | reverse complement strand
GTCTTTAATTCGAACCCCAATAACATTAATTGAAACATATTCTCGGATAACATGTTTTAAATGCGTCCAATAAACTTTTGATCCTTTTCCAAATATATCTCTAGCAATCCTCTCAAATCCTTTCACGTCAATTTCAATTCGGCGATATAATCCAGCATGAGAAAATGAATCATTATTAGCTCTCCAACCAACACAACCCTGAGATAAAAAATACCATTTAGGATTGTTTTTCAACATTTTACCAATAACATATAGATGAACATATCCACTTAAGTAGTCATCAATTTTTTCGTGGGCAATGACATCATTCCAAAGTTTTCTGTTAATAATTTGCGCAGAAATAAATCCAAGATAATGTCCTAAGTTGGCATAACATGTTTCGGCATTATCAAAGATTACGTCTTGTTTATAAGAAAATACTTTTTTGTCAGATATACGCTCTTTCAAATCTATGTCATAAGTATACGAACTAGCAACAGTAACCCCTGTTAACTCAGAGTGATTGGCTAAAATATTCTGTACAGCTTTAATACTTCCTGGTTCAAGAATATCATCACTGCTTAACAGCCAGCAATAATCACCGGTTGCAATTTCAATGACCTTTAAGAAATTTCGGTCTGCCCCCATATTTTTAGGCCATACATGCAATACAATATCAAGGCCCTTTTTCTTAAAGTCTTCTATCAGTTGAATAGTTTGATCAGCCGACGCATTATCGCTAATGACTATTTCAATACCTTGAATTTCTTGAGATAAAATACTATCGAGAGCCTGTCTAAGACAATTCTCACGATTATAGGTTGGTATGCAAATCGAAAGCTTAGGCGCCACGGGGTTCACCCAAAAAGTAATGTTTCTTCTTAATCTTTAAATACTCTAATGGCAATGCCCACGCAACAGTAAGTAAAAACGCGATAATCAAACCCATTAAAATACCATCCATTCCGTAGAATTTTGAGAGGCTGTACTGAACAGAAATACTTAAAATAGCTTGAAGCGGTACCCAGATCAACAAGGTCTTTAAATGACTCAAACTTTGCAAAAACGTAGCAAAAGTATCTGTCCAAATACGAATTATAAAATAAATGCCGAATAGACTTATTGATTTAGAGCTTAAAATTATGGACTCATTTTTAAAAAACATATTTTTTAAGATGGGTCCTAAAAAATTTAAACTTATAGTGGCTATTATAATTATTCCCACTCCTAAAGATATGTATTTTAAAATAATCGACTGAACTTCATTCCAATGATTGTTTTTGATTTTTTCACAAAAAATAGGCCAGATTGCCATTAGAATGGCATTGTAAAAGAAGAAAACAAAGCTGAAATATTTTGCTAAAATATTGTAAGTAGTTATTTCATTTAAAGCCAATGTCTGGCTCATCACTAAGTAGTCAACGAAGAGCACGCAGGATGCTTGAAGTGAGAAAAATGAAAATTTACCAGATCTTTTTAAAAAGGCATTTTTTTCATCTTTATTTAAGCTTATTTTTTCGCTTTTGGAACTGATATATATTTTCAGGAAACTAATTAAAGTTAGAAATGCTTGAGGCATTAAATAGAATATAACACAAAAAAAAAGTCTTCTTTGTTGATCCAAATTCGGCATAAATTTTGGTAAAAATACAATGCAAACGACTGATAAAATTGATGCCAATGCCTGGATCATTTGGGTTTTATAGCCTTGACCATAAGCGTAAAAAACTCTGAAAGCTATGCCAAAAACATGAATGACAAAGTAAAGACATCCAACAATAAATAAAATGTAGGATGGTACTATTGCACCCTGAGCCGACAAATGATCAAAAATATTATTCTGTAATGAAGATGCAAATATTAATAATATTGTAGCTGCTGATATAAATAATACCATTGCGACATTGCTTGCAGATCGAACCCACTTGAAATAAGGCAAATCTTTAGCTCTTGATTCAGATATAAAATTTTGTACAGAGGGACCAATGCCCATCTGCGCTAGGCTAAACCACCCTTCTAATGAAATTAAAACTGCGAAGACTGCATATTGCAATGTTCCTAAATACTTTATCAATATGGCCATTACGATTAGCTGTGCAGCAGCTGATATTATTCGGGCTGACCATGATGAGGCAATGACATAAAAATGCGGCGGTAAAAATCTTATTTTTTTTTGAAATACGCTTAACAAATAATTAATTCACTTTTTTTAAGAGATGTTTGTGCTACACCATGAATTGTCTGATAATACTCGGCTAACTGATCCCAGAAGAAACTTTCATTCCAACCCATTTCTTGCCAGTTAAGATTATCACTATTAGTGCGAATACGAGGTTCTGTAAAAAAACTCTGTTTTTTAAAAGTAACATTTAGTTTTTTATTAAATCGACTTGACATCTCAGTCATAACTTTTTGTACGAATTTTTTTTGAGACCCCACATAGCCACTTGGTTGAAAAACTTTGTTTATGTCTAGATTGTTAATTAGCCATGCATAACTTTTAGCAAGCAATGTTACTGGTATATTGTCTCTAATATACGATGGACTATCAATTACAGGAGTTTGATTTGTTAACCATGAATTCATTAGATATGGGATTAAACGACTTGATTCTTCTAAAGAACCAAAGGGATTTGGGATGACAAATTTTGCCAAAGGAATATCTATTTTATTGCAGTAATGTTGAAAAAGCATCCATGTCAATGATTTAGACAGTCCATAAGCGTATATAGCGGGTTTCTTTATCAAATTCGACTGAATACCTGCTTCAAAATAAGACCCAGTCAACAATAGATTTTTGCAG
>JAEMRK010000045.1:0-10598 GCA_016463375.1 Parachlamydiales bacterium | reverse complement strand
ACACTCAATATCTTTGTAGGCTGGTTGGCAAAGTAAATTACCACCAAAAAGCAACCTAGAGTGTATTCTATTGTCTTCCAAATGTTGGATGAGTTGATTTCGAGTAATTGGTGCGCCTTCTTTTAAAGTAACAGGAAATCCAAACCAGCTAGGATCGCTATTTGGACTAGCTTCTGGTAAAATTAACCAGTCTTGAAAAGGCTTTAACTTTTCTTTGAGGTAGGTAAAGTTATCTTTACGAGCTTTCACAAAGCCAGGAAGTTTTTTGAGCTGGCTTCTTCCAATTGCTGCTTGCATATCTGTCACTTTCAAATTGTAACCGATATGACTATAAGTGTACTTATGATCAAAACCACAGGGAAGATCACCAAGTTTCCATTCAAAACGCATGCCACAAGTATTGTCTTTGCCAGGCTCGCACCAACAGTCTCTTCCCCAATCTCTAAATGATTCAACAATGCGTTTAAGCATACCGTTGTTCATTAGTACTGCACCACCCTCGCCCATCGTAATATGATGAGCCGGATAAAAGCTAACTGTAGATATATCACCGAAGGTGCCTACTTTTTTACCATTGTAAGTCGAACCAACAGCATCACAACAATCTTCAATCAGCCACAGGTTATGTTTCTTTGCAAACTCCACAATAACATCTAAATCAAATGGATTACCTAAAGTGTGTGCAATCATGATAGCTCGTGTCTTTTCAGATAATGCCTCTTCTAGTTTGGTTACATCCATATTATAGGAGGGTATGTCCATATCTAAAAAAACCGGAACAAGTCTATTTTGAATTATTGGATTGACTGTCGTTGGAAAACCAGTAGCTGCAGTGATTACTTCATCACCTGGCTTTAACCGCCTATCTTTTAACATCGGAGATGTCAATGCAGTTAATGCTAGGAGATTGGCTGAAGATCCAGAATTGGTTAAAAGACAAAATCTTTTATCCATAGCCTGAGCAAACTCTTTTTCAAAAGCATTTGCATGCTCACCAGCTGTCAACCAAAAGTCTAAAGAGGAATCAATTAATGAAACTAAATCTTCTTCATCAAATACTTTTCCGCTAACAGGAACAACGTCTTTTTCGGGATTAAAAACTTTTGCAGGCCATTTTTTTGCGTAATAGCTTTTAGTCAGTTCTTTAATTTCTTCTCTAAATTCGTCCATTGACATTATACCATCGCTAATTCGTCTGCAAAATTTTTAGTTTTATTAAAAAAACTTAAATACCACTGTAGAGTCTGTTTAAGTCCATCTTCTAAGTTGTATTTAGGTGTCCACTGTAAGAGCTTTTCTGCTTTTGCAGAACAAAGAAACTGATCTTTAATTTCTCCGACAGCACGATTAAGTATAACTGGTTTAATGTCTTCTTTTCCCATTAAAACTTGTAACTTCTGAACAATATGCATCGCAGATAACGGTTCTGAAGGTCCAAAATTAAAAGCCTGACCAATCACTTCTTTGCGGTTGGCAGCTTCTGCCATTGTCATGTAGGCATCTACAGCATCCATCACATAAACATAATCTCTTGTGAATTGGCCATCACTGCGTAAAATAGGTGCTGTATTATTTAAATAAGAGCGTATGGTTCCTGGAATCAAACGACTCCAGTTCAAATCTCCCCCTCCGTATATATTTCCACAACGAGCAATAACTGTGGGTAAACCATAAGTGTGATGATAAGTATTGGTCAATAAATCAGTACATGATTTGGATACATCGTAAGGATGTTGCCCTTTTAAAGGCATCTCTTCGTTGTAGGGTAGTTGTTTAGCATCCCCGTACGCTTTGTCACTCGATGCAACAACAACTCTTTTAACAAGACCCATGTGCATGCGACAAGCTTCAAGCAATTGGTAGGTACCGCGGATATTAGCTTCAAAAGTCGGCAAAGGATTTCTTAAAGCCGTACCAACAATTGTTTGAGCTCCCATATGAAAGACAGTATCTATCTCGTGCTCATTGATAGCTCTTTCAATGCTATTGAAGCTTTCTAAGCAACCATTGACGACTTGAGTTTTGTTTATCAAACCCGAACGTATGAGCTCGCTTTGTGGGTCAAGATCTCGTATCAAAGTAACGACATAAGCCCCTTTTTCGATTAATGACTTTGTTAGCCAGCTTCCCACAAGACCTGTTGCGCCAGTGACCAATACTCTTTTTTCATTCCAAAAATTCGTCATTACCATACCTTCCAAGGAGCTTGTTTATTTTGCCACAGTTCTTCAAGGTAATTGTATTCCCTTAATGTGTCCATAGGTTGCCAAAAATCAGGGTGTTTATAGGCTACGAGTTGTTTGTCGTGTGCTATTTTTTCAAGAGGCCCTCTTTCCCAAATTACGGAATCACAATTGTCGATGTAATCTAAAACTTGAGGTTCTAAAACAAAAAAACCCCCATTAATCCAACCCTCACCCGATTGTGGCTTTTCCAAAAATTCCGCAACCATATCGCCTTCAAATCTTAATCCACCAAATCGAGCCGGTGGGCGAACACCAGTTACAGTGGCAAGCTTTCCTTTAGATTTATGAAATTCAACCAATTTAGTGATGTCAACATTACTAAGACCATCTCCATAAGTCATCATGAACGTTTCATTGCCGATCCATTCTTTTAATCGTTTTATACGTCCACCTGTCATGGTATTAAGCCCTGTATCGACCAAATGCACTGTCCATGAGGGCTGACGACCATGATGAATGGTCGTCTTGCCCTGCTTCAAGTCAATGCTAATATCGTTATTGAAGGCATAAAAATTTAGAAAATATTCCTTGATCATTTCACTTTTATAACCAAGTGCTATGATAAATTCAGTAAACCCATGGGCCGCATATGTGTTCATGATATGCCAGAGAATAGGCTTACCACCTATTTCAACCATAGGTTTTGGACGATCAGAGGTTTTTTCTGAGAGTCTAGTACCAAGTCCCCCAGCTAATATTACTGTTTTCATAGAGTCTTCAAGTTCATAAAATGAGAGTTAATTTAGTCTAATGGTTATTTTAGAGCCAGTGCTGAACTTAGATTTATTAGCCTCTTTAAAAAGCTTGAGATCAAATTTTAATGCAACGTTGCAATTAATTTTTTTCTTAAATATGATCGCTGTTTTTTCTAATTTCTTAATAAAATCAAATATGAGATTGAAAACAAATGAAAAATCAAATTTCTGAGAGTAAAATGGTTAGACGTTTAAGTGCACTTTGGGCTGCACTTCGTCATCCCGCGCTTCTGATGCAAACAATTAGGATTGCAGTTGATTTTTTATACGTTTCTAGAAAAATCAAAACTTCAAAAATTAAAGAAGTTAAAATTTCTGAAATTATTAAAAATTTTGAAGAAGTTAAATTTTTTAACCCTTTCACTAGAGATGGTGGAGTAAGTTATCTTGAATTGATATCGATTTGCTCTTTGGTTAAAGCTTCAAAGGCAAAACACATTCTAGAGATTGGAACTTTTGAGGGTAATACAACACTTCAACTTGCACTGAATTCTACTAATGAAGCCGTAGTTCACACATTGGATCTGCCGCCAGGCACTATTGATACAGTTAAGCCTACCTTGTTGACAGATTTCAAATACATAACTGATCAAAATAAATTAGATAGAAAATATTCAAGCCACTCTTGTGCCAATAAAGTCGTACAACACCTTGGTGATTCAACGACATACGATTTTAAAAACTTTATAAAAGATAATCTTTTAGATTTTATATTTATTGATGGCGGGCATTCGTACGAATGCGTGAGAAGCGACACAGAAAAAGCTCTCAAAGTTTTGTCTAAAAACGGAATTATTCTTTGGCATGATTTCACACCTAATTTTCAAGGAGTTTATAAATACTTAAATGAACTAGCTAACACCGCTAAACTTTATCACATATCCGGCACAACAATGGTCTATTTCAAAAATACCTAAATTTGTGACGGACGTTATTGACAATTTTTCATGAATATTTAAACACTTGAGTTCAAATGCCTATAGAAAATCTTGTATCCGAAAGTAAAATCCAAAAAGTTATAACAGCTGGTTGGGCTTCTATACGCCATCCTAATCTATTTTACAAAGCTCTTAAAGATGCCATACATTTTTTACATGCATCTAAAAAATTAAGTACGAGTAATATTATTAGAGTTCCTGTGACTCACCTCATTAAAGAATTTAAGCAAATTAACCTTTTCAACCCTTACACTCGAGATGGTGGAACAACCTATCTTGAATTGATAGCTATCTGCTCCTTATTGATTCAAAATAACCCTAAAAATTTACTGGAAATAGGAACTTTTGAAGGAAGTACAACTTTACAACTCGCCATTAACTCTGATGATGATGCAGAAATACACACCTTAGATTTGCCATCTGACACAAGCAATACGATTAAACCCACATTAGCTACAGACCTACAATTCATAAATGATATAGCAAAAACTAACCGAAAATATTTAAGCCATTCTACATCCAAAAAAGTCATTCAGCATTTAGGTGACTCAGCAAATTATGACTTTAAGACATTCGTTAAAAATAAACCCTTAGATTTTGCTTTTATCGACGGTGGTCATTCCTACGAATGTGTAAAGAATGATACAGAAAAAGTTCTGGCAATATTGAACCAGAGTGGTGTTATTCTATGGCACGATTTCAACCCTACATATCAGGGTGTTTATAGATACTTAAATGAATTATCCAAAACACTAAAACTTTATCATCTAAAAGATACTACTTTGGTTTATTACAAAAAGACTTGATAGCTAATCGTGCTAATAATGCATTTTGATTATCTCAAAATGCAATTAATGACATCTCGAGGGCTGATTTTTTTTATACAATCCATTGAGACGCACCCGTTTTTTTGAAAACAGGGAGAACATTTAACTGATTTTGTAAAAAAAGTTGTCTTTGGACTATAAGCAGACCAGTGCTCTTTTCTATCTATTCCATGAAAAATGACGTACGAAGGAATTTGATACGTTGCAGCAATATGTGCAGAGCCTGTATTGACGCCAAGAAATTCGTTAGATAGTGCAATGACAACTCTAAATTCATCGAAGCTCAGTAAATTGCAAAGATTAATTCCCTCTATGCTTTCCAGGACTTTTTCAATTGCTGAGTTTTCTCTTTGTCCATACCCAGTAAATACTAATTTTCTTCCAAGTTTGTTCAATTCATTTCCTACTTCGATCCAATTTTCTAAGGGCCATTCTCTTGTAGGATCTCCGCTTCCCATGTGTATTACTGTATATTGCCCAGAGTCTAATCCATGTTTTTTTAAAGTGTTTTCAGGGTTAACTAGAGGAGGCAGCTGAGGTTTTAAATCACGACCTCTAGCAAATGGTAGTAACAATGCGTTGTAGTATTCCATTACAGATTGCATCTTATCTACAAACTGATGGGAGTGAGTTAAAAGAGGGCCAAATCCACCCGAACTATACCCTATTCTAACAGGAATACCGGCTTGAAACCAAAGAGGTATGAGATTGGGATAATAAAAACAAAGATCAATGACAACATCATATTTTTGTTTTTTTATTTCTCTCATTGCTCTTTTTCGAGAGGTCCAATAGATTTTTAATTTTTCTAAGAAGGTATAAGACCCCCTATTAGCTTTCCAATGATCGACTATATGTATTGATTTTATATCTGGGTGTTTGTCAATCACCGGTTTAGACCAACTACCAACTACTATGCCTATTTCACAATCAGGTAATGCATCCCTTAATGTTTTAATTACTGAAGTTGATAAAATGACGTCGCCCATGTGCGCGCAGTTACTTATCAGTATACGTTTGGGTTTGGGAAATTCGAAATTATGTTTTATTGGCAAAAACCCTAACAAGTGATCGATAAACCTTGCAACCCTTATAGCTTTTCGATTTTGGAATAGATATATGCCATTCAACATAGATCTGGGTAGCATTGTGGCCTCAAATTAAATTGATCGAAAACAATATCTTGACGGTTTCATATGAGAAATTGTTAAGTAAATAATGAATCGTGTCAATCATATCTGCAAACATACAAAAATGGCATAGCCATTTGAATAGCTACACAAAAAGACTAATTAGTTAAGTAAGAGATAAATGAAAATTAGGCCTTGTCCAAATTTGACATTTGATTTTGCCTGTTACTATCATCTCTCTTAATTATCTTACGTATACCAACTCCTAATAACACTCCTAACGCAATGAAATTTAAAACAGCAATACATCCAAGGGCTGCGTCATATTTAAACTCCTCAGAACAACTTTTAGGATTAGCAGTAATAGTTTGGTTATTGATATTACATCCATTAATATCAGCCTGACGGTCTGCAACAGCTTGATTAAATGCTCGGTAAATCCCATATCCTACAAAAATTTCGATCATAGCTAACAAACCACAAGCTCTGCCCATCATCATTTTTTCATTTCGGGATTCTACTTGACACTGTTTCTGAGCAGATTCATTAGGATTGGAAGCCTCTACTAAATAATAGAGTTCTCTTGCTGGATTTAACATCTATAGCCTTCTTATGATAGTTAACCGTATATCAATCAAAATTCCAAAAGTGTGATCTCTTAGATCACACTTAATCAATTTTTAAAAAAATTAAGCTAAGTTTCTAGGAAGTAATGGTGCATTTTCATGTGCCACACTTTGTTGTTTTTTTGTAAAGCTTACGCCCGCAATTAATCCAAGCGCAACCATTGTACAAACTAAAGCAGTTCCCCCATTAAAGAACAATGAAGCTTCGTTATTGCTAGAAACACACTCTGGTGAATTTTGAGCTTCATGGATTTGAGTTACATTCAAGCTTTGGTTATTTAAACCGCAATCTTGACTTGCAACTTCTGATAATTTATTAGCATGGTTTATCGCTGCATATGCTAAACCACCCATTACACTTTCAAAAACTACCGTGGCAGCGACCAAACAGGATTTTACAACTCTTGAACGCAAATTACCCGTTTGAGTGGTAGTATCGGCATTTACTTGCTCTTGAATATCGCCGATAGTATTCGAATTATCACCAATAAAATAAGACAATATAGAATTTGACATTTTTCACCTTACGTTTAGAAAAAGTGAAAATAAGGTACCTCAGTACTGTATAAGAAGGAAGCTATGTTTTTTAAAACTAAAGGCGACGGAATCGATTAAGACCATATATTCCTAAATAAACGATCATTAGCAATCCATAAGTCCTATAATCGATGTTAGGGATGCTATCGAAACTAGATACTCCATGATCAGTCGTATTATAAACACTAATCTGACGATTTCTTAAAAAGTCAGGACAAACGGTTATATTGTTCTCACTATTTTCATAGTAATTCACTAAAGCTCCAACGGCTACAATACAATATCCAAGAATTTTTTTTTGTTCGATCGTCAAATTAAGATGTCTTATTTGAAAGCCTATCCTAGGTAGATTTTGATTAACTGGTTGCAAAATGTCACCTCGTAAAAATTTGCATTATTAAAAGTGAACAGATTATTGAATTTGGTAATTATTGCACATGATCAGTTGAAAATTAACCCAGCAAGATGTAGTTTTCTTGAACTTTGTATGACTTTAACTATAAGAACTAGGAACGAATGGCAGTCAATCTTGCACTGAGCAAAACAGTTAAATTAACTAATGATCCACAATCGTATAAGATTTTACCAAGCGATATACTCATCAAAGAGATTGGCAAATATCTCGGGCATTATGACTTAATTAATGCGAACCTTGTTTGTCGTCATTGGTCAAAATGTTACAATAATGAAAACCTATGGAAAAGTAGATATGATAACTTATTTAGAAAGCATGTTCCATTTATTGAGCAAACTCATGAATCTAAAAAAATTATTCTAACCTACAAACAAAGCTGTCTTTACCATGAGCTCATAGAAAAGAATATTAAAGAAGACAGATATAGTTTTAGGAAATTTGAAATTGGAAATAATCCAATAATATCACTCGGGGCATGTCATCAAATTTTTTATGTGTTTTCTTCCAACGCTTGTTTTATCTTTGATGAGGATAAATTTATTAAAAAGAATGATTTTTCTAATATTAAACTAGTGAGGACCTACAAAGAATCATTTTTATTATTAGATGGTAATTCTGTAAAACTTTGGAATGCCTCAGGAATTATAAACAAGATTTCTGATACATCCCAAATCAAAACTGTTCAAGTTTGGGGTGACGACATAGTTACATGCGATATTAATCATTGTATCAAACTTTGGGACAAAAACAATTTTAGCCAGATTTTTCTTCAATTAAATAATTCACCTCAATCAATGATTATAGTTAATAATCATCTAGGATTAGTTCTGGGCAATAACGATAAAGTTTTAGAACTATGGGACAAAAATAAGAACTGCATTCAAAAATTCGTACACGACAGCAGTATTATAGCAATAATATCCTATAAAAATAATATAGTCACAAGCGATGAAAAAAATTTGATATTTTGGAACTTAAATGGATCATATAAAATTTTTCCAATGAATGATTCCAATATTAAAAGAGTGAGTTATGAGCCTAGTTCGATTTTGACAATTTTAGAAAATAATACTCTTCTAAGATGGGATGAAAATGGAAACATTACAGGAAAGTATTCTGACCATATGTCTACAATTACTGTAGAAGAAAAATTTGGTCCTCATACGGTTTTTGGAGATTCATATGGTTTACTTAATTTTTGGACGCCTGGAAAACCTCTTAAAACTTTAACTGGTCTAGATCCTACTTCATCGCGCCTATATTCTAAATACTCTAAAATACTTTCAGTTTCTGCAAAAAATGAAGTTTGCATCTGGGATTTTAATCCAATTTCTCTCAATGAGGATAAAACTACTAATAGTTAACAAGATTAATCAATAAGGCAATAGATCACATGTCAGTTAATTCTACAACATCCAGAAGTATTTATTCCCAAACAGAAAGTATTACCGATGGTCCTCTTACAATTCAAACATTGCCAGCAGAAATTATTCATAAAATTGGTTTTTATTTAAACACTACAGAATTGGTTAATGCGAAATTAACTTGTCGACAATGGAATCGTATTTACTCAAATTCAACTTTTTGGGAAGAGCTCGCAAAATCGATAAAAGTTAACCACTCTTCCAAGCCCTCTACTGATTCTCGACAAAATTGTTTGTTTCATGAGTTCCTAGAAGCCAATATTCAGCATGAATTCTATAAAAAGCAAAAATTGGCTCAACTGACATTTGGTATTCGTACGATTGGAGTCATTGATGAAAATCTACTCGCAATTAATGAAGACTATTCAATAGTTGACTTGAATCAAAATAGCATCGAACTACCTTATAATTCTTTATATGATAATTATTCATTTTTAAATGGAAAACTATATTTTTTAGATGACGTTGATTTAGATTCACCATTTGCTCTCCAAAATATCTATTCCTGGACCAAGAAATCCGGAGTAGTCAAAGAACTTGGTCCTATTCATCATAGAGTTACTGATTTTAATAAATGGAATAATAAATATGTCACTCTAGTCGGAGGCAACCTAAAAATTTATGAAAATTCACAATCTTTTAAAAGCATCGATCTTAATAAGAATGGATACGCAGTAGATATTATTAATAACCATTTGATAGTTCCCTTATTAAATTATGATATTCAACTCATTAATGAAGACTTTTCATCAATCACTTTGATTGGTCCAACTGAAGCATCTAAGGGAATATTTGGTCTTTTCGATAAACTTGTGGCCTGGAACGAACATACAATTTTTATATGGAATAATGACGGCGTCTCGACTTCATTAAATCATGAATTACGAATCAGTCTATGTATAGGTTTCGGAAATAAAATTTACGCGTCGCTAGAAGACAGTCGAATTAGTTCTTGGGATGATAATGGGCATCACGTAAGAGATTATTTGGGGCATTCAAACCCAGTAAATTGTATTGGTAACTTGGGCAATCACTTAGTGACCGGAGATACTGATGGAATTATAAGGGTGTGGTATTCTACTAAACCAAGTTTAGCACTAGAAATTAGAAAAAAAAATGTATCCGCAGATTACCTGTCAGTAGATAAAGGAAAAATTCATTGTCTTTATTCTGATGGAACATTTCTAGAGTGGGATTTTTCACAAAAGAAACTGCTAAATAATTCTTAAGTGCTATGCACCACATATACTTTATTGATATAAGTGGTGCTATATTTAAAAGATTATTTTTTTAACGATCTACATAAAATGGCTGAAATAACACTCACAAAACCTGTTGCCACCCAAATTCTAATTACTTTAGACTGTTCATCATTTTCACCAGTAATAGCATTTTTCACTGATGTCAGATAATTTGTCACAATAAAGGCAACTTTTAAAGGCGCAGTTTTTTTTACAACTAAATTATGGGAATTTAGTTTACCCACTTTTAAATTATTACAAATCCAAACTAAGGCATCTTTATTAGTTTTATTTGTAGATTCTGGTGGAGTACTCATTAATTTCCCATTTTATTAAAATTTTTAAGGCTAATTATTTATTTATATTGGTTATAACTAACATTTGTATTTCAAGTAGAAGTAGCACTAACTCCACCAAAAAAATCAACGTTTTCAATTTTATTCACAAGACTTTGCAAAT
>JAEMRK010000001.1:100228-137819 GCA_016463375.1 Parachlamydiales bacterium | reverse complement strand
GTATTTATGATTAGTATCAACGATAAACTAAAATATATTCTGACGTTTCAAGATTTGGATGACTTTGTAAAAACATGTTATTCGGATGTAACGTTTATGGGATCGCGCGTTGTGAAATCTCATGGGTATTCTGGGACTATTAAAATTGATGATTTAGCAAAATACTTTTTGCATGTTGTAGAGATTAATAAAGATTACAATGAAACTCAGCGTGAAATCGGCAAAAAGACTGTGCGACAAATTGATAGACTCTACACTGGCAGTGAAAAAGAGCGTTTGTCTAAGAATCTATTTACTCGAATTATGTGTGTTTTTAGAGATTGGATAGAGTCTTTTGGTACACCTCCAGCTAATAGTAAACACTCATTTCGCCGCACTTGGAAAAATCAATACGCTAATAACATTTTAAATAGATACTCTAGAGTGCAGTGTCGTACCGTTTTTGGAAGATCTCCTCCTTCAAATCCTGATGTATATAAAACATGGAGTAAAGAGTCTTTACTGAATCATTTTATTGATGAAAATACAAAGCTTAAGGCTGCTAATTAGTTTTGATTACATAAAATAACGCTGAAAGTCGATTGTGATGTGGTATTGGGTGAAAATAAAAACGTCGTTAGATTTTCTTCTATGTATTTTTTGTTTTTAGAGCTTTCGCTTGATACCACTTTCAAGTTAGCTACAGAACCGTTTTTATTTATTGTGAGTTCTATTTTTACAGAGCCATATTCAGGAAGTATTAAAGATTGTTGTAATGCCCCTACAACTTCATCTAGGTAAGACATCTCTTTGGGGTTCATGAGCTGATCTGTTTCCCATTTAAGAGTCGTGTATGAGCTTTTGGATGTGGCAGTCGTTGCAGCAGGTGTTGTCTTTTTACCAATCTGTGCCATATCTTTTTCTATTGAGGCCAATAAGTCATCGCAAGCCGATGACTTATTGGCCTTTGTTGTTGTCGTTTTGGCAGGAACAGGCTTTGAGGCTGTTGATTTTTTAGCAGGCGTTTTTTGAGTAGGAGTTTGTTTTGGAGTTGTCGTTTTAGAATCTGTTTTGGTTTCCTTTTTTGGTTCTTTCTTAACTTCTTTTTTTGGTGTCGATGTTGTTGTGGATGCTGTAGTGGTACTTGTTGATTTTGTTGTTTGTATTGTTTTGGGTGCAAGTTTAACTGTTTGCACATGCATTGAGCGTGGTTTAATCACTTTTTTAGGTGACGACCAGTGTATGCTGATCAAAATCAAAAAGACAAAATGGAGAGTTAGAGCAAATACAAATGATCGATGGGAGAGTAAGCGTTTTAAAAGTACCATAGTTTTGCCTTCTAAGATGGACTGAGAAGAACATCTAATTCTGTAAAACCTGCATTCTCTGCGCAATTTTTTACAGTTTGATATGTACCGAAACGGGCTTTTTTATCTTGAAAAAGTAAAGGTGTCGCTTTGGGAAATTGTTCGTGAGCTTTAGAGAGGAGCTTTTCAAGTTCTGGAATAGTTACTTTTTGTCTGTTAAACCAAACTGTATTATCGCTTTTAACATGGATGGAGATAGGGGACTTATCTTGGAGTGTGGTTGAAATCTCTTTAGCGTTGGGTCCAGATGTTGCAAGCTCTACTAAATCCATCTCAAGCATCGGTGCAATCACGATAAACATAATGAGTATCACAAACACAACGTCGATAAGCGGTGTTAGATTAATAGAGACGTCTTCTTGAGAAGACGTGTGAGCAGCTCTTATATGTCTTCTCATAGTTCAACTTTTCGGTATTGCACTTCAACTGTTGTTAACATGACTGTAGAAAAATCTTCCATCTCAGATTGAAACTCTCTGACAGTATTCTTTAAATAGTTATAACCCACAAGCGCTGGTATTGCAACGAGTAGACCAATTACTGTTGTGCCAAGAGCCATTGCAAGGCCGCCGAGCATCATGTCATTTGATTGTCCGCTAGTTTTTGATTGTAGTTCAGCAAATGTCGTTAAGATACCCCAAACAGTGCCTAGTAACCCCAAAAATGGCCCTAATGTGTATGTTGTCGATAATATGAATAGGTTGCGTTCTAAATTTTTTACTTGAATGGCAACGCAAGAAGAGAGGTTAGCACCGACGAGTTCTATGTCGGCTGTTGACAAGTAAATATTTCCTTGAGCCTCAGTTTTATTTTTATTAAGTAGCTCTACAGTTTGATTTTTTAATAAGCGATAGATTTCTAAAAAAGGGTTTACACCTTTTTCCTTACTTGTTTGATTCCATTCGATATTTAATGGGTTAGTTTTCTTTTTTTGAAAAGCCTCATTAAATAATTTAGCATTACGGCGAATTTTACGATCTATTAGCAACTTTTGCGTGAGGATTGTCCAACTTAGGACAGATAGAGCAAAAAGCATTAAAAAAATACATTTACCAAAGAAGTCAGATTGGTTATAAGCATCTATAAATGTATTGCTTGCTAATAACGAAGGTAATATCATAGTTAATCCTAATTAACGAAGTTTGTTTTAGTTAATAACATTAAATTATTATTTATGTGAATAGCGTTAAATATTAGTTTTGGTAACCTAACTTGTTATCCTTAAGTTTACAGACATACTTAACACATGCGCTATTTGTCAAGTGACTCTAATTCATAAAGAGGTCTAGATGTTTAAAAAGCTGCGTTTATTCTTATGTTTGTTAGCCTTGACACCGATTGGTTGTTTGCCATTGATTGCTAATGAAAGCAAACCACCTGTATTACAAGCTGAGCTTATCAGTGAAAATGAGAGCATAAATCCTGGCGAGCCTTTTTGGGTAGCAATCCTCCTTAATTTGGAAAAAGGATGGCATATTGGTTGGAAAAATGCAGGAGAGGCGGGATTACCAACATCTATACAGTGGGATCTGCCAGAAGGTTATACAGCAGAAGAGACTAGATTTCCAACTCCAGAACGCTTTTCTGAAATGGGTATGACAGCTTATGGCTACGAAGGATCTGTTGTTTTCTTAACACGCATCACACCACCACCTCACACACAATTAAATGACACGACTTTGAATGCGACTGTTAAGTATGTTGCCTGTGGAACAAGCTGTAAGCCAGGTGATGCTAAAATATCATTAAGTTTACCAGCCAATGTAACACTTCCTGAAAACACACAAAAAACCATACTTTTTAATCAGTGGAAAAATCAGTTACCTCATCAAAATATTGAAACACCTGCCTTTATCGATAATAAAGAACACTCGTTGGTGTTGCCGTTTACATATGATGGCCTTTTTAACGAAGTTCTCTTCTATCCAGAAGAAGAGGGTGTTGTTGATCAAGACTCTATTGCTACAGTTGATAAAACAGATGAGGGTTGGTCATTACATCTACCAGTAACATCCGATCTTTTAGAACATCCTCATGATGTGAATGGATTAATTGTAGTCAAAGGTGAAAACAAAAAGCTTTTGTACTCATCTGAAATTCACTTAAGTCCCACTATTGAAAATAATACACCCATATCGAATGAACCACCGACATCATTATGGTTAATCATTGGAGGCGCGTTTTTAGGGGGTTTAATCCTCAATTTAATGCCGTGTGTACTGCCAGTATTGTCTTTAAAAGTATTAGGTGTTGTTAATTCAACGAATAAAACCCAAAGAGAAAAACGTTTGAGTGGGTGGGCTTATCTTACAGGTGTTGTTGTTTCATTTTGGGGACTTGCTGGCATTATCCTTGGATTAAAAAGTGCCGGTACAGAACTTGGTTGGGGTTTCCAACTTCAAGATCCATTATTCGTTGGTATGCTAACGACACTATTTTTTGTCATGGCTTTAAACCTTTACGGCTTATTTGAGATGGGCACATCATTTTCAAGTGTTGGCCAAAAAGCTAATAATAAAGGCGCTCTTGTTTCTTCCTTTTTAAATGGTGTTTTAGCAACTGTTGTTGCAACACCATGTACAGGTCCATTTTTAGGGACAGCGCTTGGTGTTGCTGCGACATTATCACCAATTGGATGCCTTGCGATATTTACATCGATGGCGTGTGGTATGGCACTGCCGTTTGTATTAGTCACATTCTTTCCATTTATGGCTAAATTTTTACCAAAACCTGGCGCTTGGATGGAAACATTCAAACAGCTCATGGGCTTTTTGTTAATGGGTGCTGTACTTTGGTTACTATGGGTTTTTGGTGCACAACAAAGTATTATATCACTTTATCAAGTGCTCTTTGCATTGCTTGTCATGGCAATAGCTAGTTGGGTGTTTGGTCATTTTGGTAACTTAATGCGTACAAGACCGGTTAGATACACCGCAAAGGCAATTGCTGCATTGATAGCAATTGGCTCATTGTATTTAACAGTTGATGCTTCAAAATCACCATACAGTCCTAGCAATACTGAAATTGTCAGCAACGAAGAACTCTGGGAGCCCTACAATGCTGATAAAGTTGAAAAACTTCATCGTGAAGGTACGCCAGTATTGATTGACTTTACTGCTAAATGGTGTTTAATTTGTCAGGCCAATCATTTTGTACTCAATCGTCCAGATGTTTTGGATGCATTAAAAAAACGCAACGTTGTGTTAATGCAAGCTGATTGGACAAGACAAGATGAAATGATTACTAAAGCATTAAAGAAATATGGCCGCAATGCGGTTCCTGTTTATGTGTTGTACGATAACGATCCAAAACATGAACCTGTCATACTTCCACAAATGCTGACTGAAAAAATACTAATGGACAATTTACACGAAATGACTGTCCAAGCCCAATTTGAGACTAAGAATGCCGTTCATTGATTCCCACGCTCATCTCACATCAGATGATTTTAGCGATGATGAAATAGAAACTATCCTGCAAGCTGCAAGTCTTGCAGGAGTTGAAAAAATAGTAAATATTTGCACTGATAAAAAGAGTCTAGAAAGAGCAGTTCATCTTAAAGAAAGATTTCCTCAGATTTATCTAACGGGTTCAACAACACCTCATGATGTTGAAAAAGAGGGAGAAGCTTTTTTTCCGATATTTGAACAAGCAGCAAAGGATGGTCAACTAGTTGCCATTGGTGAAACGGGTCTTGATTATTACTACGAGCACTCAAACCGAAAAGTTCAGCTAGAATTTGCTAGACGCTATTTTACACTTGCCCTCGAAAATAAATTACCCATTGTCATTCATTGCAGAGAAGCATTTGCTGATCTCATATCATTAATCGATCAAGAATTTCCACAATTTGGAAAAACTCTTCCTGGCATATTACATTGTTTTACTGGAACACTCGAAGAAGCTAAATCTTTACTCGAGCGTGGCTGGTACATTTCGTTAAGTGGTATCGTTACATTTAAAAAAAGTGTCGCCTTGCAAGAAGTAGCAAGCTATGTTCCACTTGATCATTTATTAATAGAAACAGATAGTCCATATTTAGCGCCTCAATCAAAACGTGGTAAACGCAATGAGCCATCTTATCTTCCCGAAACGGGTCGATTTATCGCTCAGTTAAAGGGGATTGATGTGCAAGAAGTTGCTAAAGCCACATGGAATAACACTCAGACTGCATTTTCGCTGTAGAACTTGAAATACTATGAAAAAAAAACTTTCGTTTTCACTAAAGCCCACACAGCAGTGGGCTTTATTTCTTCTCTTCTTTCTTATTTTAAAAGCTCTTGTCATCTTTTTGGTGATTCAATACTCATCGATTAAACTCTCTCCTGATGAATCTCAGTATTGGGTATGGAGTAAATCTCTATCGTACGGCTATTACAGTAAACCACCAGGAATCGCCTGGCAAATTGCCTTGACGACATTCTTATTTGGAGACACTGAATGGGGTGTCAGATGCGGTGCTTTATTATTATCAATTGGATCTTGTTTTGCACTGTATAGACTAGCACTTTTATCGAACTTGTCAGCTAAAACTGCTTTTTGGGCAGCTATCATCTTTTCTTTTTCACCACTTGGATTTTTTGGTAGTTTAGCAGCCACCACGGATGGGGGACTCACACTTTTTTGGATACTAAGTCTTTGTGAATTAGCGCCTGCATTAAAAAAAGGTAAGCCTGAGTTTTGGAAAGTGGGATTGTGGATTGGTCTTGGCGCTCTTTTTAAATGGAGCAGTTACATACTATGGATATTTGTTTTAGGACTTCTTTATTTTCATAAAAAATGGCGTGATAAAGAGATTTGGACAGGTCTTGCCATATCTATCATTGGACTTATTCCATCCTATGCATGGAATGCAACTCACGATTTTGCGACATTTCGCCATGTGTTCAATCAAATGCAAGGCGGACAGCCAGGAGCTAAAGCGTCTGGCAACTTCTTTGAATTTCTCGGCAGTCAAATCGGGCTTTTATCGCCGCTTTACTTCGGATTATTGGTCTTTGGACTGATAGCTCTTTTATTTAATAAAAAAATGAGAGGAGCTGTTCAAACTTGGGGATGGTTATCTTGTATTCTTATGGTATTCTACCTTGGCTTTTCTTTATTTTTTAAAGTGCAGTCTAATTGGATGATCTTTGCATATCCAACAATTGCCATTGTGATTGCATGGTACGCTCAAGATATTCAAAAATGGTTGTGGAGTGCAACAGGTCTTTCGGTATTCATTGTTTTGATACTTTTATTAATACCCATCATACAAAACCACTCAGTTGATGCGACACATCCGTTACCTTATAAACTCAATCCTTTTCAACAGTGTCTTGGCTGGAATAAGATCGACCCCGCATTGAGAAATGCGGGGTACGATCCCAAAAAACACTTCCTTTTTGGTGACAAATACCAAATGACAAGCCTTTTATCTTTTTATAGCCCGGGTCAAAAAAGGGCCTATTTCTTGAATTTATTAGGTACTAGGAACAATCAGTTCACATTTTGGCCGTCTTTGGCCCAAGAAAAACTGGGAAAAGATGGCTACTACGTCGTAGATTGGAATAAAACGACTCCCAGTGTAGAGCATAAAGACCGTATTATCAATAAGTTAAAGCCGTATTTTTATTCTGTGGACTATGTATCTAATTATTCTCTTTTCGAGTCCTATACAATTCCTAGTAAGGGAGTTATGATTTTTAAATGCACACACTATAATGGAAAGGTGCCTCCGGTAACTAACCGCTATTAATTTTTTTAAAAAACTGTTATAATTTAACTAAAAATAATAGGGTTAATTATGACAGTTCCTCCAATTGGTCCATTGCATGCTATTTATGATAGTATCGGTAAAAAATTAGAAATTAAAGATAGCTCTGGTAAAGTACACGTTGTCTACAACGTGTCTAAAGATGATGCCGAAAAAAATTGGTCACCAGATGCCAATGAAATCATTGTTATTGAGCGCTTAGCTCAAAAACTCATTTCTGAAAATATTATTCCCAATCAAAAATCAATTTCTGTCACTTGGCCTGTAAAACAAACAGATCAGATTGATAAAGTTAGTAACGCTTTTATCCACTGTATGTATGGTGATAAAAAAGAGACTAAAGATATTGATATGGGTTATGACCAATGGGACACTGCTAATCAAGACCCCATAATCTATCCAGATCAAGTAAGAAAACAAAAAGTGGACGTTGTTGATACAACTCCTGTTGATCCTGCTTTTGTTACCAAAACTAAAAAAGACCTTCTTACATCAGTTGTTGGAAAAATAGTAACAAAAAATATTCCATTGTTTCAAACACCAAAAATACTGACTGATTCAGCATCCGTTGATGATATTTCAAAGTTTAAAGAAGACACGATTAAGAATTTATTTAATGCTCTCAATCAACTTCCGGCAACACATAAAGACTACTTTGTCGAGGGTATTAAATTACCACGCGGTCCGGATCTTAAAATAACCGATGTCGAGCATGTTTTTAATCGGATAACAAGCGCCATTGCATCTAAAATCGATTTTAAAAAATCTGTCAAAGTTGATGCTTTTGGTAGTGGTTATGAAGTAAAACGAAATGCTGTCAAAAATTCAGATGAATATCAAAATCCCCAATGTCACCTTAATAGCCAACTCAGTTTGTTAAGAAAAAAGCCTGATGGCAATGATACTGTTCAATTTTCTCAAGTTATGGCTGATTTTCTCATCGTAGATGAAAAATCTAAAGGTAAAACATATGATAAGTCTTATTCTAAAACTCAAGAAGCTTTTGATGTCATGAGCGTCAATGACGCTACGGAAACCTTTTTTGCATTATCTGATGGAGAAAAAGAAAAAGTTATTGATGAGACTCAAACACTTTATGTAAGGCCGTTTTACATTGGTATATCTAATAATATAAAGTTGCCAGACCAATCCAAAATATTTGAGAGTTCTAAAAAAGTTATTAATTCCAAATCTCAAGTTAAAATTTCCGTGGGCGATAACCAAGACATCACTGCTGTTTATGAACCTCAAATTTTTTACTGCGATATGGCTTGTAGTCAAGAAGGGTTGAAGATGATGAAAGATAATAATCTTTTAGTTCTTAGATCCATTGGCGATGAATTAATTGGAACGCTTCAAAATGTAATCGATGAAAATCATGCACTCCATCATTCAGAGCATCGTGATTTATTAAACCTCATGGCAACGTTTCAAAATATGATCAAATCGTCGCCGATTAACAATGACACTGTCACTGATCAGGCTCGCAAAGTCTTTTTTGATGATATGGATTTATTGTTAACAAAATTAATTGCAGAACATGAAAATAGTTCTGATGAAGTTGAAGGGTTGAGACCTTTGACGAAATATCTGATTCGTTTAGCCTTGAATTCTAAAGTCATTTTTGAAAATAAAAACATTGGCAAATTGAAACCCTCTGAAATCATTGAGTATTCGGCCCGTGTTGCAAAACTAAAGTTTGATTTGGGAAGCTTAGTACGCAGCTACTCATGCTCTTCTACAAATTACACATTATTTTTTGATGCAGCTATAAAAGCACTTTATTCTGAAGGTAACGACTCACAAAATCCATCATTTGATCAACGTCAAGACGCTTTTCTTAAAGCTTATGAAGATAAAGATATTTATGAAAAGATAGTTGCTCCGATAAGCGATGTATTACTAAAATTATAATAAATATTAGAGTGAATTAAAAAGACTATTTTAATATTTAATCAATTGTTTTTAAAAGTTACAACTATGTAAACTCGATTTTGCTCTGCTGTTTGGGCTATCTAGCTTTAATTATGCTCACCGACGATGTTTATTTTTTTAGGGAGTCACGACGCTTAAAAAGATTGATCTAGAGCTTTAAAGTTTAAGATCAAATTTTTAGGGAAGCGGCTCCACCTTTTATTAAAAGGTTGGTTTTGCCAAAGCTAGAGACCTTTCAGCGGGGCCTTTTTCTCTCACAAAGACAGTTGCTCTGCGATGTTCTTTGTTCAATAATTCAAGTATCTCATCTTGAGGAAACTTTTTCACTTCAAAAACTTCTTTTATACGATTTTTCAAATGTTCAATGAATTGCTCGGTACTTGAAAAATGATTTTTAAGTGTTGTTACAAAATCTTTGTGATCTCTGTTTAGGCGGTAAGATGGTATTTTTTTAGGCATCTTAAGGCAGTTCATTTTTGTCGAATCGTAATCCCACAAAAATGTTGTGTGGTGTAATAATCTATCTTTTCGAAAGTATTGGGCATTGCCTCCAATTTTTTTCTCTCCAAGTGCATAGTCCTGAGCTTTTAAAGAAAAATTATTGGGAAATAGGGGTGTGTAAAATTGCTCTGTCCATTTTAATAAAGATTCAGGGTAAGGTGATATACCTAAAGTCTTTGGATGGAACAAAAAGGATACAAATAAAGTGTTGTTATCGACAACTACAGTTCCGCCTCCGCTAAAACGCCTAATGACGGGTATATTTTCATTATCTGCAAAATCTACATGAACTAATTCATCCATAACACCTGAAATACCCATGACAATAGCTGGTGTTGAACCATGATTAATCACAATGATATCGCGATCATCACAACGCAACAAAGCTTCTTCTATCTGCAATTGTTCAAAGATAGAATGATGGGTTAGTTCTAGTAGATAAACAGGTTTCATTCGATCGGATCTCCCGAGGAAAATGTTCTGTTTCGTCCTTTCTTTTTAGCCTGCATAACAGCTGCATCCACTTTTCCAAGCAACGATTCAAATGTCGGTGTTTCATCAGAAAAGTTACAAACGCCAATACTACATGTCATATGGAAAAAACCTTTGCCATGAAAAAAAGAGTATTGCTCAACGGATTGCCTAAGCTTTTCAGCAACGATTCGTGCGCGTTTGAGTTGAGTGTTTGGCAAAATAATCACAAACTCTTCTCCACCAAAGCGAGATATGAAGTCATAGCTTCTTAAATTGGCTTGCAACAGTCCTGCAATTTGCACTAAAAAACTATCACCTACCAAATGGCCATAGTTGCTATTCACCTTTTTGAAATGATCGATATCGATCATCAAAGCAGATAGCGGTTGGCCAGAGCGTTTAGCTTTTGCAAATTCTTTTTCGCCTTGTTCAAAGAGCATCCGGCGATTATATAAATGCGTTAATGAATCGTGATAAGCTCTCTTTTTAAAGACATTGAGCATCTCGCTCATGGAATCGATGACCGTCTTGTGGTGATTAGCTTGAGTTATAGCTTTTTGGATGCTAAACAGATCAAACGGCTTAACTAAAATATCTTGGATATTGTGTTTGAAAGTTTTATTTAAAAGAGATTGAGTTCCCTTATTAGTCGTTAAAAAGACTGTGTAGATTTTAGGGTCGTCTTTAGTAAATAACTTATTGACACCAGATAAATTATCGCCTGCAATGACTTCATCTAAAAAAATGTAATCGACTGTATGCATGTCTAGTTGGCGCTTAGCCTCGGTTAAAGACTTAGCAAAATGGATAGTCGAATTTTTTAGATGTTTGTTAAACCATTGATGCAAAGAAGTATCCTTATCGATGATTAGTAACGTTGACGATTTTTGTTTAGCCACGAGACCCTCCTGCTCGTTGCCAACACTAGCACACCTTTAAATTAATTTTTACGTTTTAGGTGGACCATTAACACAGAAATGTCGGCAGGGGAGACGCCAGATAGACGAGATGCTTGAGCTAAATTGATGGGTTGAATTTTAGCTAGCATTTCAGCAGCTTCTGTTCTAAGACCTTTGATGATTTTGAAGTTACAGTTTGATTCGATGCGTATTTTTTCGAGGTGATCGAGTTTAGAGATTTCAACATTTTGTCTATCGATGTATCCAGCATATTTGAGTGATAACTCAATTTGCATGTTGATATCAGAGCCGTGATCAACAACAGAGTCTGAAAAATGTTCTAATAATTTTTTGTAGCTGAATTCTGGACGACAAAGTAGTTGTGCCAGAGAAACACTTTTGCCATCATACGGACGATGTGTCTTTTTTAAACGCTCAGTTTCGTGCGCAATGGTTTGTTTTTTATACTGCAGTCTTTTAAAACGTTGATCATCGATTAAACCAAGGTCATGTCCATAACCTCTTAACCTTAAATCAGCATTGTCTTGTCTGAGTAACAAGCGGTGCTCAGCACGGCTTGTAAACATACGATAAGGCTCTTCAAGACCAAGTCTTACCAAGTCATCAATCATCACACCGATGTAAGCTTCAGACCGCTTCAAAATAAATGGCTCCAAACCTCTGACGCGATTAACCGCGTTGATGCCTGCCATCATACCTTGACCTGCAGCTTCTTCATAACCAGACGTGCCATTGATCTGACCGGCTAAGAAAATACCTTCTATTAATTTTGTCTCAAGACTTAAACCAATTTGTCCACTCGTTACATAATCGTATTCGATCGCATAAGCAGGACGCATTACCTCGGCTTTTTCAAGACCTGGAATTGTGTGTATCAATGCAAATTGCACATCGAATGGCAACGAAGAGGATATACCGTTAACATACATCTCTTGAGTATCTAAACCTTCTGGTTCTAAGAAAATTTGATGGCGTTCTTTATCAGAAAATCGCTTCATTTTATCTTCGATAGAAGGGCAATAACGAGGACCGACACCTTGAATTTTTCCAGAATACATCGGCGATCGATGAATGTTGTCTAAGACAACTTTCTTCGTATCAGCGCTTGTATAAGTAATGTAGCAAGAAACTTGAGGAAGTTTTGGAAATGGCGCTTCTTCATCAAATGAAAAACGCACACCTTCATCACCTTTTTGTTCTTCCGTTTGGGAAAAATCAATCGATCGCTTGTTAACTCTAGGGGGAGTACCTGTTTTTAAACGCCCGAGCTTAAAGCCTAATCGCTCTAAACAAGCAGATAGACCAACAGAGGGTTTATCACCAGCTCTACCACCAGAATAATTGGTTTCACCAATATGCAATAAGCCGCGCATGAAAGTGCCGGCTGATAGAATCAGTGTTTTACCGTAGTAACGGATGCCTTCTAGAGTATCAACAGCGACGAATTTACCGTTTTCGACAACGATATCTTCAATAGTGCCTTGTTTGGTATCTAGCAAAGGTTGTTGTTCAATCCGATGCTTCATCTCATTTTGATAAGCAAATTTGTCAGATTGAGCTCGTGGCGCCTGGACAGCCGGGCCTTTAGTCGCATTAAGCATCCGAAATTGGATGCCGGTCGCATCGGTACACTTTCCCATTTCTCCACCTAGCGCGTCAATTTCACGCACCATGTGTCCTTTTGCAATGCCGCCAACAGCGGGATTGCAACTCATTTTGCCAATTGTATCCAAATTCATTGTAAGCAAAAGAGTACTTGCGCCACGCCTTGCTGCAGCAAAAGCTGCTTCACAACCAGCGTGACCTCCACCAATTACGATAACATCATAGGCGTCGGGATATTTCCACATGCAAATACAAACTTATTGTTAACAAAGAGTTCTAAAACAAGGAGGGCAAATAACGGGAAAATTTATTTCCCGTTTACGAGTAGAAATGACTATTTCGTTTTGTGACGATCACGGCGGCTGCGTTTTTTGCGCTTGTGCTTAGAGATTTTGTGTCTGCGCTTTTTTTTCACAGAAGACATGCCTGCTCCATTGGGTATCTATATGATTAGGAGCAAGAGTATAATAAATGCATCGAAAAAAGTAAATAAAACTAAAACGCTTCTACTTCATCTTTTTTGGGAACCGATTCAACAGCACCTGGCCTTGAGACACAGATGGCTCCGGCTATACACCCAATTTTAAGGCTTTCCTCTATAGTTTTTCCTTGAGAAATGGCAGCCATATAGTACCCTAAAAAGGCGTCACTAGCGCCTGTAGAGTCTATAACCTTAGATTCTGCAGCGGGCACATAGAACTCTTGTTTGGCTGAGTGGTATAATACGCCCTTATCGCCCAATGTTAAAATAATTTCTGCTTGAGGTAACATGTGCCCTAAACTATCAGCGATTTCTCTTGTGGTGCCGCCACCAGCAAGTCCCATTGCTTCTCTTTCATTCAAAATTAAAATATCAACAAAATTTAAAGGAAGTTGTCTAATCGATGGGTCCATTGGGGCTGGATTAAGGCAAATTTTCATACCCTTTTCTTTGGCTTTTCGCATCACATAGCCAATTTCGCTCGTCTCATTTTGCAAAAGGACTGTAGTATCGGAATCAAATTCCTTAAGAGCTAAGTCGATTTCTGGTGTTGTAATTTGTTTATTTGCGCCAGAAGCAATAATAATAGAATTTTGACCACGATCATCAACTTGGATGATGGCCATCCCAGTTTTATATTCTCCAGTTAAAACCAGGTGGGTATCGACTCCCAAATTTTTTAGTGTATCGATACAAGCTTGGCCATCTTTGCCAACTTTTCCAGCATGGAAAACTTGGCATCCAGAAGAAGCAAGAGCTGCAGATTGAATAGCTCCTTTACCACCAAAAAATTTAGATTCAGAAAAACTGCTAACAGTTTGTCCAGGAAGTGCTAATTCATGGACGCGATAGACGTAGTCGATGTTCAAAGAGCCAAAGTTTAAAAAGCGCATGAGTTATCCTTATCCACCAGGTGTAAATGCATTAAACGCAGCTTCCGCTTCAACATCGTAAGCTACTTGTGCCTGTATAGGTGTATAATTAGCAAACTGGGTGAATTCTTTGCGATATGTTAAATTGACACTACCAACTGCGCCGTGACGATTTTTAGCAACAATGAGTTCAGCCATGCCTGGTTTATCTAGCGGATCATAGTATTCACGACGAAGTAAAAACATCACAATGTCGGCATCTTGCTCGATCGATCCCGATTCGCGCAAGTCACTCATCATTGGTCTATGGCCTGTACGGTCTTCAACTTTTCGGGAGAGCTGAGATAAACAAATAATTGGAATATTAAGTTCTCGAGCCAGTGTTTTAAGCATACGAGAGATTTCTGAGATCTCATTTTGACGGTTATCAACATTGCGAGATGACCCAGAGCCCGACAACAATTGCAAATAATCGACAATGAGAACTTCGACGTTGTAAGTCTCTTTCATACGACGAGCTCTGGCCCGAAGGTCTGTGACTTTCAATCCCGGTTGATCGTCGATAATCATCGTTGAATTTTGCATTTGGCCAATCGCGGCTACGATTCTTTGAAAGTCATTACTATCTAAAGAACCAGTTTTGATTTTTTCTGATTCAACTTGAGCTTGAGAACAAATGATACGACCAAGTAACTGTTCGGCGCTCATCTCAAGCGAGAAGATGCCAACTGCCATCTTGTTACGGAAACAAACATGCTCTGCGATATTCAAAGCCAATGCTGTTTTACCCATGGCAGGGCGTGCAGCCAGAATCATTAAGTTTGATTGATTCAAGCCATTTAACATGCGATCGAGTTCGATAAAATGGGTCGGAATACCTGTAATTCCAGCGTCTTCTGGACCTCTTAATCGAAATCTCTCCTGCCTTTCTTCCAGTTCTTTAATGAAGGGCATTCCTGATTGGGCTTTAACGCCAGTCAAAATTTCTCGAATCGAAACACCTGCCATGGGGTTGGCAGTTTGAGAAATTTTGAAAAAAAGTTGTTGTGCTTCATCCAATGCACAACCAACATCTGCTGGTTCATCGAGCGCTAATTTTTCAACAATTTGTGATGCCTGAATCATGCGACGCAATATTGATTTGTTGCGCACAAGTTCTGTGTATTCTTCAACGTAAGCAGACGTTCCGGCATATTGTGCCAATGTCGTCATGTATGATACACCGCCAACAGCTGCTAATTTACCAAGACGTTTAAGCTCTTCTGCAACGAGATGGACGTCAGCTGGTTTATCAGTTTTGTAAGCGGTTTTTAAAACTTGAAAAATGATTTTGTGTTCAGTGTAATAAAAATCAGAATCGTCCAGAGCATCAGCTGCTATGTTTAAGCCGTTGACTGATGTCAGCATACAACCTAAAACCATCATCTCCGATTCTTTAGAATTTGGAGCGATTTTAATTTTTGCGGGGGCGATTTCTTTTTCCGACATGTGGACCTTTTGGCTTGGAAAGACTAAAAATACCTGAAGTTAAAGACCAAAGTCAATGCTCACCTTTGTAAGTAAATTAATTTATTTAGAATATTCTTATGCAGATCGTAAAACAAACTTGCTAAAAAAGGGTTATCACCGATACCATTTCCACTTATCTTTGTTGGAAAGGTGGCTGAGTGGCCGAAGGCACGTCCCTGCTAAGGACGCGTACTCGTGAGGGTACCGTGGGTTCAAATCCCACCCTTTCCGAAAAAACCTTGGAGTGCAAGCTCCAAGGTTTTATTTTTTCAAAATTATTTCACACTCGAATTTGTAAAACGTTTGCCGTTCAACGCATTCCAATGTGTTGTAAATCTTGATCCGTCTGGATTTTGTACAGTGATGCTGTAGACTGGTAAATAAATTTCCACAATGTTTCGCACAGTAAAATCATTACCAAAAAGATTGTATGCAGTTTCTTTGATTTGGCTAAGGCTGTATTGAGATCCGATCCGTTCTGCATTTTTATATGGCATTGTGACAAGCCAATGATCCAATTTAGTTTCTGGAACATGTTGAATCAACGGTCTATGAAAATGTAAACGGTACTCATTGCCTTGCTGGACGATCAGTTTTTTCTTACGGCAACTTTCGGCCATGGAATCTAAAACTTCACTTTCAACATGCAAGGCATCCAAAAGACGTGAACGGTCAGCGCGCCCACCCGTTTTAGATAGAGCAAATATAAACCGATAGTCCGTTTTATCAGCACGGCTGTTAATGCAATCTTCAATACCATGGGTTTTAGTCCAATTGGCTGTTTCTAAAACCATCTCGCCATCTTCAAGCCCCCACAAGATGACACCCTCATGGGTTGCATCGTGATGGTTACTGTACTTAACATCTAGTAAAGCATAAGGATAAAATTTAAGTGTGGGCTCTAAATAACTGTAATTACTAGTCTTTAAAAGTTCTGGTTTGTGCAGAGCCATAATCTGATCTGCTGTATACCTGACTTCTAATGTTGAGAAATTACCAGAATCTAAGTGACTTTGAATAAAATTTCGCACATCGCTGTTTTGGTTCCAAAGATACCAACCACCAGCTGCAGTTGCGCACATAACTAACAGGGAAATTAAAATTCGCATAAGCCTACTCTTTTTTTCCTGTTTATGTATAAAAATTTTTTTTCAAGCAAGTATTGTTATTACAATTCCATTGTAGTTAATATACAAAAGCATTGAATTCCTTCCCCGCAACCAAAGTCGGTTAAACTCTCGCCGGTAGTTGCCGTTAATCCAACTTGGCTTACATCGAGCTGCATGACACTGGCAATTTTTTGACGCATTTCTAAAACACGTTTGCGAAAATGAGGCTTCTTACCCTCGATCGTCAAAGCGACATGAGTAATTCGTTGTTTACCAAGAGTTTTAAGAGCTTCTTCTAAATAGGCTTGTGAATCTGTGATTCCATCTTTCAAGCAGAGTTCATCAGCGATGCCACCAAGAATTAAAACTCCCGTTAAAGAAGTAATCGCGTTACAGATCGCATGATAAACCACGTCTCCGTCAGAATTAGCGCTAAACCCTGGTGCATCTTCAAATATTAATCCTGCAACAACACAGGGTTTATATATATCGGCTTGTATAAATCGGTGGCTATCTTGACCAATGCCAGTGCGAATGATGGGGAAAGTTTTGTCAGAAAAAGTATTCATAGTGCTCATTAATAGTTACAGAAAAGTTGTCTATGATACGATTTTCCCTTAAAATATGCAAACGATGCACTTTACACACTTAGCTAATACATTTTTTGAAGAGGAGATTGCCGGTTTGGTTAATAAGAACCTGCAATCTACGATTTGTTGCGCGCCACTTGCTTTACTACTTCAATTTTTGCCCATCATTTATGCAAAAAAGGCAGATTCGTTAATTGTTACGCATCAACCCATGCAAGATTATATCGCACACATGTCTAAATACTTTGATGGACCAGATATCATGACACTTGAAACTGTAAGGTCTCAACAGAATCTTAATTTGTGGGCTCCATCACAACTAATAGAAAAATGGGCTTTTAAAAAAGGGCATGTCTACGACTATCCTGCTTGGAATTTAGCAAAACAATTACAAAGTAAATTGTTTTGCTACCACAATACTAAAAGACCATTAGGATCTTCTTTACTACATACAATGCAAGACATTGACCATTGGAAAAATTCGGTCAAAGGCCCATTACTTTTAAAGAAAGTTTGGGGAACAGCTGGTAGAGGACATTGCCTAATTAAAGACGATTCAAAATGGACTGAGTTCGCAAAAAAAGAGCTCATGGCATCAGGCGTTCTTATAGGGGAGCCTTTTTTAAACAGGCGTTTAGATTTTAGTACACAATGGATGATTGAAAAAGAGGGTTCTATTCTATATTTAGGAGCCGTTTTACAAAAAAATACACCTCTTGGAAATTACAGAGCCTCAATAGTAGATGATGAAGATAAATTATTCGGTGAAGATAAACATCTTTTCGATAGTCATCGAAGTTATGCTTTGGACTTACTTAAAAAAATACGAGGAATGGGATTTTGGGGCCATATTGGACTTGATGCCATGATCGTTGATAAAGATGGATTAATACCAGTAGTTGAAATCAATTTACGCAAAACGATGGGCTATGTTGCCTTAATGGCTCAAAGAAATCATTTTCCTCACCAACGTGTGACTATGTCCTTTAATGAAGGGGACATACCACTTCTTCCAAATCAACTTCAATTAAGTCTTTCTAGAACTCAATCTTTTAAAACCCAGTTTTATTTATCTCTATCTTAACTAAAAAGATTCCCTTTTTAAAAATTATTTTTTATAAGTGAACCAGGATGGTGCATAGGGCAAAAATGATGCGCATAATAAAGCTCTAGCAGACACTTGCCAAGAACACAAAGTCTTGTGTAAGGTGTTGCTCTCTTTATGAGGCATTAATCATGGCTCACAATAAGTTTTCCACCATATCTATTAGCCCACAAGGCGCTTAAAACCGCTAAAGAAGATCGATGCTGCTATGGACGTATTGAAGATTAAAGGGGGAGTTCCCCTGCAAGGTCAAGTCAAGGCTGCTGGAGCCAAAAATGCAACAACAAAACTTCTTGTGGCGTCTTTGCTATCTGATAGGCGATGTGTTTTTCATAATGTTCCCAATATTGGCGATGTCGATATTACAGTTGCGTTGTGCGAAGAAATTGGCTCTGAAGTTCAGTGGGATAAAGAATCTGGAACATTAGAAATCATCACCCGAGAACTTAAGTCTTCTTATGTACCTCAAAGATTTTCTGGATCGAATCGCATTCCTATTTTAATGATCGGTGCCTTACTTGGTCGAACAGATGAAGATATTATCGTGCCAACGGCGGGTGGTTGTCAAATAGGGCAGCGGTCAGTTGATTTTCATATACAAGCTTTAGAAAAACTGGGCGCAGTAATCGAATACCGCAATATGAAAAAAGAAGGAGCATATTTCGCTCATGCTCATCAAGGTTTGCATGGAGCTGAAATTACACTTAAATATCCATCAGTGGGTGCAACTGAAAATAGTATACTTGCAGCTGTGCGCGCCAGAGGCACGACTGTCATTCACAATGCAGCTATTGAACCTGAAATCGTCGACTTAATTTTATTCCTACAAAAGCTCGGTGCTATCATCACACTCGATGCTGACCGCACTATTCGTATTCAAGGGACACGCAAATTTTATGATGTTGAGCATACGATAATACCCGATCGTTTAGAAGCCGCATCATTTGGCATGGCAGCAATCAGCACTAAGGGCCGGGTTTTTGTTGAAGGGGCACAACACGCTCCCATGCTGACTTTCCTCAACAAACTCAGGGAAGTGGGTGGAGGATTTGAAGTGCGTGAGAACGGTATCGAGTTTTTCTATAATGGACCATTGCAAGGTGGTCTTCATTTAGAAACTGATGTTTATCCAGGTTTTACAACCGATTCTCAACAACCATTTGTTGTTTTATTAACGCAAGCTACAGGTTCATCTGTTGTTCATGAAACGGTTTACGAAAATAGATTTGGTTACACTAGTACTTTAAAAGAGATGGGAGCAGATATAGAATTATTTAAGCAATGCCTTGGTGGAAAATCGTGCCGTTACAATGCGCATAACTTCTACCATAGCATTATCATCAAAGGTCCAACACCTCTTATTAGTCGCGATATTATGATACCGGACTTAAGGGCAGGTTTTGCCTATGTTTTGGCTGCATTATTGGCTCCTGATACAAGCACGTTGTATGGTCTACCTTATCTGACACGCGGTTATGAAAATCTAATTGAAAAGTTGGGGTCTTTAGGTGCCGATATTCACCTTGAAGAAGCCGCGGAAGATGCTGTAATACCAATAGCATCTTCGAGCCCTTTACCAATTATACGCACAATTTAGAGTTTACTCATTGTAAGCCAAAATTCATGTGGTGCATTTGAATCTGGTATTTTGTAAACGCCTTGATAGACTTTGCGTATAGAAATCTCTTTTAAAAATAGCAGCGTTTTTTGTGCTGTTAATTTGTCATTTGGACAACCATCTGGTTTTTTAAAAACATATATTAGTTTCCAAACAGCTTGCGCGACAACTGACTCTTCTAAAATTTGATTAGAAAATACCTGCGATATAATTTTTATTATATTCGTGTCATAGTCCAAGTAATGGACACGTCTTTCGATCTCTTGCAAGTAGCTTGAAATTTGCTGATGATCAGGAAAAAAAAGCATCTCATTAGTTTGGGGATAGACCCTCATCACATTTTTTCCAATACTTTAAGACCCAATATGTCCATACCAGTTTTCAATGTGCGAGCAACAAGTTCACATAATAAAAGTCTTGGCATTTGTTCATCACTTCCTTCAACACGGCAATCTCTAAAAAAGGCGTGAAAGCGTTCAGCGAGATCAAACAAGTAATCGCAGAGGCGATTAGGATACAAATCACGAGACATCGTTTCTAATATTTCAACAAAGCGTAACAAATGAGTACCTAGTGCCATTTCGGACGGATGAGTTAGGTCCACCGATTGATTTTGAACCAAAGGTTCAATATCAATGCCAATTTTGCGTTTAATACCTGCAACTCTGACATACGCGTACAATAAAAATGCAGCTGTATTGCCTTCAAATTTGAGCATTCTTTGATAACTGAAGACATAATCGCTGATGCGTAAATTCGATAAATCAGCGTACTTGATAGCATCGATGCCAAGAACATGAGCTGTATGCTTCATCTCTTGCTCGTTCAATGGCAATTCACGCTCTTTTAAAATAGCTTCAGCTTTATCGATGGCTTGTGTGATAAGGTCGATAAGTTTTTCAGTTTTACCAGAACGGGTTTTAAATTTTTTACCATCTGACCCGAGTACTACACCAAAAGGAACGTGATCAACACGCACTTTTTGAGGATCTAAGTAACCAACTTTTTCAGCACCTTTAAAAAGCATTTGAAAATGCGTGCTTTGTCCAGCATCAGTAACATAAACGATGCGATCCACTTTTTCTTCTTGGATGCGCTGTTTAATGGCAGCCATGTCAGTTGTGTCGTAAGTGTAACCACCATCGGTTTTTTGCAGCATGAGTGGTAGGGGATTGCCTTCGCGATTTTTATAACCGTCGACAAATAGACATTGAGCACCGCCTGAGTTTTCTACAAAGCCTTTTTGTTTTAATTCCTCTACAACCCCTGGCAATTGCGGATTATAAAAAGACTCACCACGTTCTTGTATGCGAATATCGAGTAGATCATAGATTTCTTGATATCCTCGACGAGAGATGTCACATAGTGTATTCCATGCTTTTAAAGAATCTGTATTGCCACCTTGCAGAGCAACAACTTCTTGTTGTGCCTGACTTTTAAAAACGGGGTCTTCATCAAACCATTCTTTTGAAAGACGGTACCAGTTCATAAGTTGAGGAAGGTCAGCTTTGATAGTGCCATCAAAAACACCTGGTACTCGTTGTTTCATGAAAGCAATCAACATGCCGAATTGGGTACCCCAATCGCCAATGTGATTAAGTCTTAAAACATCGTGGCCTAAAAATTCAAAAAGGCGAGCTAAAGAATCGCCGATAATGGTTGAGCGTAAATGGCCCACATGAAGTTCTTTTGCAACATTTGGAGACGAGAAGTCGACAATGATGCGTTCTTTTTTTTGTGGAGAGGTTTTTAAAGTGCCACTTTTCAAAATTTGGTTTAGTTGATTTTCAATAAAAGACTTTTCAAGTGTAATATTGATAAAACCGGGGCCGGCTATTGATACATCTGCAATAAAAAGAGAGCCATCAAGATTTTTTTCTAAAGTAGTCAGCCATTTTTGAGCGAGTTGTACCGGGCTCATCTTAAGATCTTTTGCATATTTCATAGCACTATTACACTGGTAATGGCCGAATTGCGGCTGGGTGCTATGGGTGATCTCTGGATAGGTAATAGGCTCTTTTTCAAATGCTTGAATGTAAGCGTTTTGGAATTGTTTAGCTAATAAAGACGGAAGATGAATCATATTAATTTCATTAAAAATTGAAGGGATAAAGTTTACATGCCGATTATTAATGCAGCAAGAGCTTAATTTGCCATGTTTTAAAATTTAAATTTTAATAAAATGAGTGCTTTCGTTCTTGGTGGATATTAAAGTCTAGCTTATGGTCTTGTCTTAATTTGCTCATTCCCATAGAATCCTTCTGTTTAATGGCAAGTTTTTGCTTTGCTTTAAAGAACATTTTGCACCGGAGAAACAATGACAGCATTGGTCATTACTGATGATCTAAAAATCGAGTTAGAGCGTTTTTTGAAAAAATTTCGCACACCCGAGCTCATCAATACCTACCTCTTTTTTGTAGAAAAAAAATTTAATTTACATCCTGTTTTGTTTACCCGGGATAAGACCATTTTCCAAAGCCGCCAAGATTCAATCAAGGCGCTAGAAAATGAAGGAAAACTTTGGCGTGAAACCGAAATTAAGATCGGTTTTAACCAACCTTCTGTCAATGAGCAGACAAAAAAAATCTACATCTGCCCATTTACTGGTAAAGTCTTCGGCGATAATACCCACCCCCATCCTCAAGATGCGATTTATGATTGGGTTTCTCAATGTCCAGAAAATACTGAACGAATCGATGGTGTGAAGGTCAAACGCTTTTTTGTGTCTGAAGATCCAGAAGTCATTAAAAATTACATCACTCCTCGTAAGAAAGGGATCACCAAGGTTGTTTATTCATCAGCTTTGAGTGGCAAACTTTTCAATACTAAAGACGCTGTAATTAAAGATTTCACAGACAATTATTTAAAAGATTTGAGTCTTGTCGAAGTTCAAGGGCAAAATCGTTTCCAGATTGAAGAAGGCTTTTTGTCTTTCATCAAAAAGCAACTAGAGCAGCCAAAAATTGCTGCTTTTGTCGAAGCTTTAGCCGATCACGACATATTTATGCCTTACGTATCTCAGTGGATCGACGAGGGATAATTTTTTAATGGCGACACATATTTCGCGCTCAGCCGAAGAAACCGTTGCCTATGGAAGAAAAATTGCTGCTGATTTAAAGCCTAATTCTGTTCTTTGTTTTTTTGGAGATTTAGGAGCTGGTAAAACGACATTAATCAAAGGCATAGTCGCTTATTCCACAGGAATAAGCGAACAAGAAATCGTCAGCCCTACTTACATCTATCTGCACTCTTATCCTGGAAAAACTACCGTCCATCATTTTGACCTCTACCGCTTACAAGATCCTGAAGAGTTTTTAGCGATGGGTTTTGACGAAATGTTAGAAGCAGGTGGAATTACCTGCATTGAATGGTCAGAACGCATTCAAAATTTACTCCCACCCCATTGCATCAAAATTTTTATGGAGCATGAAGGAGACGGTATACGACAAATCACTATTGAGAGGCCTTAATGACACAGAAGTTAGTTCAGTTTGTCAAATCGGCTGTTAAGCCCGAGCAATATCCTATTATGAAAGATCCCCGTGGGATCGAACTACCAGAAGTAGCTGTGGCGGGACGCTCAAATGTCGGAAAATCGTCTCTAATCAACCATTTTTTAAATTTAAAGCATCTTGCAAAAGCATCGTCTGTACCTGGAAAAACACAGTTGATTAACTTCTTTAAAATTGGCGAAGAGTACGCAATTGCCGATTTACCAGGTTATGGTTTTGCAAAAGTTCCCTCCGGTATTCGTAAAGAATGGGGTCCGATGATTGGAAACTATCTCGAAAAAAGATCGAGCTTAAAGCTCATGCTTTTTTTACTCGATATCAGACGAATACCTAGTAAAGAAGACTTAACTTTAATCGAATGGGCACTCTTTCACAAAAGAAGCGTTCTTTTGGTTTTGACCAAATCCGATAAGTTAAAAAAATCAGAAATAAAACCGCAGTGTGAAAAAATATTTAATGTCTTAGGCGAACTAGATTGGCCGTACATTCTTTACAGCGTTAAGTCAGGAATGGCACGCAAAGAGTTACAGCATGCAATTAGTCAACTGCTTAAAGGAGATTCATGAGTTCATTAGAAAACCAACGTTTCGTTTGTATCGATTGTGAAGCCACAGGTTTAGATCCACAAAATGATCACGTTATTGAAGTGGCAGCCGTAGTTTTTACATTTAAAGACGTGTTGGCAGAGTATGAGAGCTTAGTTGATCCAGAATGCCCTATTCCTGAAAAATCAATTGCCATCCACCACATTACGCAAGATATGGTGGTGGGTAAGCCTAAAATTGCAGATGTTTTGCACCCTCTCATGGACCTTGTAGGTGATGCTTTAATCATTGGTCATGGTATCGAATACGATTTAAAAATACTTGCCAATGAAGCGCAAAGAGTGGGTATTGCTACCAATTTCTTATCAAGACCATTTATCGATACCCTTCGTATGGCAAGACTTTACGGAGAAAGCCCTGTTAACTCCTTAGAGAGACTTAGAGCTCACTTCAATATTGCAGCAGAAGGTGCTCACAGAGCGCTCAATGACGCAAAAGTCAATATGGAAGTCTTCAAGCAACTTGCAAGGCGCTATAAAAGCGTTAAGCAAATACTTGAAATTCTGGCAAAGCCTATACAAATGAAGCTCATGCCCCTTGGCAAGCATAAAGGCCGCCTTCTTAAAGATATTCCTATAGAATATTTACAATGGGCTGTTAATAAGGACTTTGATCAAGATTTGCTTTATTCTTTAAAGCTTGAAATCAAACGCCGCCGTAAAGGGGGGCATTTCTCCCAAGCGGCTAACCCTTTTGGTTCTCTTTGATGCATTTTATTTAAAAATGCGTTAGAATAGTACTTATGATTTACCGACAAATAGTTATTAAATTAGGTACTAGTTCTTTAACTAATGGAACTAAAAACCTCTCTAGAAGCCAAATGCTTGAATATGTTCGGCAAATTGCCAAGCTACACAAAGCAGGGCACCGCATTGTCATGACAAGTTCTGGCGCTATAGCTGCTGGTCGTGAAGTGATCTCCAATACCAAAACAGATAGCTCATTGCCTTCTAAGCAAATGTTGGCAGCTGTAGGTCAAGTCCGCTTAATGGAAATTTGGACACAGCTCTTTGGATTATTTGATATCCCGGTTGGACAAATTTTATTAACTCGTGGCGATTTTTCAAATCGCCAGAGTTATTTAAATGTCAGAGATACGCTCTGGGCATTATTGAGACAAGGGATCATTCCGATTGTCAATGAAAACGATACTGTAGCCACTCATGAAACCCGTGTTGGCGATAATGATAATTTATCAGCACTCATTGCAAATATGGTCGCAGCAGACTTACTTGTACTTTTAACAGATCAAGAAGGTCTATACACAGCAGATCCAAGAACAAATCCCGATGCATCATTGATTCACGTCGTTGATAAAATAGATGATTCGATTTGGGCTTTAGCTAAAGGTGCAGTATCAGGTCTTGGTACTGGTGGCATGACTACAAAGCTTGAGGCTGCTCTTCTTGCAACTAAGAGTGGTACCTCTACCGTGATTGCAAAAGCTCAAAAAGCGCATGTGCTTGATTCAATAGTTGATGGTAAAAATGTTGGTACATTGTTTAAATCAAAAAGCACACCTCAAGAAAGCCGTAAGCGTTGGTTGATATCTGAAAAGGCACAGGGGCAACTTGAAATTGATTCTGGAGCATATGATCGCATGACACAGCATGGAGCCAGTTTATTACCAGTTGGTCTTGTCAAGGTCATTGGTAACTTTGAAAGGGGAGCTGTTGTGCATATTCACACAGTCAACCAACCAGCATTTGGTGTTGGTTTAACGAGTTACAGTAGTGATGAATTAAAATTATTAATCAAAGCGCAAACGGCAGAAATTGAACAGCGCTTAGGGTACACTTATGGGCCAGAAATTGTTCATCGCGACAATTTTGTGCTCTCATAAAAATATTTAAGGTCGATGAGGAAAGATGGATCTTCACTTAATGGGTCAAGAAGCTAAAGTAGCAAGTCGTTTTTTAGCCCAAATGACTACTCAACAAAAAAATGCAGTGATCTCAGCGATTGCGGATCGTTTGGAATCTGAAAAAGATAACATCGTTGCAATCAATAAACAAGATTACAAAGAAGCTGAGCAAAAAGGGATGGAACCCTTTATGCTTGATCGTTTGTCTTTAGACGGACGTGTCGAAGGCATTGTTGCAGATTTGCGCCATGTTGTTCATTTAAACGATCCTGTCGGTGAGATATTTGATAAAACGACCCGCGAAGATGGTTTAAAAATTTGTAAAATTAGAACTCCAATTGGTGTTATTGGTGTTATCTATGAGTCACGTCCTAATGTCACTTTAGATATAGCGAGCTTATGTTTAAAAACAGGTAATGCAGCTATATTAAGAGGTGGCTCTGAAACACTCAGAACAAATCGTATATTAGTCAAATTAATACAAGATGTGCTTAAAGAGCACTCTGTACCTGTTTCTGCCATTCAATTTATCGATAGCAACGATCGATCACTTGTTAAGGAAATGCTGCAACAAAGTGATACTATTGATTTAATTATTCCTCGCGGTGGCGAAAAACTTCATCGCTTTTGTCGTGAAAATAGCCACATACCAGTAATTACAGGCGGTATTGGTGTTTGTCATTTATTTGTAGATGAAACAGCGCAAGTTGACAAAGCAATTAAGGTTTTACACAACGCTAAAACTCAAAGACCAACTGTTTGTAATTCATTAGATACTGTTATTGTACATGCAAAAATTGCAGAGCAATTTTTGCCAAAAATGGCTTTAGCTTTGTTGCCATCCAATGTAACACTTCATGCTGATACGGCCTCTCAATGTATATTTAATAATAATCAAATAGTTAACATTGCAGCTCAAGAAAAAGATTGGGATCGCGAATGGTTAACTTTAGATTTAGGTGTAAAAGTTGTTGATGACTTATCTCAAGCAATCGAACACATTCAAAAGCATAGTACAAAACACAGCGATGGTATTTTGACAGAAGATCAAGATCATGCTAAACGTTTTATACGAGAAATAGATTCTGCCGCCGTTTATGTAAATGCGTCAACTCGCTTTACTGATGGTGCACAATTAGGTCTTGGTGCTGAAGTTGCAGTCAGTACACAACCATTGCATGCAAGAGGTCCAATGGGTCTTCAAGAGTTAACTACTTATAAATGGATCGTTGAAGGCGAGTATCACGTCCGCTCTTGACATTAAGCAGTTTGGATTTTATGTTGATCCTTTTGTTGACAACGGGACCGGTATAAATGGCCAAATTGCGACTTCAAGATCTTTCAGTAAAAGGTAAGAAAGTTTTGATGCGTGTGGACTTCAATGTGCCACAAGATGATCAAGGAAAAATTACAGATGATTCTCGCATACTTGCAGCACTGCCATCTATCCATTACGTTTTAGAGCATGGTGGCTCATTAGTTTTAATGAGCCACTTAGGCCGTCCAAATGGTCAGAAGAATGAAAAATATTCTTTAGCACCTGTCGCAAAGCGTTTGAGTGAGCTTTTAAAAAAACATGTTTTAATGGCGCCGGATTGTACTGGCATCGAAGTTCAGCGTTTGGCGCATGGTTTAAAACCTCAAGAGATACTTCTTCTTGAGAATCTAAGATTTTATGAAGCAGAAGAAAATCCTGAAAAAGATCCCTCATTTATTACACAACTTGCATCACTTGGTGATTTGTATGTAAACGATGCGTTTGGCACGGCACATAGAGCTCATGCATCCACTGCATTAATTGCACAAGAGTTTCCAGGAAAAGCTGCTGCTGGATTACTCATGCAAAAAGAAATCAAATTTTTAGGCGACACTTTACTTAATCCTAAGCGACCTTTTTATGCCATTATTGGTGGTGCGAAAATTTCTAGTAAACTCGGTGTATTAAAATCTCTTTTAAAAAAAGTTGATGGTTTATTAATCGGCGGAGGGATGGCATATACTTTTTTTAAAGCTCAAGGTTTAAAAATTGGTAAATCTATTTGTGAAGATAATCTTTTAAATACCGCCAAGGAAATATTAGAAGAGTGTTCAGCTAAACAAATTAAATTATTATTACCAGTTGATTTAGTAGTTGCAAGTGAATTTAAAAATGATAGCCCTTCTCAAATAATTGATATTATAAATGGTGTTCCAGATAGTTTTGAAGGAATGGATATTGGCCCTAAAACTGTTGAAAGCTTTAATTATTTTTTGAAAGATGCTGCAACGATACTATGGAATGGTCCTTTAGGTGTTGCAGAAATGCCAAATTTTGCTAAGGGAACTCAAGAGATTGCTAAGACATTAGCGCATTCGCAAGCCGTTACTATTGTAGGAGGTGGGGATTCAATCGCTGCTTTACAAGCAACTGGTTTAAGTGATCAAATAGATCATGTATCTACGGGTGGTGGGGCTTCTTTAGAATACTTAGAGTATGGTAAATTACCTGGGGTAGAGGCGTTAAGCGATAGTATTGAGACTGTTAAGACTAATCTCTTTAGTTGAAAGATTTCAATGGCATTGAATTGTTTTAATAATTATACTTATTCACAAAATAGCAAATTCTTTTTTCATTAGAAAAAGAAAAAGATCATGGTAATTAATTCATTAGAGGTTAATCTAACTAAAATGATCACCTTGTTCGGGAGACTTTTGAGCTGCCAAAGGATAGCGATGATTTAATAGGTTGTTAGTTGTAACGTAACCGTTTTTTCCTCTTCTATTATCAAGGTTAATTGCTAGCAAAGGGGGACTCAACGATTGCGTTCTAACCCATAACCAAGATGGTGTATGTCCCAGTCATCCCAGATGCCGTTTGGTACTTTGCGAACCTACCTGTGGCCCATTCATAGATCGGAATTGAAAAAGTTCATTCCGCTATTGATAATGGCATTTCTGATAACTTTTAATTACAACATATTAAGGAATATGAAAGATTCCTTAATTATTACGGCAAAGGCCTCCGGCGCCGAAGTAATACCTTTCATTAAGGTCTGGGTTTTATTACCCATGGCTCTTTTGGTGACATTTCTTTTCACAAGACTCTCAAATCGATTAAAGCGTGAACATGTGTTTTACATCATGCTCAGCCTTTTCTTAGGGTTCTTTTTTATTTTTACCTTTGTCATATACCCGATTAGAAATCATATTCATCCGCATGCAACTGCTGAGCATTTGCAAACGGTGTTGCCACTTGGTTTCAAAGGGTTGATTGCAATGTTTCGTTATTGGTCCTTTACAGCCTTTTACGTTCTATCCGAACTATGGGGCAGTGCCATTTTCTCAGTATTATTTTGGGGATTTGCCAATGAAGTGACTAAAGTAACCGAAGCTAAGCGATTTTATGGATTGCTAGGTATCGGAGCTAACTTCTCTGGTATTGCATCTGGTCAAATTTCTATTTTACTTTGTCCTTCAAGCTTTAATCCTCGCCTACCATTTGGTCACGATGCATGGGAACAATCGTTGATTTTTTCAACAATTGCAATTTTGATTTCCGGTGTATTAGTGATGTTTATGTTCCGCTGGTTTAATTCGAAAGTATTAAAAGAGACAGCACCTAAAGAAACAGGTGATAAGAAAAAAGATCGTGCTAATCGCCCTAAAATGTCAATGCGCCAAAACTTCTCTTATCTTGCTAAATCTAAATATTTAATCAGTATTGCTGTCGTTGTTTTGTCTTACAACATTGTTATTAATTTAACAGAAGTTGTTTGGAAAGACCAAGTTAGACGTTTGTATCCAAATCCTAGCGAATACTTTACCTATATGGGTCAGATCACAACGATTACGGGTATTTTAGCAACACTGACTGCCGTATTTATCTCAGGGAATTCTTTGAGAAAATGTGGATGGACATTCACTGCAATGATTCCGCCATTTATCTTGCTCAGCACAAGTATTGGCTTTTTCTCCTTTTTACTATTCCAAGATCCACTCGGCGGATTTGTGGCATTATTAGGATCCACACCGCTAGCACTTGTGGTGTTTTTTGGATCAGCCCAAAACTGTTTGAGTCGTGCATCTAAATATACGCTGTTTGATGCGACTAAAGAGTTGTCGTTTATTCCGCTAGATCGCGAATCTAAATTGAAAGGCAAAGCTGCAATTGATGGCGTTGGTTCTCGTTTAGGTAAATCTGGTGGATCAGTTATCCATCAAGGATTGCTGATGTTCTTTGGAACAGTTGCTGCTAGTGCTCCGTATGTTGGAGGTTTCTTACTTGTGGTCATCAGTTTGTGGATGGTTGCTGTGAAAGCTCTTGGACGCAGGTTCTCAGAACTTATCGTTCATCATGAGACATTACAGATCAAAGAAGAAGAACGCACTGTTGCAGCACCAGTTGGTGCAACACCAGTGGCGACTCCAACTCCTGTTAATGTCGAAGAAGTTGCTGTCACCCGTTAGGGTGCAGTCACTATTTATCGTGGTCTATCTTTGTTAGGCCACTATAAAGTTCGATAAAAGACAAAAGTCCTAGGAATAAAAACCCAGCAAATAAAAGTGGTGGGGGAGTTAAATTCAATGTAAGGCCTAGCAAAAGTAAAAGCTGGCCAACTGTTGTTACTTTACCCCACCAAATAGCACGGAAGCGGTAATTCGACCAACTTCCTCTGATCTTCAGATACAGGGCAAATAAACATAAAAATAAATCACGAGATATTAGTGCTAATAAGCACCAGATATTTAAACGTCCTTCAATTAAAAATACAGCCGCTGCAAATAATACGAAGAACTTATCCATGATTGGATCTAGTACTGTTCCAACACGAGTTACTAATTTGTAACGCCTGGCTAAAAATCCATCTAAATAATCGGTAACTAAGGCGATGCAGATAGCTGCTAACCGTACAGACGTTTTCTCATTTAAAAAGAGAAATGCCGAGGCTCCTCGAACAATCGATAAGATGTTGGGTAATACTCGGAAATATGACATCTCAGAGGTCATCACTCACGCTATTGAATTGGTGTGCCTCGATAGGAAGAGGTTTTTCCTGTTGCTTATTGCGAATTTTTTTTTTCAACTTATGACGAATAAAGAAAATTGTGCCAAAAATTGCAGCGCAACCAGCTACTATAATAATCAGTACTTTATCATAACCGCTTATATAATCCAAAAGGTCTTGTAAATGCTTACCAAAGTGATAACGTCGATCTAAGAAATAAATAATACTAAAACCAACAGAAGTTGAAACAAAAGATGCAATTCCATCTATTAATAAAAATCGCTTAAACGTCATTTTACCCATGCCGGCACTGATGAATAAACAGTTGCGTACACCGAATGGAATAAAACGCCCAATTAAAAAGCTAAATAATCCGTATTTATCATAAAACTTATGAATTTTTTCTAATCGTTGTTCAGTAATGATATCTTTGAAGAAACGCCATACTAAAAGTTTTTTTCCTAATAGGCGTCCTGTCCAATAAGCAACCATATCTGCCAAGTATGCACCAATAAATAAACATAACCAGATATGTATGGCTTTATGTGGTACAAAGCTTGCAGACCAGACGCCGCCTAAAACAATAAGTAAGTCTTCACTAATTGGTATGTTAAAGCCGGTAAGAATCATACCAGCAAGAATAATCCAGGGTGCTAGCTCCGGATGTTTGTAAAGAAGGTAGATAATAAAAGGATCAATCAACTGATTTTTAACCTAAGGTTTAATCTGTTTTTACTCGTCCGTGATGTTAAAACACTTTGGATTGAATGAACCAAATGCTATAAATTAAATAAGCATTAATTTAATAGAGCCGTTACTGTTTTGGTAAACAACCTTTTTCTTCTTAAATTTAAAAGATTTGCGATTAATCGACAAGTCCCTTATCTGTCTCAGTAAATAGACGGGCCGGCGTTCAAGTCATGCAATTTATTTGTTCGAAAAAAAATCCAGTATTACCATTAACCGATTATGTATCGATTGGTGATCCTTTACTAATTTCGATAGAAACTTTTATCGGATACTTGAAAATTAACCTTCAAGCCGTTGAGGGACAAAATTTTCGAATTACTGGTTCTCGACTTGCTAGACCAGACAGCGATTTTTCTATACCATTTTACGGAGAATCATTTAAATCCGTACCCTCAAGTACTTTTTTTGTAATCACTCACGATCAATTTGGTTACACTGTTTTATTTTGCTTATCTCACAAAGATTTAGAATCTTATTTAGAAGCAGATGAAGATGGATTGCATCTTGTTTTACGCAGTGGCGCAAGCCGCGATGCAAAACAAACAAGGACTCCATTGATTTGTTTAAGGGGTTACGATTTAAAGGCTCTACTTGATGAGACACTGCAGCTTGCCTTAAAAATTACTGGCAATCATGGACGAATGGCTTCTTTCAAATCCCAATTACCCAGTTGGCTTGATTATTTAGGTTGGGATTCTGGTGTAGCACTTGGTCTTGATATCAATCATGAAAAAATTATTTCTGCAGTTAAAAGTCTTTTGTCTCAAGGCGTGCCGATTAAATATGTAATGATTGATGAGGGTTGGCAACAACTGGCATTGAATGGCAAGGATGAAGAACGTAAATGGGCAATGCTCGATTTTGAAGCTGACAAAGAGCGTTTTAATCGAGGATTAAAAGGTTTAGTTGTCGATTTACAAGCCTTAGGAATTCATAAAGTGGGTATATGGCACGGAATTATGGGTTATCGAGGCGGCATCCATCCTTTTTTAGCCAAGCAGTATGACTTACCGCCTGATCGTTACGGTCGTTATTATTTAGGAAGCGATCTAGGTCGTACGTTTCAATTTTTTTATGATTACTATGCCTACTTAAAAGAACAGGGCATTAATTTTGTTAAAATTGGTGATCAAAATGCTGTATCACAATTTGATAAACCCCAAATTAATGCGACAGCTTTGTACAAAAATTTACAAGCGGCCATACAAGCCGCTGCAAATATTCAGTTTAATCAGCCTACTATAAATACGGAATGCCTTAGGAATGAAAATCTTTTTTATTGGTCGACATCACCGATAGCCAGGTCTGCTAGCACAACTGATTGGAAGCATCCAATGGGTTTGATGCGCTCCTTGCGCAATCATTTAACAAATTGTTTGTGGTTACAATTTTTAATGCAGCCGGATATTGGGGGTTGGATTACTCATGGACTTCTCAGTGAACATTTAGCGATATTCCATGCGTTTTCTGGAGTCTGTCATGTTATCGGGGATTTGCCTGGTAAACACAATAAACGTTTACTTCAGAAACTCATTTTAGCGTCCGGCATTATTTTGAAACCAGATGAGCCTTTAACATTGTGTCAACAATCATTATTCGTAGATCCCGTTCATGATACTAAAGTTTACAAAGCTTATACATTTAAAGGAAAAGCGGGCATTATCGTAGCATTTAACGTCATTAATGATAAAAATTCGGTTAATGAATCTGTTTCTCCTCTAGACATACCCGATCTTAAAGGCGATACATTCGCTTTGTTTAGTTATCGTAATGGATTTTTGGGATTGGTCGACAAATTAGAGTATTTTGATGTTGTTCTTACACCTAGTATGAGTGATATCTATACATTTGTTCCGGTAGAAAAAGGAATTGCTGTTTGGGGGTGTTCAAGCTATTACTTAGCGCCAGCTCCTATTACAGAAGTACAACATGAAGAAGAAGTTCTAAATATACGCTGCTTAGAGGGATCTCCAATTATGTTGTACTGCGAAAGAGAAGTTTTAGAAGTGCGTCGTAATGGTGAGGTCATTCCTTGGGAACACGACTTTAAACTACGCACTTTAAAAATTGACTCAAAACTTTTAAAAACTACGGAACCTTGCTACTATTCAATTACATTTGAATAGTCAAAGAGGTTGCAAAGTCTCAATACGGCGAGCCGGTATTCCAAATTTTGCACCATGTTTCAAAATAATCTCACCTGCTTTCAATAAAATATCTTGCTTGATGTAAGGATATAGATGTTTTTCTTCAGATATTGTGTACACAGTAATCGTAATATCAAGGGCAGATTCACCAAAGCGTTCGAAGTAGATGAAATGGTCTTGATGGCGATCCAAGTCGGGATGCTCATCCACCATTTCTTGCATTTCTTGAATCAACGGGCGCAAAATTTTGAAATCAGAGTAAGAAATTGAAAGCTTCTCTTCTATTTTCCAATGCGTTCGTCTTCCGGGGTTGGCAACGACAACTGTTGAAAATATTGAGTTAGGGATGTAGAGCGGATGCTTGCTAAATGACTTTATGGTTGTATAGTACCAACCAATTTCTTCGACAGTTCCTTCAATTTGACGCTCTTGAACTCGAATCCAATCACCAATTATAAATGGTTTTGTCACGTAAATCATAAAACCAGAAAAGAAATTGGCGACTACGTCTCGAGCAGCAATACCTAAAGCTAAACCGCCAACACCACCAAGAGCTACTAATGCTTGGATGTTGAATCCAATAATTTGCAATCCAAGAATGATAGTTAAAACGACAATTATGACATTAACCAATTTACCAAAAGCAATGAGGCGTGCTTTTTCAAACGATTTTTGAACGTGTGGTTTGCTTAATAAATAAGCTTGCATCGATTTTTTCCAGCGCCACAAAAACCAACTTAAGCATAGTAAAATAGCTAATTGTCTTAATTCCTGCGTCGACCATAAGTAGTCGTGGCAATTTTTTTTCTTAAGAACAATGTCACCAACTAGTGATATGGCAGTTAACCATATCAAAATGTTTAACGGTAAGCGTAGTGCTAAAACAAGACCATACTTCCACTTTTCTTTAGTGTATATGTAATGCCTTTCCAGCATTGAAAACACATTACGCACTAAATAATGCAGTAGTATCGCTGCTAAAATAATTAAAGCTGAGTCAAAAATCCAGCTCAATGCGATATAAACATTTGCTGACTTTTGAATAAAAGTAGAATTATTCATCAAAATCACTTACTAAAGAGTTAAATTTTAAATAGCTAGGCTAACCAATTAATCGATTAAGTTAAACACCTTTCGAAAAAAGTAAATAGACTCTACACTGCGAGTTAGATTAGCTAATAAATTAAAGGTTTATCCATGCAACCCCACCGTGAGTCGATGTTTTTATCCTCAATCCGTTCATTTTGCGTCGCTTTGTTTTCAATTCTTGGCATAGCCGTCGGTATTGTAGTTGTCGTATTATTAGTGGCAATTGTTTTTGGTTCAACTAAAGAACCCGCAGTTTCATATGATTATGTTCAATACTCAGATGAAAATGGAGATAGAAATGCAGGAGTTGCTGGACCTGTAATCTTGTGGTTAGACGTTGATGGAGCCATTGGTACAGATCAGCTTAATGCAGATAATATTGCTATTCAATTGCTCGAATCCCGTCAAGGACTTATGACTAACCGTATTAAAGGTATGTTTTTACATATTAATTCTCCAGGCGGAACAGTTATTGATGCTGATAAAATTTATGCTTCGATTAACGAGTACAAAGCGCGATTCAATATTCCTGTTTATGCATTTGTAGATGGTATGTGCGCCTCCGGCGGTATGTATGTCGCATGCTCTGCCGATAAAATTTATGCATCAGAAGTAAGTATCATTGGATCTGTGGGTGTTTATGGAAGGTATTTTAATGTCGCAACTCTAATGGATAAAATGGGTGTAAAGTGTTTAACTCTTAAAGCTGGTAAACATAAAGATGCGATGAGTCCGTTTGAACCATGGGTTGCAGGCGAAGAAGCCAATGACCAATCGATTGTTAATTTTTATTATGATCACTTTGTAGATATTGTCACAAAAGCGCGTCCAAAAATTACTAAAGAAGATTTGACTCAAAAATATGGAGCTAATGTGTACGTAGCTGAGCAAGCATTAGCTTATGGTTATATAGATGTAGTATCGCCGTCATATAATAAGTGTATGGCCGATTTAGCTCGCGCGTCTGGCATTAAAGAAGATGAAAGCTATCAGGTATATGGACTTGAATCGAGCAATTGGTTGCAAAGCCTTGTAAAATCTGAATCGCCTGTCTTGACGGGTAAAGTGACTCATCAAATTAAATTTGATGAGAAGTTTCCTTGTGAATTTACTAATCAGTGTCTTTACTACTACCAACCGTAATATCTAATTAGCTGCCTCATTCGAGGCAGCTTTTTTTCTCTAAGATTTCATATAAGCTTTTGTTATGACTTGAGGCGTGAGGGGTTTGTCCATCGCACCAGTAGGAGTCGCTTCAATTTTTTTGACAGTATTGTAACCTTCAGATACTTCACCAAAAATTGTATGTTTATTATTCAACCAAGGTGTAGGGGCTGTAGTAATAAAAAACTGGCTGCCATTAGTATTTGGTCCACGATTTGCCATTGCTAATAATCCTGGACGATTGAATGTCAAAATTGGTGAGAATTCATCCTGGAACGGTTTACCCCAAATTGATTGACCACCTGTTCCATTGCCCTGCGGATCACCACCTTGAATCATAAAGTTTTTGATTACACGGTGAAAAGTTGTTCCGTTATAATAACCGCTGTTAACCAGTTCAATAAAATTTTCACAAGTTTTAGGCGCCTGATTAGGATATAATGTTAACTCAATATTTCCTTGAGTTGTTTCAAAAACCACAACTGGGTTTTGCTGAGGTGCAATGCCAAAGAGTGGTTGAATCGCAAAACCAAAAAGGACTGCTAGTAGTGTGCAAAAGGTGTTTTTCATCAAAATCTCCTGTAATTTTTGATATTCAAAAGCAAGAAGGTAACTTATAACAGCAATCTTATTAGGTAAATAGTTCAATTAAAATTTTTGGACTTCATGTTTTACATATTTTTGGTATTGATTAAATTTTGAGATCTGCAAAAAAACTTAAATTGATTAAAATGATGAATGGATTAACTTAAAGGGCTCTAAAATAGAATGTCTACATCTGTGCCAGCACTTAGTACTCGTGGCGGTCCTAAATTTTATAATGAAAAAATTCAATTAGCAAAACCTATTCTAATATCATTGTTCAAACAAGGTATAAATGCTTTATACGAGGTAGATACAACTGGTCGAGTTAATGCAATTAAAAAATTTGATGCAAAAATCAATGTGACCAGCCTTGTAAATAAACAAATTAAAATTGCAAACAGCCCTCTAGATTTAAATTTTATAGTCAGATCAATAAAAAATATCCTAACTTTTCAACATGCGAAAAAATTTGATATTAGCATTAATGACATTGCAACATTTGCCAAAGAAAATTTATTAGGTAGAAATAATTGCTTAATTTTAGGAATGTGGTCACTCAAAAAAAAACTGTCTCCAGTACCTCAAGATGACACCCTTGCTGGTGCAAATAGGTCTATTGTTAGGCTGCTTGAAACTAACATTTCAATCAATAAAACAGAGCATAAATATGCCAAGGTCAGCTTTGCAGATGCTACGGATATTATCAGTATTTACAAATCTATAGTGGCTGTAAAGCAAAATATTTTAAGTTTAGATACTGATGGCTGTCAAAATCAAACTTTATCCCAATTTTATTATGACAACGAATGGCTTTTGGATTTAACTTATCCCAGCGAGCATCAAATTTTATACATAAATAGTTTAACTGAAATTTTAGATATTTTAGTTAAATATGAAATTGTTTTATGTGATTTACAAAGAGTTGAAACTTGTATAGGTTACCTCGAATATTTTTTGGAAAATAAGATAGATAAAAATACGTTAGAAAAATTAGTAAAATCGATTTTTGAAAATTTAAATGACTTTGATTTATTGATTTTACTATTTGATAAAATTTATGCTAAAAAAAC
>JAEMRK010000001.1:0-100218 GCA_016463375.1 Parachlamydiales bacterium | reverse complement strand
CTACTTGATTATCACAAATAACTTTATAAAAAAAATGAGTGCTATTCCAGTAGAATTACAACGCATTTATGATCGAGTTTATTTATTTTCTGCATCGATTGATGCTTTAAGGTCTAAAAATATTGATCAAAATGCTCTTGAAAATATGCTTAAAAGGGATGAAATACAATGGCCAACTTCTCGTGAAATATTTAATTTTCTTTTTGCTAAAGTTACAGGATTTTTGACTAATGATATTTACGTCCTGTCGGACAAAGAATTTGAAGAAGTTGAAATTGCCTATAGATGTTACTGCGAATTTATTGATGTTCATAATTTGCACAATGGTGAGTTATATCATATTTTAAACGACCTAAATACACTCGATCGTTTAAAGAGAAAAAAAATTAATGAAAATGAAGCTTCAAGTAATTTAAGGTTTTTGAAACCTCTGAACGGCGTGCTTTTTAAACAATTAAATGTATAGTTGGTATTTTTGTATGGAAATATAGGCTATATTGATAGAATTGAGCTTTAAATTTATCTGTTACAGTCTAAAGAGCCCCTCCATTGCCATGTCCTTAGAAAAAATTTACATCCTAGATGTATCCGGTTACCTTTTTAGATCGTATTATGCCTTGCCACGCATGACGAATAGCGAAGGAAAGTCAACTCATGCTTTATTTGGATTTATACGATCTGTTGTAAAAATTTTAAAAGATTTTCAGCCGGACCATATTGTAGCTGTTTTTGATGGAGAAGATAATAAAAGATCACGTAAAGAAATTTATTCTGAATACAAAGCTCATCGTCAATCTATTCCAGAAGATCTTCCTCATCAGATTCAATGGGCCTCAGACTTATGTGATTTGTTAGGCATTCCAAAGTTATCTGTAGAAGGTGTAGAAGCAGATGACACGATTGGAAGTGTCGCTGTATGGGCTCATGATAACAATGCTACAGCTTATATGTGTACAAGTGACAAGGACATGTGCCAGCTGATCAACAATCGCATTTTAGTATTACATACGCATAAAGATAATTTGGTTGTCGATGCTGCAAAAGTTCGTGACCTCTATGGTGTGACACCTGATCAAATCGTGGATATGCTCAGTTTAACAGGGGATTCTTCAGATAATATTCCTGGAGTTACAGGTATAGGCCCTAAAACGGCATCTCAGCTTCTTCAAGAGTTTGGAACGCTGGAAAATTTACTTGCTAATTTGACACAGGTTAAAGGCAAAAAGCAAGAAGTTCTCATGCGGGAGAAAGAGATTGCTTTATTTAGCAAGCGTTTAGCAGTGATCGATATTGCGATCGATTTTCCAAAAAATGAGCAATTTTTTAGAAAGAAAACGCCCAACGATGCTTTATTAGCTGAATTTTACCGAAATATGAACTTTACATCTTTACTTAAAGAGATGTCGAATATTCCTGTTGTGCCTGTTAAAACTCATCAAGAAGATTTTCATGAAGGTAATTATCGCTGTGTTGATGATGAGCAAAGTCTTTTAGAGATGTTATCTGATCTTCAAAAAGTTGATGAGATTGCTTTTGATACTGAAACGACTGCATTATCACCATTTGCTGCAGAAGTCGTTGGCGTTGGTTTTTGTGTTCAATCGGGTAAAGCGTATTACGTTCCTTTTAATGGTAAATTGGGTAAAGAAAGAGTTGTCGATTCTATAAAGCCTCTTTTTGCAGACTCTAGAAAAGGATTTTACGGACACAATGTTAAGTACGATTTACACGCATTATTTAATCATGGTATAACAGTTAGCCGTGTTTCATTTGATACCATGTTAGCATCTTATTTACTCCACTCTCATTCGCACAGACATTCTTTAGAAAATTTAGCTCAACAGTTCTTAGGGCAGTCCAAAGGCTCAATAGATGAACTTTTAGGAAAAGGTCGCAAAGAAAGAACTATGGCCGAAGTTCCAATTGAAGATGTCGCATCATATTGTTGTAGAGATGCCGATCTAACATTTCAGCTAAAACAGATTTTAGCCAAAGATATTCAAGAGCGAAAACTTCAATCTTTGTTTTTTGATTTGGAATTACCATTACAGCGTGTTTTGGAAGAAATGGAGCGTACTGGTATTTACATTGATGCAGAGCATTTGCATGTAATGTCAAAAGAATTTCAAGAACTAATTGCCATTTTACAAAAAGAAATTTATGAACTTGCTCAAGAAGAATTTAATATTTCATCGCCGAAGCAATTAGGGATTATTTTATTTGAGAAGATGGGTATTAAAAGCGGTCGAAAAACATCTACCGGTCAATTTTCTACAAATGCAGATGTGTTAGAAAATTTAAAAAATCACCATCCAATTATTAATAAAATTCTACAATATCGAACATTGGAGAAATTGCGATCTACGTATATTGAAAGTCTTCCAAACCAAATCAATAAAAAGACGGGTAGAATTCACTGCACATTTAATCAGTTTGTAGCAGCCACTGGAAGGCTTTCATGCCAAGATCCAAATTTACAAAATATTCCAATTCGTACTGAAGAAGGCCGAAAAATTCGTGAAGCTTTTCGACCTCAAAAAGAGAATTGGAGCTATTTGAGTGGTGACTATTCGCAAATTGAATTAAGGCTTTTAGCACACTTGAGTCAAGATCCTGAACTGGTTAAAGCTTTTAATCATAACGAAGATATTCACGCTTTCACAGCTTCACAAATTTTTAACGTACCTCTTGTCAATGTTTCTAAAGATCAACGAAGAGCTGCTAAAGCTGTTAACTTTGGCATTATCTATGGCCAGCAAGCATTTGGTCTATCCCAGGAGCTGGGAATATCTATGAAAGAGGCAGCTGTATTTATTGAGTCTTATTTTCATCGATATCCTAAAGTAAGAGACTTTGTAGAGAGTTGTAAAGAAAAAGCGCGTCAATCAGGTAAAGCTGTCACAATGACCGGCAGAGAGCGTCTAATACCCGACATTTTGAGTAAAAATGGTGTTATTAGAACACAAGCTGAGCGTTTAGCTGTTAATACCCCATTACAGGGCACTGCAGCCGATTTAATTAAATTTGCGATGTTGAGGGTCGATCAGCAGCTAAAAAAACAGCAGAAACTATCTTTAATGATTTTGCAAATTCACGATGAGCTGTTGTTCGAAGTGCCTAACTTTGAGATAATTGACATGGAATGCATGGTAAAAGCGACTATGGAAAAAATATTTGAACTAAGTGTGCCGCTAGTAGTAGACATCTCTGTTGGCAAAAATTGGAAGGAGTGTTAAAATTGAAGAAAGTCGCCATTACTGGTGGACTCTCGTGTGGCAAAACAACCGTTTGCCAATTCTTGAAAGATCTTGGAGCTTATGTATTAAGCTCTGATGAAATAGTCCATCAGTTATTATCTCCCGAAACAAAGCTCGGAAAGCAAATTATAGGTCTTCTTGGTCAAGATATAGTGACGTCATCTCAACAGATAGATCGTAAAAAGATTGCTCAAATTATTTTTGATCGCAGAGATCTTTTAACTAAAGTCGAAGAGATGATCCATCCAATAGTAAAAGAGCAAATTGAACACCTCTATGAGGCTGTTAAGGATGACAATAGTTATTCCTTATTCGTCGTTGAAGTTCCTTTATTGTTTGAATCTTCCTTTGAGACATTTTTTGATTCAGTTGTCGTTGTTTCGGCTAACGAAGATGTGGCGCTTGATCGATTTACCCTTAAAGGTGAAGAGCGACAAGCCTACTTAACACGTATGGCTAGACAGTGGACTGTTGCTGATAAAGCAGCAAAAGCGCATTACGTTATAGAAAATAATTTCAGTTTAGAAAAGCTTTCAGAAGACGTCTCAAAGCTCTTTCAAAAATTAACAGCTTAAACATGTGAGAAGGAGCCTGAGTTTGCATGGAACATGAAAAAACTCCTGTAGAAAACATCATTTCCAAGGACGAAAAACCAAACGAACCCCATACACCCGTGCATGCCCCCGTGCAGACTGAAGAAAAGACTGCATCTCAACATTTGATCGAAGAAATTACTAAAATTTCTGATCTGCAGCGCATGAATATCGATGCGTTATCGCACTATGCTAAAAATATGGGCATCAGAAATATTGGTTCAATGCCTAAATCACAGCTAGTTTTCGAAATTGTGAAAGGTAAATCCGAGCGTCCTAACGAAGTTCTCTATGGTGAAGGCGTTTTAGAAGTATTACCCGACGGTTTTGGCTTTTTACGTTCACCAATGTACAATTATCTTCCCTCCGCAGAAGATATATATGTATCTCCAGCTCAAATTCGTCGTTTCGATTTGAAAAAAGGCGATACAATCAGCGGAACAATTAGATCTCCGAAAGATAAAGAAAAATACTTTGCTTTACTGAAAGTTGATACAATTAATGGCCGTCCTCCAGAAAAAGCTAGAGAGCGTATTTTATACGAAAACTTAACGCCTCTATATCCAAACCAACGTTTAGTAATGGAGACAACAAAAGATCGTATGGCCACTCGCGTACTCGATCTTGCAGCTCCAATTGGTAAAGGGCAGCGTGGCTTAATTGTTGCACCTCCTCGTACTGGTAAGACGATTATTTTGCAAAATATCGCTAATGCCATTGCGATCAATAATCCTGAGTGCGTACTGATTGTTTTAATGATTGGTGAAAGGCCTGAAGAGGTAACGGACATGAGTCGTATCGTCAAAGGTGAGGTTATTGCCTCAACGTTTGACGAACCGCCAGAAAGACACGTTCAAGTTGCTGAGATGGTTTTAGAAAAGTCCCGCCGTCTTGTTGAATATGGCCATGATGTTGTCATTCTTTTAGACTCCTTGACCCGATTAGCTCGTGCCTACAACACAATTGAACCACACAGCGGTAAGATTTTAACGGGTGGTATCGACGCTAACGCTCTGCATAAACCCAAAAGGTTCTTTGGTGCAGCGCGTAACATCGAGCAAGGTGGCTCATTAACAATCATCGCAACAGCTTTGATTGATACCGGCTCTCGTATGGACGAGGTTATCTTTGAAGAGTTTAAAGGTACTGGTAATATGGAGCTTGTATTAGATAGGCGTCTTGCTGATCGACGTAGCTGGCCGGCTATTGATATTATCAAGAGTGGTACTCGTAAAGAAGATTTACTCTACCATCCGCAAGAACTGGAAAAAATCTACCATATGCGTCAAGCTGTGGCTGATCTTAACCCTATAGATGCCATGAACTTACTACTTAGTCGCCTTAAAAAGACAAATAGTAATATCGAGTTCTTACTTTCCATGAAAGATTAGCGTTAAAGCCCCTCTAAATGAGGGGCTTAAGTCTTTTTAATGAAAATCTCGTATAATTGATTTTTAATTGCCAATTTTATACAATATGATCAATTGTTAGTAACAAAGGATGTATTATGTTAGATCCTCACAATACAACCAGAGTTTCCCATAACTTTGCGATTCTATTTGACTCCATCTATAATTTAAATGTCGGTAATACTGATAGAAATCATATTGTCACTGTGATTGTAAGTGGTTCTCAAAAAAAATATGATGCGTCATCTGGATTTGTAAACCCTGAAATTAGTGCCCTTGCGCTTAGAAAAATCATTAAGTATTCAATGAGCGACTATTCACAGGCCACAGAATTTAGAAGATTACTTGAAATCGATCAGCCTAAAACAACTTTGCAAAACAAATTTATTCCCTTGAATATTATTTTTAGTGATCAATCCGATGCTTTAAAAAATTTGGTGCAAGGACAGACTTTAATACAAGTCCAGAATAATTCAAAACAGTCTAAACCATCTGTTCAGGTCTCGTCTTTAAACGCTAACGGACAAATAGTCACTAAACAGGCTTCTGGAAAACTTTTAGAGTTTATCACAGCTGTATCTGCTAGTTTATCTAAGTCCGTTTTTTTAAATGACTCTCCCAATGTTGAAAAAGATTCATTAAGTAAGGATTTAAAAAACGTTAATACAGTTATTTCTCAACGCAATTTAAATGTAAAATCAGACTTTGTCACAGATTTTAAACAGTTTGTAAAGTTTCGACCTGTAGAAACTCTTCAATCAACTGTTATTAATCATAAAAGTTCAGAGATACACCGTTTGCAAGAACGAAATCGCAAAATGCAAGAAGCTCGTTTAGAGCGTTTAAGAGAAGTAATTGCAAGCGATGTTAAAAAATCTGATTTGACTCAGGAAGAGATTATGCAAGGTTGTGTACAGCTTTTAGAAACAGGTTTTGTTCCTGAAAATTACGCTACACCTGCTGATCTAATGGAAGCTGCACATTCTCATATTGCTAATTACCATATTCAACGTGGTCGTTAAGAAATAAAACTAGTCCAAGTAAAAAAAATCGATAAGGAAATATTCCTTATCGATTTTTTTTGTCTGTTAGCCTTAAACCTTAAAAGATTCTTTAATCAATTGATCTTTAGTTTGGTTCTTTTCTTGAAAAAAATATGAATAAAATAGTCCACCAACTCCTGCAAGTCCAAAACAAGAAGATGCAAAATATAAATTCATTTTATCTACTGCGTCTTGTTCTTTAAAAGCTAATAACCCGATTCCCAATGCTCCAATAATCAGTAAAGTATAAGGAATTGTGTTGACATCAAGAACTTCAAATTTTCTAACAGAATGTGTTCTTATTTGTGGTGGGACGACATCATATGGATGTTGATAGGGAGTTGTAGGTTGAAGAGGATCATATATTTTTAATAGGCTGCTCATGTTCTTTTCCAATTTAAAATGAATAATTTGAAAAAGGAAAATAGCAGCCTCTAAATTAACTACATAATGTTTTCAGATGCATTAGGAAATCGACGATATTTGGATACAGTGTATAAATACCAAAAAATATCATTAAGCTACCTGATATCCAGTGCATCCACTGAGTTGTTTTTAAGTGCCATTTCTTACCAATTTTAGATACACCTAAGGAAAGTAAACTGCCCCAGGCCCAAGAACCTATAAATATTCCACATGATATAGACAAGGTTGATGCCCAAGTTTTATGAAATAATATATGGCCAAAACTAGCATAAATGGCTGCAAACACAAGTATTGTAAGTGGATTGGAAAGTGTAATCAAAAATGTTGTGAAAAATAATGTGGTCGAGCTTTTACACGACTCCTTTTTATGAATGAGTGTTTGGTGCTGAGTGTATAACATTAATAATCCGAGGTAAATTAAAACAATGCCTGCGAAAAAACGGAAATAACTTAAGTTATTAGTTAAGAATCCAATGATAAAAGATACACCTACTGCAGCTATAATCGAATATAGCGTATCAGCAAGTGATGCCCCTAGTGCCGCCAATGATCCATGAGCAAACCCTTTTGATAAAGCATGGCGCATGTATATAAAGGAAGCAGGTCCTAATGGCATGGCAATTGCAAAGCCCAGTACAATTCCTTTTAAAAATAAATATAGATATTCCATAAAACCAATTTTTTTTTATTATATATCTTTTTTAACTCTGCTCGACAAGATAAATTCTTTAAACCGTTGTAGACATTAGATAGTCGAATTAGTTAAAATCCTTCTACTTATGGCTCATTACGATAAAAACCAACCATTTTACGCGTCTCTTAAAGAAAAAAAGGGATTAACTAAACCAGGATCTGAGAAACAGACCCTGCATTTAGCCCTATGTCTGAAAAACTCGGGTATTAAATACCGGGTTGGGGACTCTGTCGCAGTATTTCCACAAAACGACCCGGAAGTTGTAAAAAATACTTTAAATGCATTAAATGCTGATGCTTCAACCATTGTGAATTATAAACGAACAGGGCAGGCATATCCGTTAGATCAATTTTTGAGTCGTATTGTTAATATCTGTAAAATTGGTAAGCCACTATTCACAGCAGTCTTGAACAGTTATCATAATGATCAAGTAAAAGAACAATTGCAGCTTCTCCTTAATCAACCTGATCAATTAGCCCATTATCTAGCTCAACATGAACTATGGGATTTCTTGAGTGCTCATCCAGACTATGATTTAACACTTGAAGAGATTTGCAACTTATTACCTCCTCTTTTACCTCGTTTTTATTCAATAGCATCTTCCCAAGAACACGTTGATGATGAGATTCATTTAACTGTTGGAATGGTTGAATATGAAACGAATGGGAAAAAACGTTTTGGAGTTGCCAGTCAATTTTTAGGTTGCAACGTTCCTTTAAACGAAGCTGTCATCCCACTTTATATTCAGCCAACAGCGCATTTCACAATCCCTGATGACCATACAAAGCCCATCATCATGATTGGGCCTGGAACTGGTATTGCACCTTTTCGTGGATTTATGCAAGAGCGCTTAAAAAAAGGTGCTAGTGGTAAACATTGGCTTTTTTTTGGAGAGCGTAACCGTGCGACTGATTTCTTATACGAAGAGTATTGGAATGAGCTCATGGATCTTGGCCATCTTAAAGTTAGCGCAGCATTTTCCCGTGACCAAAGCCATAAAATTTATGTGCAGCATTTAATGCATCAAGAAGGCGCAGAATTTTGGAATTGGCTTCAAGAGGGTGCTTATCTGTATGTCTGCGGTGATGCTCATCGTATGGCTAAAGATGTCGAGACTACTCTTTTACAAATAGCCATGGAGCATGGCTCCATGGCAGAAGATGGGGCGCGTGCTTTTATTAAAAAGCTGCGCCAAGACAAAAGATATTTAAGAGACGTCTACTGAGGCTTGTTTCCAAGTTTTCTTCAAAGCATCCATCGCTTTATTTGACAGTCCACCTAAAAACTCTATTGAATTAAGCAGACGTACTCGTACGCGATCTTTTCCTAATAGAGTAACAGAGTCGTATAGTGGGGGGCCATGATGTTTACCCATCATAGATCCAAATAAAAGAGGGATCATCTGTTTTTTGAAATGGATACCAAATACAGCAGCAACGCGTTTACCACCGCTTTCAAATCCATCGCGTCCCCAATTCTCAACTTCATCCATATGCCATATCATGCCTTGTAGAGCATTCATAGCAAGTTCTGAGCTTAAATCTTTTGGACACAATAATTCATTAGAGTACTTAATGTGATTGATAAATAAAAAATCACAAAGTTCCATAAACTCGCCAAACGTCTTAATCCGTGTGTGAACAAGTGGCATTAACTTTTGCATAAAAGCGTCGTTAAAGCTCCACTCCTGAATACGTTTCCAGAGTTGGTCTTGAGGAATGTTATTAATCAAATACTGTTGATTAATCCAATCGAGTTTTAAGACGTCGAAAACAGCACCAGATGCGCCGATGCGTTTAGGATCAAATTCTTTACAAATTTGTTCAACTGAATAAATTTCAGTATCACCAGGCATGCTATAGCCCATTAATGTTAAGAAATTTAAAAAGGCCTCTGAAAGATACCCCGCATCGCGGTAATAGAAAATAGATGTTGGATTTCGACGTTTTGAAAGTTTTCTTCCATCCTTGCCAAGCAACAGTGGCATATGTAAGAAGGTGGGTGGAGTCCATCCAAAACAATCGTAGAGTAAAACGTGTTTAGGAGTTGAACTCATCCATTCGTCTCCACGAATGACATGTGATATTTTCATTAAATGATCATCAACAACATTTGCTAGGTGGTACGTTGGAAAATTGTCCGATTTCATAAGCACTTGATCATCGACATCGGCCCATGGGAAAACACTGCGTCCTCTAATGGCATCTTCAATGACGCATTCACCAGTTAATGGAACTTTTAAGCGGACAACATAAGTTTGACCAGCAGCAATTCGCTCTTCAACTTCTTTTTCAGACAAGTTTCGGTAACGACGATCGTATCCTTGTCTTTTACCGGTCTTGGCTGCCACCTCACGCATTTCAGCTAATTCTTCTGCAGTGGCAAAGCATTTATAAGCTTTACCTTCATCTAAAAGTTGCTGACAGTATTTGCGGTAGATATCTGTTCTTTCAGATTGCTTATATGGACCGTATGGACCACCGATATCAGGACCCTCATCCCATTGGATCTTACACCATTTTAATGCTTCATAAATATTTTCTTCATATTCGGGACGACTGCGTGTTTGATCGGTGTCTTCAATTCGAATAATGAATTGTCCGTTATAATGACGAGCAAATATTAAATTAAACAAGGCCATGTAGGCGGTACCTACATGGGGGTCTCCAGTGGGAGAGGGGGCTATACGTACACGTACGTCCATAGTTTTCCTAATTCAATGGTTTAAATCCAAAAATTTTTCATTTCTCAACAATAGTTGTCAATTATTTAGAACAATCAAATCTTTTATGATGTTAACGCTCTCAACATATTGATGGTCGATAGAAATTAAAACTTCTTCTTCATCAATTTCTTCGCCTTTCTTTTGAATAGCCGTTAAGAAAGTTTGATAAGAAGTGTTTTGTTCAATGCGTTTTTTCGAATTTAGTCTCAGTTGTGTTAGATGCTGATTATATTGAGTGATAATTGGTTGTTGATTGAGCTTATAAAGCCAACTAATTTGTTTACGTTTTGTGAACGCCAAATCATCCAAAGTATCTTCAAAATGAGGCTCTATAGCGTCATTTTCTAAAGGAAATTTGGAAAAGCTTTCACCAATATCTGCAAAGGCATATGGACCGGGAACAACAACATCAGATGTGACACCAGTTAATTGAGGGCTCTTTCCAGATACAGTGTAGTAACGTCCACGTGTTACTTTGTATTCACCACGTGGATTAATTGAGAAGTTGTGAGACGTATCTAAAGTAAAAGTTTGAAAAGTCCCTTTTCCAAAACTATGCTCATCACCTATTACAATGGCTCGGCCGTAGTCTTGCAGAGATTGTGCAACAATTTCTGCAGCAGATGCACTTGCTTTGCTGATTAAAACGATTAAAGGGCCTTCCCAGGCAGGATTGTTATCAAATTGACGTAAGTGCTGGACGCTACCGTTACAGTCTTTAATCGAGGCTACAATGCCTTTTGAGATGAATAGTCCAGAAACGCCGACACCTTGAGCTAGTAAACCACCTGAATTTTGACGCAGGTCTAAAATGACCCCTTTAACTTTGTATTCTTTTTTCAATTTATTTATTTCTTCGCGCAAGTCGGCAGCAGATGAATTATTAGCATCTTGATAAAATGAATAAAGTTTCAAATGAGCAATAATACCATCTGCAAAAGGTTCAATAGTCGTTTCGTAACGTGTTTCGGTTAATACGACTTCTTTTCGAACGATCGGAATATCAATTTTGTGATCTACAACTACATCGCCTTCTGTTACTGATCGAAGTATTGTTAAATGAACTAATGTCCCTTCTGGACCTCTTAATATTTCAACAAATTCTTCAATATCTAATCCAACGATAGTTTCGTTATTAATTGCAATAATACGATCATTTACTTTTAGAAGCTTGCCTTCAGCAGCAGGGCCACCTTCTAAAATGCGCATAATAGTAAAACCACTTAAATCATCGCGAATTTGAACTCCAATTCCAAAGAGGCGTTGTTGTACCATTATAGTAAATTGGGACGCCTCACCAGGGGTAAAATAAACCGTGTGAGTATCAAGCGCTGAAGCTAAAGACTTCAAAATATAATTATATGAAGATTGTTTGCGATCGGACTCACTATTTGATATAAACTCTTCTTCAGTCTTAAGACGCTTTTTTGTAATACGTTGAATAAACTTTTCTCTACTATCATCACTAAACTTCTGAGCAGCAGTGATTTGAGCGCATCTTAGACGGAATAAACGTAAATATAAATCATCCTCATTGACTGTCCATTTCATGTCCTTGAATTCCAAGGGGTTAACATCTGCAGTCAATTCTTGTTCTTGCAAGCGATTTTCAAAGATGCGCCTTCTTTGAATCGCCGTTTGCATTTTCTGGTCGATTTCTGAGAATGTAGTGAAGTTACCCTTAGGAAACCCCTCAATTACTTGATTTAACACCTCATTAGAGGGGTTTAACCATTGAGAGATATCTTCTTCTATAAAATAGGTTTTAGTCGGATCAAGGTACTCTATATAGTTTATAAGAATACGCTTAACAATTGTGTCGTTTAGCTCATGATTACTAGCGTGAGCCGCTAAGATATCATGGGCAATTTCCGTCACATCTTTATTTTGTAGTTGGGGTTGGTTTTTAGCCTCTAAAGATAAGAAAAATAGAGTAAAACCAATAAACAATGCAGTTATATTCTTACGCATATGAAATGTAACGGGTTAAAACACAAAAAAATTAAAAATTCGACCATATCTCAATAAGACCTAAAAATCTATCATTTTCCTTTAAATTTTCATTAGTTTGATAAAACTTTATGCAATTGAAAATAAGATATATACAAAGTTAAAAATAGAATAATGATAGCAATTAAAGATTATATATAAAGTAATCCCTTGACCTGAAATCTTTTTTTATGTAATAATATCTCTTTCCTGAAGAATAAAACAGCAGGAATAAAGACTTATAAAAGATTAAGAATTAGGGAGGTTATTAATATGTCTAACTCCGCAACGTTGGATGAAGAAGTCGTATCTATCATCACTGCTGATGAAACATCTAGTGATAAAAGAGTCGTTTCTATTACAGAAGCTGCTAAAATTAATAATGTAACGCGTCAAGCTATTTATGTTGCTATAAAACAAAATAAACTAAAAGCAACTAAAAAGACTCGTTGGGAAATTGATTTAAATGATTTAGAAGAATACCGCAAAAATAAATATTCTCGTACTAAATCAATGTTTGATGGCGGTCTTTTGTTTGATAACGATCAAGGCTACTATTCTGTTAATCAAGTCGCTAAAATGTTAAACGTGCCAGCACAAAAGATTTATTATGCTACACGTGTAAAAATGCTTAAAGCAATCCGCAAAGGTGCTGCTTGGGTTATTCACTCAACTGATGTTCGTGAATACAAAGAAAGTTATTTAGACAAACGCATTAATCGTCGTAAAGTTGGTTAATGTTAATTTGAGTACAGCCCGGTACTACAATATCGCTTAAACCGGGTTCGATCTCTTAAGTGTAATCATTACTTCTAAATGACTCGTCTGTGGAAACATATCATACACAGACATCTTTTGAATTCTGTACCCAGCCTCCTTAAGTATTTTCTGGTCTCTTGCCATCGTTGCGGGATGGCATGAGACATAAATCAGAACTGAAGGTAACATCTTAATTAAAGATTGTACCATTTCATCTGAGAGTCCGCATCGTGGTGGGTTTACTAAGACACCATCAAATTTGATTGTCTTGATTAGTTTTATACTTGCTTTTGCAGCGTCACCCGCAATGAATGTGCAATTAACTTTGTGTATTTTAGCATTCTCTTTGGCGCAACTTATAGCATCAATATTTTCTTCAATGCCCCATGTTTTTATATTTTCTTTTGCAAGCATAATTGAGGTTATGCCAATACCACAGTATAAATCTAATACTTGTTTAACTTGCATCATCAAGCATTTTGCAACAATTTCTTTATAAATATTTTGACTTTGTTCAGCATTATTTTGGACAAAACCTTTTAACGAAAAGTTATAAGACTCATCGCAGCACAAAAGTTTACCATTAGTATCACCAAAAGACAGTTCGATATTTTTTGATCTTAATAAGATAGAACATATTTTTTGGTAATCTTTAAAAATATTCGAACAATTTTCTGGAACTTCTTTTTCAAAATAAAAAACAAAATAAGGGCCATTCAGTCCTTGAATAATTAACAAACTAGCTTTTTGGTCTGTATTAATCGGTTTAATTTTTTGGACGATCTCTTTAGCACAAGTAATTAAAGATTGATCTGAAAAAATTGGACATTGATCGATTGCAATTAATGTTTTGTTATCTGTTTGATAATAACCCATTTGATACTGCCCATTACTTACAAACAAATGCAATTTAATGTGTCTTCTATAACCATATTGATTTTGGCTACCAACTATATCAATTTCATCACAATCAATATTACCAATTTTCTTAAGTAGAGTTTTGGCAAAATCTTTTTTATGAGAAATCTGGGAGCCATAATCCATATGCTGGAGTTGACAACCACCGCACTTAGTAAAGTAAGGACATCGAGGAATTACGCGTTCAGGGTGAGGTGATAGAATTTGAAGAAGTTTTCCATAAGCAAATCGTTTTTTTTGTTGAGTAATGATGAATGAAATTTTTTCATTCATCATTGTATAGGGAACAAAGACAACCATGCCTTCATGTTTAATTACGCCGTAACCACCAAAAGCTATATCGGATACTACACCTTGTAACTCTTTATCACTCATGATTTAATTTTAAAATCTCGAATAAGAAGTTGAATACTTATCTTATTTTGAAAGCGATTTATATGTGGTGTAAAGGCAACAGATAGGGGAAGATTGCGTCTACGTAGGAATGGCGCTTTATCTGCCATGCCAAATCCAACACCCTCTAGCATACGCTCTTGCTCCAAGTAGAGTTTTAAATGCGATTTACTAATGACTTTAGGAGGCCATGCCTGCGTCGCGTCACAATAAAGAACAGGAGCTGGATTTTCATTACCGTACGGCTCTAATAATGCTAAAGATTCCATTAAATCAAATGTCAATTCATTAAAATCAGCTTTTGCATCCAAGTTGAGTTTAGTCAGCATGTCATCGCCTTGCAAAGTTGCGTTGGCTGATTCTTTAAAACGCTTTTTGAATTCTTCTATTTGATCTTCTTTAATTGTCAAACCAGCAGCAAAGTCATGTCCACCAAAATTTATTAGTATATCGGAAGTACTTTTAAGACTTGGTAAAAGAGGAAATTCACGAATTGTTCTAGCAGATCCTTTACCAACCCCATTTTCAATAGCAATGATAATTGTTGGGCGATTGTACTGTTTAGAAATACGAGTTGTAACAATCGCAATTACACCAGGGTGCCATTTGTCTGAGGATAAAACGATTGCTTTATCATTTAGAATTTCAGGATTAGCTTTGATGTAACGATCAACATCATCTGACACAGTTTGATCAATCTTTTGTCGTTCAATGTTGTATAGATCTAATTCTTTAGCTAATGCTTCGGCAGCTTTATCATCGCGAATTAATAATAGTTCTATACCTTTTCTTGGATCAGCAATACGCCCTAAACTATTCAAGCGAGGAGCTATTTTTGAAGCGACGTCAGCCGCTGTTATATCACCTGTATCTAAACCACAAATAGTAAATAATTTCGTCAAACCGATACGACGTGTTTTTCTAAGCTGTTTTAAACCATAACGAACAAGTATGCGATTTTCACCAAGTAAAGAACCCATATCGGCAATAGTACCCAAAGCAACTAAATCTAAATAACGCTTCAAATCAATTTTGCGAGTGTTTTTTTTACTTGCGAGATGATTGGTTAAAGCGTGTGCAAGTTTAAAAGCTACACCAACACCTGTGAGATGACGATTTGGATATGAGTTGATGAGTAATTTTGGATTTAATGTTGCTAAAGTGTGCGGTATTTTGTCTGTGGGTTCATGGTGATCTGTCACAATGACGTCAACGCCTTGTTCTACGACCTGTTCAATTTCTTTAGCAGCAGTAATTCCGCAATCAACAGTAATGAGTAACTTACAATGATTTTGTTTAGCGTAGTTTAATGCATCAATGATTAAACTTTGACGCAAAGATGTGCGATTAGGAACATAATAAAAAACACTGGCGCCAATGTAAGTTAGAAAATCAGTGAGTAATGCAGTGCCTGTCATGCCATCGACGTCATTGTCTCCGTATATTAATATGCCTTCACCCTTTTGAATGGCGCTACACACTCGATCAACTGCTTTATCCATATCGGCGAATAAATAGGGGTCAATTAAATCTGGAAGCTGTCCATACAAATAGCTGTGGATTTGATCTAACGAAGAAAAACCGCGAGAAACGAGGACCTGAGCAGTAATAGGGTGAATGCTAAATTCTTTGACGATCTGCGCTTGCCACTCTTTATTTTCAGGTGGGTATATCCAGAGTAACTCGCCTGTCTTCGTGTTGGAATTCATCAGTTCCTCGAAATTGTGCGTGTTTATGTGGGATAGGATAAGACGAGGGGCAAAAAATTGAATGTGTCACGTAAGTTCCAAACCAATTATTTTTATTCTGTAATAACATACAATCTTTGATGGCTTCTTTTTTCCATCGCAAAAATTCCCTTAAACACGCTTGTTTGTTTCTATTTTATTTATTTTCAACAATTTGACAATGCAATACTGGCTTTAGAGGAGTAAATCTCAAAAAACAGGTCTAAAAAGAGCCGCCAAACATTTGGCGGCTCTTTAAAATTTTGACACACTAAAAATTTGTTATTTAAACTTTTTTCAATGTTAACTCAGACTCTTCTCTATCACTTTCCTTTTTATGGAAGTAAAGTAGCAGGGGAGCTGCTACAAAAAGCGATGAGAGTGTTCCAACTATCACACCAATAGTCATAACTAAAGAGAAAGCAAAAATTGAGCTGCCTCCCATTAAGACTAAGGCCACAAGTACAACCATTGTTGTTCCTGATGTCATTATTGTTCTAGACAATGTGGCATTCAGAGAATGGTTGATAATCGTGCTAAATTTAGATTTACGCATTAAACGTGTATCTTCACGAATACGATCGAAAATAATGATCGTGTCGTTTAATGAGTACCCAATGATTGTCATTAAAGCGGCAATCACTTGCAAATCAATTTGAATTGGCAATCCAGCTAAATGTAACATGGCTAAAATACCAATTGTGATAAGTACGTCGTGCACTAATCCCAATATCGAACTAATGGCGTATTTAAATTCAAATCGAATGCTGAGGTAGATCAAGATACACAATAAAGACAGTCCTAATCCCCACAACGCACTATTGCGCATCGCATCAGATAGTTGACCACTCATTTGCGTCCAATTTTTTTCAAGGTTACCAAGTTCTGCAGGATTAACTGGTAAGCCATTGTCAGCTAATGCATGAACAACCCAGTCAATACGTGGATTTGATTGGTAACTGTAAACGTTATCTTCTATGTCTGTAGTTAACGGCAAGTTGTAAAATGGTGCGCCTTGTACTTCCATACCTGTACTTAATTGAATACGCAAAATATTAGGCTTATTCAATTCACGAATTTGGAAATCTGTAGACGTTGCTCCATGATCCATTAATGCTTTTGCAGCAGCGTGACGATAATCAACTCCTGGCTGTTCTTGTAGATCAACTGTTAGAGCATAACCACCTGTAAAGTCCATACCAAAAATAGTATGTCTTGCAGAGAAGAGGAATACACCACCCATAACAACAATGATTAAAGAACTAATTACAGCAATCTTTGTTTTACTTAAAAAATCAAAGTTAGTTTTAGTTAATAGTCGAGCCATTTTTAATTCTTTATTTTTTGGGTTTTGTACCCAGCCTGCAAAGAAATAGCGTGTCATGAATAGTGCCGTAAACATCGATGAGACGATACCTATGATCAAATTAACGGCAAAACCTTTGATTGGACCTGAGTCAAATTGTAAGAGAATTAATGCAGCAATAATTGTTGTTACATTTGAGTCAATAATTGCGCTAAAAGCTTTACGATATCCTGCATGTATTGCAGATGGTAAGCGTTTAGTGTGCTCATACTCTTCACGAATACGTTCGTAAACTAATACGTTCGCATCAACTGCCATACCAATTGTTAAAATGATCGCAGCAATACCTGGAAGTGTTAAAGCAGCATCCAGATTTTGTAGGGTACCCCACATAATCAATAAATTGAAAATGATAGCAACCGATGCAACGATACCTGCAAACCGATAGTAAGCAACCATGACGACGACTACAAGAAGCGCTGCAACAACTGCTGCTATGATACCTTTATGGCGTTCTGTCTGCCCAAGTTCTGCACTGACGTTTTGTTCAGAAAGAATCTTTGGAGTGAATGTCAAAGAGCCTGCTTTTAAATCGGCTGACAATTGATTGACTTCTCGTTGTGAAAAATGCCCGCTAATCATCGCTTGATCTCTTAATGGACTACTGAGGGTAGGTGCATTAATAATCGAGCCATTGAGGATTACAGCCATTCTCCAGCCGCTTCCAGGAGCATAAGCTTCTTTTGGTGTGCCAGCAATTTTTTCCTGACAAAATTGGGATGTCCAATTGTAAAAATCATCACGAGGGTTTAGTCTCGTTCCATCAGGCATTGTATAACTATTTCTCACACCGAACGAAAGAATATTTCCTTTAGAAGGATCATATCCGACACCAACATTTTCTAAGCTTGAACCAGCTAAAGCGTAGTTATGGAATATAACGATTAATGGGTGAGTTTGACCTTCCCATTCCGCATAATCTGTACCACGCATCATCGATATTGAAGATAGTGTATCATTAAAGTTACTACTAATAAGATCTTCTTGAGAGTTAGCTAAGCGCAAACCATTATCCCATAATGTTTTGGCTGCATTACTTGTGAAAATACGATCAGAGCCTTCGCCAGCTACTCCACCAAGATGTTGCCATGCGATAGCATTGATACTTTCAACGTCTTTACGGTTTGTAACTATTGCTTCGTTCCACACTTCTTGTAAAAATTCATTCACAACCGAAGCTAATGCTGTATTGCGAGGAGAGAACTTCTCGTTAACGACATGGAATGTCATTGAAGAAGCTTTAACCAACTCTTGAGCAGTTAAACCTTGAGAACCAGGGAAGTCTAAAACAATTGTCGAGCCTTCAACACGGATACCAACTTCAGAAACACCCATTTTATTGACGCGTTTATAAAGTTCGTTAACACCTTGTCTTAGATCATCTTCAGCAGTGACTGGTTTGTTCTGAGCATCTCTTAAACCGATACGAACAGTTTTACCACCAGATAGATCAAGACCCCAACGCAATATTTTACGGTCATCGCCGCGGAAGTATTTAGCTGTGCTGAGTTTAAAGTTATCCCAGAACACACTGTGAATTGGAGGAGGAACGTCGAAGCGCGCTTGGCGATTTAAATCGACTCTAGCTGCATTGTATTCATCACGCCATTTCAGCAATTCTTCATGCATACCATCTTCAATTTTATTCAATGTGAGTAAACGTTGCTCAACATTTGAAAATTCTAAAACGGCTTGACGGTATGTTCCGTGAACGGTGAAATCTTCTCTTGTTGCTTTGATCAATGTGCTGTAAAAGTCATCTTGTTCAAAGAGATAGTCTTGTTGCATGTCAGATGGCAATCTGTAAGCAGTTGCAGGATATCCAAAGAAACCCTCTTCTTTTAAAATAGCGCTTAACTGTTGGAAATCATTAATAAACTGCTTAGCTTCTTCTGATTCAGGAAACTTTTCGTATTGTTCTAAAATGCGATGCATTCCTTTGGCAATAACGTAGAAGGAACTTGGTCTTAATCCATCAAAAGCTGGACTTGTTCCAATAGCTGGTGCATACAAAACAAGTGCTAATTTCTTTTGTTCAGCAGGAAGTTGAGCATATTCTTCCTGTGTATAAATTGGATAATTGCTGTGATTTAGATCGCGATTTTGTGGCGACCAGCGATTAATTAACCAATTTTTCAATGTCTGAGCTTGTTGCTGCGCAACTTGATTGATATTTAAAGTTAAGAAACTAGAGCTGCTTGTAAGCTGATCAAAGTTCAAAACAAAATTATCTTGGCTAGGAGTAATCACTTCATTTGTTTGACGAGCAAGACGGGCAATTTCGTCAACAATGAGCTGATTAAGCTTGTCAGAACGAATTGTTTCTTTTTCGGTAGGATTCTCTCTAAATCTTGAATTTTGTAAATCAGGATAGAGAACAAGAGTGAGCGATTCATTTGCCCAATCAATAACAATCTCTTGAATAAAAGGATTGCGACCTTCCAAAGATAAAGTTTGTCTTTTAGAAGCTGATAGTTCAGAAGATTGATCTTGCGAAAGCAACGAATAAATACTTTTTTCAGTTAGAGGCTCTTGGCCAGCTGTAAATAAAGCAATATTTCTTTTTAAAATTAGATTCGCCGCATCAAGAGTTGTGCGATCATTTTCAAACTGTTGCAATTGACGGTTCTGAGATGAGTCAACAAGACCCCCATCACTTTTGCGTTTGGCAATTTGATTTGCCAGAGCTTGTTGATCGTTTTGCAAACGACTGGCGGTGCTTGTAAATTGTTTTGCCAGGGCATCCATTGAATCGCTGCGACTATCTTTTCCGCTTTGATTTTGTGTAAAACTTGCAAAATATCTTTTAGCAACAGAGCTTTGATCGCCAAATAAATTTTCAACATCAACAATGCTTTTAGCTAAACGCAGTGTTAAGTTCTGCACTTGGGCCTGGGCTTGTTGATTATTGGCATTTTGAGTAACGAGTTGAACTAACTGAGCTGCTTCGCTAACTCCGCCCACTTGAAGAGCAATAGGCTCTAAACGGTCGTAAACATAGTTGCGATATGTTTCAGTAATAGCACCATTAGCATCGCGTTTCTCAGCAAAAGTGAAAAACTGATCAACACTATCTTTTGGAATGTATGTGCCAAGCTGGCGTACAACCATAACTTGATTATTGCCTTGTTGCTCACTCTGATCAGCTAACTGAATTTGTGAGGGGACAAAGGGGATTAGTGCCCCAGCCCTTGGCAAATGCTTACGGAAAACTTCTGCATCGCGCTGGTTTGCAAAAAGCACAGTCACGTAGCGAGAATTTTCTTTTTCGACTTGAATCGATTGCGGTTTGATATTGAGGTTTTTGCAAAAGGCATTTAGCCAATCTACAGAGTCCTTTTGAAGATGATTAACCCTTTCAGCAATTCCTTGAGCGACATCTTTCGCCTCTTCCACGCCAATTGGACGCTTTAGGGGTTTAGAGTAATAGAAAAGTGTTGGAAGGATGTTGTAGATGGTCAAAATAATGACGGCTATAATGACAAAGAGCTGCCAGCGTTTTTGTTTTTCCATTGAAGCTTTCCCTTAAAAATTGAGTGTTAAGGACCCAAACGTAATACAATACCAACCATTTTTCATAAAGTCAACGTCCCAGACATTGTTGAAAATTTTTTGGAATTTTTTGACTGTTGTGGGTTTAATAACAAATCAGTAGTATCGACAATTCTTTTTATGAAAATTTTAATAAATAAAAGAGTTATACGAATTAAATATGCGCACTAAATCTTCTATTTTTGTGATCCTTTTAACTGTTTTTATTGATGCAATTGGTGTGGGACTGGTCTATCCCATGTCTTCTCCATTAATATTTGATACAGGACCGCATGCTCTTTTACCGTTAAATACAACTGTTGCAGCAAGAGGAGCTATTTTAGGTTTTTTAATGTCCTCTTTTACGATCGGTCAATTTTTAAGTTCACCTATAATGGGTACTTTTTCCGACCTTAAAGGTCGAAAAAAAGTTGTGAGTCTAACATTGTGCATATCCATTATAAGTTATTTCTTAGGTGCTTGGAGTTTATCGATTTATAGTGTTACTCTTTTGATTTTTTCTCGATTTTTATCGGGTTTTGCAGCTGGTAATTCGGCCGTTATGCATGCCGCGATGGCTGATTTAAGCGAATCGGATCAAAGAGCTAAGCGGTTTGGGTGGATGGGTGCTAGTGTTGGTATTGGTTTTATTATGGGACCAATGATGGGCGCTGAATTATCGACTGGAAATTGGGGATATGGTTATCAAACACCTTTTTTAGCGTCTGCAATAATCGGTGGATTAAATTTAATATTAGTTCATTTTTTATTCAGTGAAACGATTGTAAAGTCTTCATCTGTAAAAATTAATTTATGGATTGGTCTATCTCATTTAAAAAAAGCAGTGCATATGCGTCATTTAAGGCCTGTTTTTAGCGCTATGTTTATGTATTTCTTTGGATGGGAGTTATTTATTGTATTTGTGCCTGTTTATACAGTTGATCGCTTTCATTTTTCTCCAACAGACATCGGACTATTTTACTCGTATGTTGGTGGTTGGTTTGTGTTAAGTAATGCTTTACTTATGCGTTTCACTGCAAAATTTTCAGCAGTCAATGTTTTGAAAGTCGCTTTTCCCTTGTGGGGTCTTTCTATGTTTGTTTTAGGATTTGTTAATGATCCTAAATTATTTTGGTATGCCGTCGCGCCTCTTCCTGGAATAGGTGCAATTATTTATTCAACTGGATCTGCTTTAGTATCTAATTTGAGTGAAAAGCATGTTCAAGGTGAAAGTATGGGTATATACCAATCAGTGCAGGCTGCGGCTTTAGCCTTTCCACCATTAGTAGTTGGATCGATAGTCACAGTTTATCCTTATTTTCCAATTGTAGGTGGGAGCGTTTGTTTATTTATCGCGACTATAATTTGGTGGACAATTGGTTCTAAAAAGTTACCGGCAAATATCGCTTGATAATAATAATCGGTTACATTAGTTTATTTAGTTATGACCAGATCAATATTTAATTCTAGTTTTCTTACCTTCTTTGTATTCTCATCTACTTTGCATCGACGCTAATCATAATATTTAATTTTTTATTAAAAATTTAGATTAGAGGATTTTGTGCAAAATTTTAAAAGTTTCATTTCTGCAGCATTGTTAATTACTGGTACAAGTGTCGGTGCCGGGATGCTCGGAATTCCGTTAGTAACATCAATAGCTGGCTTTTACCCGTCCTTGCTTATCACATTTTTGTGCTGGCTTGTCATGATGGCAACAGGCTTATTGTTTTTAGAAGTAACATTGTGGATGCCCAAAGGGGCTAATTTGTTATCTATGGCCAAACGTTTCTTGGGCCCGGTAGGTGCAAGTTTGTCAGGCTTTACATTTTTATTTTTATATTATTGTTTAATGATTGCTTACATGGCAGGGGGTTCTCCCTTGTTTCAATCTGTTATCAGCAATGTATTTGGGTTACAGATACCATTATGGGCAAGCTATGTGTTGTTTTGCGGCTTATTTGGCGGAATTGTTTATGGTGGTTCACTTGTTTTAGGACGGTTAAATACAATTTTAACAGTGGCTTTAGTAGCATCTTATTTTCTTTTAATCAGCAAAGGCTCCGCCTTTGTGATAGTAGAAAATTTACAAAGAGCTAGTTGGCCGTTGTTTTACATGGCAGCGCCAGTTTTATTTAGTGCTTTTGGTTATCACAATATTGTTCCAACTATAAGTGATTATTTAAAACGTAATGCTAAAGCACTTAGATGGTGTATCTTTGTTGGTACACTCATACCATTTATTATCTATTCTTTGTGGCAATGGTTAATCATAGGTGCTGTTCCTGCTGAGCTTATTGAAGCGGCAGAAAAAGGTAATATTCCTGTTACTGATATTTTAAGTCGTTCTTTACATAATGATTGGATAGGCCAAGTTGCTCAATTCTTCTCATTCTTTGCGTTAGTCACGTCTTTACTAGGTGTGGCATATTCTATGTGCGATTTTCTTGCTGATGGCTTTAAGTGCTCTAAAAATCGCTTGAATTGGCTTTTGATTACTCTATTAGTATTTATTCCACCAGCGTATGTTGCTTTTTCAAACCCCACCATCTTTGTATCAGCATTAGGTTATGCAGGTGGATTTGGTGAAGCGATATTAAATGGTCTATTGCCAATTAGTATGTATTGGATTGGTCGTTATCGGTTTAATCTTGGTAACAAGATATGGATTGGAAATCGAGCAATTTTAGTCTTGCTAACCTTCATGATCTTAGCAGTAATTGGTATTGAAGTGGCAATGATGGTCTAGTTAATAGGCCATTCATCACCCCATTCGGTATCTTTTGCAAGTTTGTATAAGGGTCCATCTTTTTTAGAAATTGTAGTCTCTTGCCAATGACCCTCGTGGGTGCACAAAGTTAACTTTGTGTGCCCTTTTCCAATTTTTGGATGACGTATGACTCGATCGTAAACTTTAGTATTAATATTTTTGGAAACTATTAAATAACTAAATTTTTCATCTTCATAATTAAGTTCAGCATCTTTGAGTAGTCTATGTAAACTTGATCTAGTAAGTCTTTTTGAAAAATGGCACCAATCATTTTCTTTATCTTGTAATGGACACTTGAGTGTGTGAGGACAAGGGGCGAAGATATGTGCACCTTGATTGAGTAAAATGGAGCGATAACTAATGATTCTTTGGTATCCTTTAGGTGTTCCAGGCTCAATAATAACTAAATATTTATTAACGTTAGACCAAACTAATTTTAATAGGTTTTCACATTGCGGTAGTGGAATTTCATTCAATGAGTATGAGAAAAGAGCTAAATCACATGGCGAATGTTTAAATTTTGTAATGTCATCTTTAATCCAAGCGCATTGATTTACAAGTTGTTGGCCTATGTGAATCCACTGGTTGTCATGTTCAATGGCAGTTGATTTCTTTAATAAATTAAAGAGTTGTTGGGCGGCAAGAATTCCAGTACCAGGACCTGATCCATAATCACATATTGTTTCAATCTCGTTAGGGATATGGGATAGAACATCAGTAATTGCGGCATATGTTGCCGGTAAACGGACAGCTAGATAAGCAACTTTTTCGTCATAAGTTGTTAAAAAGAATTTTCCTTCACGATAACGTTGAGACAATTGTTTAGTGAGAATCCTAAGATTTTTTAGCGGTAATTTAGCTAAAAGAGAGTCTAAAGACTGCTCTAAATTGGGTGGTAAAGTCAAATTCATGGTTCGAAAATCATATTAATATCACTCATTTTAGGCAAGTTCGAAGCCATTTGTTGCTTTTAGAAAAAAAACCATTTAGGTTATCCTAATTCTAAATTTTAAAAGATTAGGTTAACTGATAGTGCAAATTGAAACGAGTCAAACTATTGAAAAGCAAAGTGATGATTTTATTTTTAATAAAAAATTAAAGTTATTAAATATTAAAACCTCACCATCCCATGTCGGAATTATTATGGATGGGAATCGACGTTGGGCTGCTGATAATGGCGTTTCTCATTATTATGGACATTGGGCTGGCGCCCAGACTCTAATTGAAATTGTCGAGTCAGCCAAAGACTTAGGTATTAAGACTCTAACAGTTTATTCGTTTTCAACTGAAAATTGGCATCGGCCAGAAGAGGAAAGAGAAGCCCTCTTTGAAATTTTTGAGCATTTTCTGATCGAACAAAAAGCCAACATGTTACTCAACGATGTTAGCTTACAAACGATTGGATTATTGGATCCCTTCCCTCAAAAATTAAAAGACTTATTGGAATATACCAAACAAGAAACATCTCATTGTAAATCGATTAATTTAGTCTTAGCATTAAATTACGGGGGAAGAGACGAAATTCGCCGAGCTGTTGCAAAAATTAGTCAAAACTGTTTAGAAGGGAAAATAACTCCAGAGTCAATCACTGAGCAAACAATTTCAGAGCATCTTGATACGAGCCCTTGGGGAGATTTAGATATTTTGATACGAACAAGTGGAGAAATGCGAACAAGTAATTTCTTATTATGGCAACAGCACTATGCAGAGTTATTTTTTACAGATACTTTGTGGCCAGATTTTAATAGAGATCATTTGTTAGATATTCTACTTAGTTTTCAAAAACGTAACCGCCGTAGGGGGAAGTAGAGCATGAATGAACTAAAACGCCGGATAATGACTAGCGCAATGGCAATAGTCTTTCTTTGCATCTTCATTCCTTTTTCAACATATCCAGCATTTAAGCCCGTTTTTGTCGCCATGATCGCAGCTTTAGCTGCTATGGGAGTTTGGGAATTTTACCAAATGGCCAAACTTAAGGGTTTCCAACCCATGGCTCGTACTGGTGTTGTATTTACAGTTATATTTATATTCAGCACGTTAGTCAGCTCTAATTATTATGATTATACGTATTTGCCATCTGTTGTTTTAGGAGTTGCTTTTTTAGCGTTTATTTTAAAGCAATTTCACGGGATAGAGTCTGCTATTGTTAATATATCGACATCTGTTTTTGGCCTACTTTATGTAGCAGTACCGATGTCATGCCTCGTATGTATCACCTATTTCTTTTTGCCAGAGCAGTATTATGATGGCCGTTGGTGGTTAGTGTATTTGATAGTTGTGACTAAAATGAGTGATGTCGGTGGATTTTTCATTGGCAAATGGATCGGTAGTCATAAACTAGCAAAAAAATTGAGTCCCAAAAAAACATGGGAAGGATCTATTGGCGGTATTATCTTTTCGGTAGCTGCAAGCTTAATTCTTTATTATCTAGCGCAATCCAAACCTGTATCTCCTTTGAACATCACATTAATTCAGGCTTTATGGTTGGGTGTACTCATTGCCATATTTGGACAAGTTGGCGATGTGGCTGAATCTTTGTTTAAGCGTGATGCTAAAATTAAAGATAGTGGCCACAATCTTCCTGGAATGGGTGGGGTTTTAGATTTGCTTGATGCCATATTATTCACAGCACCACTTTTATTATTCTTCCTAAAATCAGGAATACTTGGATGATCATCACAATTGATGGACCGTCTGGTACGGGGAAAAGCACAATAGCTAAATTAGTGGCAAAAAAATTAGGCTTTGTATTTTTTAATACAGGTGCAATGTTTCGTGCAGTGACTTATGCATTCATAAATAATAATTTGGCCTTTCAGGATACTGAATCCTTAAAAGAATGTTTGCGTCATCTTAATTATGAAATTAAAAACGAAGATGGCCAAGAGCATTACATTTTAAATGGTGAAGATATAACTGATGAAATTCGATCTCAAATTATAACTACACATGTATCAGAAATTTCTGCGATGGATTTTGTCAGAAGTGAATTGTTACAATGGCAGCAAAAATTAGCTCAAAACATGAATGCCGTTTTTGAAGGGCGTGATATGGGAACGGTCGTCTTTCCAGATGCAGATATGAAGGTTTTTTTAACAGCATCTGCACAGGTTAGAGCTACACGACGTTATTTGGAACTAATTGGAAAGAATGATTTTGAGATGAGTCAAGAGCAAATATTACAAGATATAATTCGAAGAGATGCTTATGACTCATCTCGAGCCATTGCTCCTTTAAAAAAAGCAGACGATGCTTTCTTACTCGACTGTACGAATCTAAATATTGAGCAAGTCGTAGAAGTCATTATTCAACAGTGGTATCAAAAAAGGCTCTAAAAATGACGATGATTTTTCGATTTGGACGTGCTTTATTTCGCATGTATTTTCGTATTTTTTATAAAAATCAAGTCTATTTACCTAAAGATTTTTTTCATGGCGGAGCCATACTTGCCGCCAATCACACGTCCTATTTTGATCCTCCATTAGTTGGTGTTGCATGTCCTGATGACATCCATTTTTTAGCTCGTGAGAGTTTATTCAAGCATCCTGTTTTTGGATATCTTATACGCAAAGCTCATGCTCATCCCGTAGCAGGCGGTGGAAGTGATCTCAATTCTATTAAGTTAATATGTAAATTATTGAAGGAAGGGAAAAAGGTTTTAATTTTTCCTGAAGGAACACGCACTCCAGATGGACAGCTTGCTCCTTTTAAAGGAGGCATTGCATTTATTGCATTGCGATCAAACGTTCCTATAATTCCAGTCTACGTTTACGGGACATATGATGCATGGGGACGACAAAGAAAAGCACCAAAACTTTTTGGAAAAGTTGCTGTAGTCTTTGGATCGGCAATTGATCTTAATGAATACTCTCAGATGGATCGCAAAGAAGCACAAGAAAAAGTAGCTCAAAGATTATATCAAGCTATACTTGATCTTAAGCAATGGTATGACAATGGAGCTCAAGGATTCCCCCCTTAATTCTTTTCTTCAAAAAGAAGGGGAGTGCCTTGATCAAAAGTTATAGAATACTCTTCTGCACTAGTCACATTTGATAATGAACAAAAACTTGCAGATAAATTTTGGCCATTTAAAGGCCATTTTAAACCGTTTGTTTTAACATTGGTGACAGAGTCAATAAGTGGCATCAAAGAAATAGTTTTGCCCACAGCTAGTCGCTTTGAGTAATTTTTTTTAAGAGCGCGAATAGTTTGTTTGGGTGTCACTAAAATGATTTGTCCTGCATATTGACAAGCTAATCTTAAATTATAAAGCGCATGATCTGCTCGGCCACCTAAAGCTCCATAGATATTTAAAGAATGCGCACCAGCTTCAAACAAACGCATGATTGCAATTTCTAAATCAGAATGATCTTTGTGAATATCTAATTTCCACGTCTCAATAGATGAATCGTAGTGTTCGATGGAATCAAGATCGCCGACGATTAAATGAGGTGTGATGTTAAGTTTTTTTAAATGATTCATGCCGCCATCAATTGCGACAAGTGTTGGATATTGCGATAGTTCTTTTGCTAAGGAGTTGCAAAATTCACCAGCTGCAATTAAAGCTATAGGTTCATCTAATTTAATATTCACTGCCATTAGAATCGGTTGCGGTTCATATTTATTATGCGGCCAAGATGACTCGAACATCCACCGAGTTTCCCCGACTAGAACCTGAATCTAGCGCGTCTACCAATTCCGCCATGGCCGCGTAAAAGGGCCGTTATTCTATCCAAACAATACCGTTTTGTCTAGAAATAAATAGTTAAACTATGCCATCATTGTGGGATAAGTTATATTGATTATTTTAAATGGTGAGGCTATGGCCGCAGACAAAGAACATATCGTTCCTCTTAATGATGATAACTTTAAAGATGGAATTAGTACCGGAGTGACACTTGTTGATTTTTACGCTGATTGGTGTGGACCCTGTCGTATGATGGCCCCAATTCTTGAAAAAGTTGCTCAAGAGTTAGAATCCAAAGCTAAATTTGCAAAAGTTGATACTGATAAAGCTGAAAAGACAGCTGGTAAATACGGGATCACGTCTATACCAACTTTGATTCTTTTCAAAAATGGCGAAGAGGTCAATCGTGTTGTTGGTTTAAAAGATGCTACAGCTTTAAAAGCTCTTGTCCAATCAGCTCTGTAATATTACACCTAACTCTCCGATAGCTTTAATTGGAGGGGAAGGAAAAATGCCGCTTACCATTGCCGATGAAATTCATCGGCAAGGTGGCAAAGTCTTTCTTTTAGCTGTCCCTGGAATCACACCTCAAGATCTTATCAACAAAGCCGACGAATATATTTTTATTCAGCTTACTCAAGTTGGTAAGGCAATTCGAGCTTGTTTAAAACACGATGTGAAAGAACTTATTATGGCAGGACGTATTCGTCACCGCTTTGTATTTTCTTTGTCTTTTTTTAAATTTGATTGGACAACCTTAAGAATTTGGTTAAGTTTACCAGATTTTCGTACTGATAATTTATTGCATGGCATTGTCGATGCTTTTGAAAGAAAAGGGGTACACGTGATTGATTCTACAAAATATCTTAAAAAATATTTGGCAAAGGAAGGATTATTGACAAAGCTTAAGCCCTCTTCTAAAGTTTTAGACGATATTATTTTTGGAAAAGATATTGCAAAAGCTATGGGTCAATTAGATATCGGACAGACGGTTGTTGTAAAAAACAAAACTATTGTTGCCGTAGAAGCTATGGAAGGGACTGATTCTTGCTTAGAGCGTGCAGGACATATTGCAGGTAGCGGATGTGTTGTTGTGAAGATGGCAAAACCCAATCAAGATATGCGTTTCGATGTACCAGTAATTGGTATTAACACCATTCAAAAGCTTAATAAAATTGGCGCTGCAGCATTAGCAATCGAAAAAGATAAGACACTTTTGATTGATGCTGAAACGATTGATATCGCTAACCAATTAGGACTTGTTATCGTATCACTTTGAGTTAGAAAAATTCGTTTGTCTCCAAGCTTCATATAAACCAATACCGACACTTGTTGCTAAATTCAAACAACGAACACCTTCTTTCATGGGCAGTGTGACAAACTTTTCTGGCCATCGCTCAAAAAATATATCAGGTAATCCTTTCGTTTCAGAACCAAATATCAAAATGCTATCAGTTGTATAAGAAACATCCGTGTAAAGTTTTTTGGCTTTAGAAGAGAAAAAATAAAAAGGAACAGTTTGTTGTTCTAGATACGTAAAAAGATCTTCGATCGATTCTACATTAACACCTTCCCAGTAATCGAGTCCCGCTCTTTTTAACGATCTTGATGAAATATCAAAACCTAAAGGGTGAACAAGAATTAAATCGGTACCAGTTACAGCACATGTGCGAACTGCATTACCAGTATTTTGTGGAATCTGAGGCTGGAATAAAATAAGTTTCATAGAAATTATAAGCCGCGCGTTTTAGCGCGGCTGTAAAACCTTAACGTATAGCTTCTGTTGCAGAAGCATCGGGTGTTTTAGCATCATCTGATGTAGCAACTTCGCGGTTTGCTTCAATCACTTCAATTTCAAAAACAAGAAGTGAGTTTGGAGGAAGGTGTCCAGACATGCCGTAGGCTAGATCAGGATGGATGTAAAGAGTGCGTTTTTCGCCTTCTTTCATTCCAACTAAACCTTTACGAAAACCTGGAATAGTGCGATCAAGCGGTAGAGTGACTGGAGCACCACTTTCTTGTGAACTTCCAAAAACTGTTCCATCAAGATATCGTCCTGTATAAGTAATTAATGGAGTGCCATCTTGAGGCACTTCTTTACCTTGTCCTGGTTGTGTGACACGGTATTGAAGTTTACCTTCTTCAACAACTACTATACCGGCTTCTCGACGATTCTTATCTAAAAAGGCGTTGGCTTCAGACATATTACGCGATGCCATTTCGCTAAAGATTTTTTCTTGGATCGACGTGATTGCTTTTTCGTACTGATCTTCTGTCATAGGGGAAGGAAGACCTGCTACTGCGTCTTTCATACCTTTAATAATAGCGTCGATATTAAAATGAAATCCTGGATTTTCTAGGTTTGTCACAATCAAATGTCCGAAAGCTTCAGAAACACGGGAAACATCGATTGTATCTTCATTAGATTTAGATTGGTCTTGCAAATCGCTAGAGGCTACAGCAATTTTGGTTGAACTGTCTTTGACATCGTGCACTTGCGCTGGTTGTTTGGATGGTACATCACCCCAAACTGGTGCAAAAGCAGTAGCGCCTACAGCTAGTAGAGGCAAGCAAATGGAGCTCTTTAAAAAATCCCGAATGGTCATGAAAAGATTCCTCCTAAGGGAACAAAAATAATAATAATATCTTAATCGATTTAACTCAAAATGCGCAATTTTAATTCTTTTAGCTGTTTTTCAGGGATATCAGATGGCGCTTCCATCATTAAATCGGTGGCTTTTTGAGTTTTAGGAAAAGCAATTACTTCTCGTATGTTGTCAGTTCCAATCAATAACATAATAATTCGATCAAAACCTAAAGCCGCTCCCAGATGTGGTGGAGTGCCGTAGCTTAAAGCTTCTATAAAAAATCCAAAGCGTTGATTGATCTCATCAGCAGTTAATTTAAGTTGTTCAAAAATTGTTTGTTGTAGATCGCCGTTGTGAATACGCTGAGACCCTGATGCTAATTCATAGCCATTTAAAACAAGGTCGTAGCTTAACGAGCGTACTTTCAATGGGTCAGTTTTTAATAAATGGATATCTTCAAACAGAGGGGATGTAAAAGGGTGGTGTTCGGATTCGATACGTTGCTCTTCAGCATTCCAATTAAATAGCGGGAATTCAGTGACCCATAAAAACTCAAAATGGTCTGGCTTGATCAAATTACGTTCTTTAGCAATGCGGCGTCTTAAATGATCAAGCGCTTTGTTGGTGAGTGATTTTTCATCAGCAACAATTAACAACAAATCACCTTCTTGCATGTCAAAGCGCTCAATGAGTTGTGCTTGTTGTTCCACAGGGAAAAACTTTGCAACACCTGTTGTTAATTCATTGCCTTGACGCTTCATCCAAGCGACACCCTTAACACCGAGTAGATTTACAAAAGCGACATAATCTTCTAATGTTTTTCTAGATAAATCAGCTCCGCCTTTTACACAGAATCCTTTAACAGTATTGCCACTCTCAATAGCTTCTATAAATAATGTGCCAGTTGAGTGCTTCGCAATGTCATCAATAGTTTTTAAAGACATCCCAAAACGTAAGTCAGGTTTATCTGTTCCATAATTTTCTAAACAGTCATGATGAGTTATATGTCTAAATGGCGTTTGAATTTCAAGCCCTCGACACTCTTTAAAAATAGAGTGCATTAACCCTTCAACAAGTTTAAACAACTCTTCTTTAGTTGCAAAACTCATCTCCATATCGATTTGGCTAAACTCAGGCTGACGATCAGCTCTCAAATCTTCATCGCGCAAACAAGGTGCGATTTGAAAATAGCGATCAAGTCCGCCCACCATTAAAATTTGTTTGAAAAGCTGAGGTGACTGAGGAAGTGCATAGAAGTGGCCCGGATGAATGCGAGAGGGCACTAAATAGTCTCTTGAACCTTCAGGGGTTGACTTGCCAAGAAGCGGTGTTGTCACTTCAACGAATTGGTTATTATCCATGAATTTGCGAACACACATCATCGTTTTATGACGAAGAATCAAGTTATCTAAAATAGGGCCACGACGCATATCAAGATAGCGATATTTTAAACGAAGTTCATCGTTAACATTAAGATTTTCATCGGCAATTGTAAAAGGTGGGACTTTACTTTTTGATAATATATCTAAATCATTCACGTCAATTTCGATATCGCCCGTCTTCATTTTGGGATTAGACATGCCTTCTTGGCGAGCAATCACTTTACCTTTAACAGAAATAACCCATTCTTGACGCAACTGATTAGCCATGGCATAAAGCTTTTCACCGGTGTGTGGATCGATGACAAGTTGTGTCAGTCCAAAACGGTCGCGCAAATCGATAAAAATAACGCCGCCATGATCGCGTCTACGATGTACCCATCCTGACAAAGTCACTGATTGACCGATATCTTCTTTTTTAAGTGCCCCACAATCGTGGCTACGGCGAAAATCAAACATATATTCCTTAAAATCTATTGCGCTTTGTGAAAAAAATGAACAACTTGATCCAGAGGTACAGTAGTCTCAGTACGTGAAGCCATATCTTTAATTGCTATTTTTTTATTTAACAGTTCATTATCACCAATTACTGCTGTGTATTTAGCACCTAATTGGTCAGCCATGCGAAAAAGATCTTTGATCTTTTTCGAAGAAAAGTCCATCTCTACACTAATATTTGCTGTGCGAAGTTCTTTCATCAACAAGAAGCAAGTCTCTTTGGCGATATCGCCCATCCCAATTAAGAAGAGATCGGTTGTAGGTTTGTTAGGTATAGGGGCATTTTGCGCAATCAATGTTTGTATCACTCTTTCAAGACCAGTTGCAAAACCGACTGCTGGTAAATCAGGGCCCCCGAGTGTTTTAATTAAACCATCATAACGACCACCACCCGCAACACTGTTTTGAGCTCCAAGCTCACCAGCAGTGATTTCAAAAACTGTGCGGTGGTAGTAGTCTAACCCTCTGACAAGTTTTGGATTGATAATGTAAGGGATATTAAGTTGTTTTAACAAAAATAATACGCGCGCAAAATGTTCTTTACATTCAGCTGACAAGTAATTTTCAAGCGCTGGAGCATTTTCTAAAATCTTCTGATCGTTTAAATCCTTAGAATCTAGAATGCGTAGAGGATTTTTTTCTAAGCGTGTTTGGCTATCAGCAGATAAGTTTTGTGCAAACGGCGCTAGATAATCTTTTAACGCTTGGCGAAATTCGGAACGTGCTTTGGCATCTCCAACGCTGTTAATTTGAACTTTAAGACCTTTTAAGCCTAAATTTGAATAAAGAGTGTAAAGAAGATCTATTGCTTCCACGTCGACTTCAGCAGCATTGGATCCTATAAATTCCGCACCAAATTGAATATGTTGGCGATAGCGACCCGATTGAGGGCGTTCATAGCGAAACATAGGTCCTATGTAATAAAGTTTTTGAATGGGATTTGAGATGTAGAGTTTTTCTTCGACATAAGCTCTTGAAACAGCAGCGGTACCTTCAGGACGCAAAACCATATCGCGTCCGGCGCGATCTTGAAATTCATACATCTCTTTAGAAACGATGTCGGTATCTTGACCAACGCTACGACAAAATAATTCTTTTTTTTCAAAAATAGGTGTTCTAATTTCTTTAACACCATAAAGAGCGCAACAATCTTTAATGAATTTTTCCACATGATGCCACAAATAACTCGAGCGCCATCGATCCTTTGGATCAGAGGCGAAAGGAATGAGATCATATGTGCCTTTAGGGTGGGAAAATTCCATATTTATCCATTAACTTCAGGTAAGTAAATGGCTAAATTATAAAAGACCTTTACTTAAGAGTAAAGGCTCAAAGCTTTATTCGGTACGCTCAATCAAAATAATATTTAACGTGTATGATCTAACTTTTCTTCCATCTGGTGAAGAGAATCTACAATCATTCCTGTAGCTGTTAGATTATGCCAGCGTTTTTCTAAATTTTGTAGGTCATTCGGAGTATATTCGCGGTTGCCTTCAACAGCTTCAAGCTGTTCTTGAGCCATTTCTTCTTGTTCTTGACATATTGATAAAACAGTTTCAGTTGTTTGGAACAAATGTTGTTTTAATTTTTTTGCCATTTTTAAATTTTGACGAGTATTGTTGAGTAGTAGTTGATGAAACTGACGATTATTTATGAAGCAGCCTTCTTCTTTAGAACGTGTTAGGTCATATACAAAATGATTAAGCCGTTCGATATATGTTTCCATCTCCTGTCTAATGCCATAACAATTATTTCTTGTAATAAGCGTATCGGTTAAAATTTCATGCAGATCATGTTGTAAAAGAAGCTTTTCTTCTTGTGGTTTAAAATTAGTGTTTTCTTCCGCTATCAAAAAAAGTTTTTTTTCAATGTACCTTTCAAACCGCTCTTTATTCTCTTGGCCTATAATTAAAGGAAATTCTCTCAAAGAATTTCTTAAAGCTAGTTCTGGAATGCTGCAATAGCTTTTTTCTGCACTTAAGAGATTTTCCCATAACTGCTGACGGTTATTTAAAAGGCTTGATAATTGTTCAATGCGTTGGCTTAAAGCGTCTTCTTCATTTAATAGGTCGTTTGATTCAATTAACCCAACAGCAGAATCATAATCGATTTCAGCTGGTTTAAATGTAGGAACAGCTTCTGATACGATGCTAATACGGCTTTTTGGTTCTTCCGAAGCGACTTCGAACTCTGATTCGTTAGCAATTGTTGCGCCGAGTATTATTCCCGATTTTGGTTCTAAATGAACATCAGCCAATAAAAAATGGTGTTGTGGGGCATATTTCTTTAATTCTTGATAAACACCTTCAAAACCCTCTGGTGAATAGACAATTAAATTAGGCAGGGATGAATAGCCGTTGATCATATGTAAAAGAGATGCGACTTCATGCAGCTCATGGTTTGGAGATTTATTAAGTGCAATCGCTTGTTCTAGAAGAGGTTTTGTAAACATATAGTATCTAGGGGCGTTGTAAATATGATGCTCCAATTGAGAGTGATCTGATGTATTAGGTGGAGCAAAGCCATTTTCTAAACGACCGCCATCTAAAAAAGTTAATGGAAGTCTCTCTGCAGCTTTTATAAGGTTTTCAATATCACCAGGTGAGTATTCATCTAGTGTTTCTTTACCATTCAATAACAATTCCCATTGAGATGTATCGTCAGTTCTGCAAACTTCCATCGTCTTAGAATCTATAATAAATGCACTTTTAGGAATAATTCTTTGAAATAGAGTTTCTTTGGGTATTGCCACTAAGACTGTGTGAGACATGTCATTAGTTGAAATTAAACGCAAATCGTATTCAGAATTTTTTAGATGGCCTAGATTTGTCAAGGATGACAAGTGTCTATAAGCCGGAGATAGCACAGCATTAATGTGTTGTTCCATGATTTGTTGATTCATAGGACCAAAAACTTGAACATGCTGCAATTTTGCATGGGTTAATACCATGCTAAGATCTGCAATACCACGAGCTGCATCTAATTCATTTTTTACGTTTTCTCTTTTAATAAATAAATATGATGCTGAGCTTAAGCAAAATAGTAAGAGAAATAAAAAAAAGATGCCTTTGGGAAATAATGAATTTGATGTTTTTAAAGGAGTTAAAGAATCAACAGCATCGTCAACAATTAGCTTTTGTCTTTCTTTATTCAATTCTTGTTTAGAGACTGGTGATTCATCATGTTGTTGAATATCCTCTAATTGTTTGAGTAATTCGTCAATTTCAGCATCACTCAAATGAATTTTTTCATCGTCCTTAGAGTGATCAAAATAAGCGCTCAAATGTTGCCAGTCAGATAAATCCTCTTGAGCGTCGACTTGCTCAAATAGCAATTCTGCATTACCTATATAGAGTCTATCGCCACTTATGATTTTTTCTTTGGATAAAACTGGTTGACCGTTAAGCGTAATTGAAGAATCAAAATCGTTAACTTGTAAAAAATATTGACCATCACTTTGCACGATTTCTATGGGTTCTTTTAAAAATGCAGCGTCAGTTCCAATTGCTAAATCAACGTTTCCATCAGAGCCTATTAAAACTTTTTTCTTAGATGTTGAAAAAGGTGTAGCTTCTAAGTAAGGATTTAATGTCAGTTTAATCATATCCGTTATCCCACAGTGATGAAAGGCTAAAAATAGAGTTTTTACTAACACATTACGTTAGCTGAGTTAATAATTCAAAAGCTTTTCTTGTCAACATATAGAGATTGGGTTATTTTGCAGAAATTGGCAAATTTTTTTGCACATTAAATCTAGAGGAAAATTTTCTGTTTAAATCTAGATTGACTCAAGATTTCACTTTTATTCCTAGCTGAGATCTGCCTGAGCTGCTGATTCGAATAGAATTTATGATTGTTAGCGGAAATATATCCATTGAAGCTGGATTGGAGATTTATTGTGAGTAGATTAATAAAAATACTAAAACCTGCACCGCCTATTCCGGAAATTAAGGGCCACGCTAAAGTTGCTAAAGAGTACCGTTATTGGCGTTGGCGGATTTTCTACTCGATGTATTTCGGTTATATTTTTTACTACTTCACTCGCAAAAGCTTTACTTTTGCTATGCCAGCTTTAATGGTAGATCTTGGTTTAAATGAAGCCGATTTAGGAATGCTCGGAACTTTATGGGCTTTAGCTTATGGTATCAGCAAATTCACATCAGGTATATTAGCCGATAGATCTAATCCTCGTTATTTTTTAAGCATTGGTCTTATATTAACCGGTATCCTTAACATCTTTTTTGGTTTATCATCGTCCATTGTATTTTTTAGCCTTTTCTGGGGATTAAACGGGTGGTTCCAAGGATGGGGATGGCCAGGTTGCGCAAGACTTTTAACACATTGGTATTCTCAAAAAGAGCGTGGTCGTTGGTGGGGTGTTTGGAACACGTCACACAATGTGGGCGGTGCCATTATTCCGCTTATTGCAGCTTATTGTGCAATGCGCTGGGGTTGGCGATCTGCTATGTATGTTCCCGGTGTTGCGTGTATAGGTCTTGGGTTCATTTTGATGAATCGTTTAAGGGATACACCACAATCTCTGGGGCTTCCAAGTATCGAGAAATTTAAAAATGATTATCCAACTAAAGATCATAATGATACTGAAAAAGAGCTGAGCGTAAAACAAATTTTAGTCGGCTATATTTTAAAAAATAAATATATTTGGTTGTTAGCAGCAGCATATTTCTTTGTATACATAGTTAGACAAGCTATCAACGACTGGAGCGTTTTATTCTTAATGCGACAAAAGGGATATGAAGCGTTAATGGCATCGACATGCGTTTCTCTTTTTGAAGTCGGAGGTTTTTTTGGAAGCCTTGCTGCTGGTTGGGGATCAGATAGTATTTTTAAAGGCAAAAGAGGACCTGTAAACGCTTTGTTTATGGTAGGTGTCTTTGGATCCGTAGTAGCCTTTTATTTTGCACCTGGTCAGTACGTCGTTCTAAATCACGCGCTCGTGTTTTTAATAGGCTTTTTTGTTTTTGGTCCTCAAATGCTAATTGGTGTAGCTGCTGCTGAGTTATCACATAAAAAAGCTGCTGCTACAGCTACAGGTTTCACTGGTTGTTTTGCTTATTTAGGTGCAGCCGTTGCTGGATTTCCCTTAGGTTGGGTTATTAACAAGTTTGGTTGGTATCAATATTTTGTCATCATAGCAGCATGTAGTATCGTAGCCACTTTGATATTGCTACCATTATGGCCAGTTAACACAAATCCTTCTAGGATGGCAAAGGCAGCAAAGTAATAAGGTCTGTAAATTTTTCAATGATAGCATCTGGTTTAACGATACCAGATGGATATTGCTGATGTTGAAAATTTGCCCAAATAGTTTGCATTCCAGCTTCTTTAGCTCCAACCATATCTGATTCGGGGGAGTCGCCAACATACACCGTATCGTTGGCGTTGAATTTCAAACGTTGCAATGCTTTAGAAAAAAGTTGAATGTCTGGTTTCCAGGCCTTAAGTTCTTCAGACGATAGAACTTCTTTTTTAAAACCAATTATGGACGCTTTTGTATCTTGAAGTTCTTTCCATCCGTTAGTGAGCATGGCATATGGTATTTTTCTTTTTTCTACCTCGGATATCACTTCATTAAAACCCTCAACAGCTTCGACGCGTTCGTGAGCTTCTGTTAAGACTTGTTTTCTAAATAACAAAGCGGCTTCTTGGCTTTCTTGTTGACTCAAACCCCATTTGGTAAAAGCCTGGCCAAGAGCAGAATTTAAAGGCAACTGGCCTGAACGGAATTGATTGAGTACGATTAAAAGATCAGCATCGCTTGCTGGAATATTAAATTTTTGGACTAATAAACGAAATGTATCGAGCTCTAAGTGGTGATCATAGGCAAGGGTTCGATCTAAATCAAAAAGAATGGCCTTAAAATGCATAACTTCTCCAAAAAATGAGTATTAATTTTAGTATAAGGTATTTTCTAAATGGGAAAAAGCTCTTCGTAAAAAAATAGAAAATGTAGAATAGCGCTATTGCTTAATCAATGAGTTATTTAAAAAGTCATGCCATTTGTTCCTTTACACGTCCATTCTCAATTTTCGATACTAGATGCCTTGGCATCTGTAAACAAAATTGCTAAAAAAGCTGCTGAATTCAAAATGCCTGCGGTCGCTCTAACCGATCATGGCAATTTATTTGGGGCTGTTGATTTTTATAAGGCATGTAAGCAAGAAGGAGTTAAACCCATCATTGGTTGTGAGCTTTATGTAGCTACCGGATCTAGAAAAGATAAGAGTCGAGGACCAAATGGTAAAGTCGCTTATCATTTGACTTTACTAGCCAAGGACATTGAGGGTTATAAGAACTTATGTAAGCTGTCCTCATTAGGTTTTTTGGAAGGCTTTTATTACCATCCGCGGATAGATAAAGAATTATTAGCGCAACATAGTCAAGGTTTGGTTTGTTTATCAGGTTGCATGAGCAGTAGTATTTCAACAATTGCTTTAAATGGATCTTATGAAGAGCTGTTACAAGAAATTCGTTGGTTTAAAGACTTGTTTAAAGACGATTTTTATTTAGAAATACAACGCCATCCCATGCATGAAGAAGATATACAAAATGATGGGATAGACCAAGAGGCCTGGCTTTATCAAAATTACAAAGATGTATTAGAAAAACAAAATAAACTTAATAATCTCCTTATTAAAGCAGGTAAAGAGCTTGGCATAAAAGTCGTTGCAACTAACGATAGCCATTACATTGAAAGAGATGAATGGAAAGCCCATGAAATTTTGCTCAATGTGCAATCTGGGGAGCCTTGTGAAATTTGGGAGCGCGACTCTTTGGGTAATCCTAAGGTGTGTGTCCCTAACCCTAAAAGACGTGTTTATCCAAGTCACGAGTATCATTTCAAGTCACCAGAAAGGATGATGGAAATCTTTAGTGATATTCCAGAAACCATTCAAAATACTATAGAGATTGCGGATAAGTGTAATTTAGAAATTGATTTCAAGACAAAGCACTATCCGATATTTATACCACCATCTTTGCAAAACAAAGAGTTCACGAAAGAAGAACAAATCAAAGCTGCTGAGGATTTTTTATGGCAGCTATGCAAAGAGGGCATTGAGAAACGCTACACTGCAGAGCGTTTAAAAAAAGTTGCGGCTTCATGTCCTGGTAAAGATCCAATGGATGTTGTTAAAGATCGTCTTAATTGGGAGATGGATATTATCACATCCAAAGGCATGTGTGATTATCTCTTAATCGTTTATGACTTTATCCATTGGGCAAAGCAAAGTGGTATACCCATGGGTCCTGGCAGGGGGTCTGGTGCCGGATCGATTATTTTATATTTGGTGGGCATCACCGATATCGAGCCTTTACGATTTAGTTTATTCTTTGAGCGGTTCATTAATCCAGAGCGCTTATCCTATCCCGATATAGACGTCGACATATGCATGGATAGACGGTCAGAAGTTATTGAGTATACTTTACAAAAATATGGTAAAGACAACGTCGCTCAGATCATTACATTTGGTACAATGAAAGCTAAGATGGCCATTAAAGACGTTGGTCGCGTTCTTTCTGTGCCTTTATCCAAAGTTAATTTGATTGCGAAGCTGGTACCAGAAGATCCTAAAATGACATTGGATAAAGCGCTTGATACAGATCCTGAGCTTTTTACTTTGTATCAAAATGATCAAGAAGCAAGACGTATTATTGATATCGCCAAGCAAGTGGAAGGGTGCATACGTAATACTGGTATACATGCGGCCGGAATCATTGTATCTGGTGAACCTCTTACAAAGCATATTCCTATTTGCAACGCTAAAGATTCTCATATTGCGGCAACGCAATATTCGATGAAGCCAGTTGAACTTGTAGGAATGCTTAAGATCGACTTTTTGGGTTTAAAAACTTTAACGTGCATCCAAAAAGCTGTTGAATCTGTAAAAATTAATACGGGACTAAATATTGATTGGACGAATCTTGATTTAGAGGATTCAAATGTATTTGCACTACTGAATCAAGGTAAAACTCTTGGTGTATTCCAGTTAGAATCTGGGGGGATGAGAGAATTATGCAGACATCTGCATTTAGATAAATTCGAAGAGATTATAGCTGTTTGTTCTTTGTATAGACCAGGTCCGATGGAGATGATACCATCTTACATCAATCGTAAGCTTGGAAAAGAAACAATTGAGTATGACCATCCTTGGATGGCGGAGATCTTGTCTGAAACATATGGTATTATGGTTTACCAAGAGCAGGTCATGCAAATTGCTCAGAAATTAGCCAACTATACTTTGGGTGAAGGTGACGTTTTAAGACGTGCAATGGGTAAAAAAGACATGGCCGAAATGGCCACCCAGCGTGAAAAATTTAGTAACGGTGCGCTTGAAAATGGTATTGATAAAGAACTATCAACTAGAATTTTTGATAAAGTCGAAAAATTTGCATCTTATGGTTTCAACAAATCGCACTCTGCGGCTTACGCCTATTTAAGTTATGTTACAGCCTTTTTAAAAGCTAACTATCCTAATGAATGGATGGCAGCTTTGATGACATGTGATCGTGATGATTTATCGAAAGTTGCCAAATTCATACGTGAATGTCAAAACATGTCAATTCCTATACTACCACCAGATGTTAACGAAGCAGGTCCTGAGTTTGCTCCCACTACTCAAGGTATTCGTTTTGCAATGACTGGTATTAAAGGTATTGGTCAAGGTGTCGTCGATGCAATTGTCCAAGAGCGAACAAGTAATGGTCCTTTTGCAAGTTTGTATGAATTTTTAACACGGGTCGATACTAAGCGAATTGGTAAAAAAAATGTTGAGCATCTGATTGATGCGGGATGTTTTGATTTTACCGGATGGTCTCGCGACGCGCTGCGTATCAGTGTTGATCCTATGTATGATGCTGCTATTAAAGAGAGCAAAGAAAAAGCATCTGGTATTATGACTTTGTTTGGTTTGATGGGAGATGATAATGAAGAGCGTTTTGCTAAAGAACCGGATGTTAAAATCAAAACAGAAAAATTTTATCAACTCATTAAAGAAAAAGAATTATTAGGTTTCTTTTTAACAGGCCATCCAATGGACGGCTATCGCGAATTATTGCAACGATTATCTTGTGTCCCATTGCACGATACAGAAAAAATGGATCATGATGCCATTTTTCGAGCGGCCATTTTAATTGAATCCATTGAAACGCGTATCTCATCGAAAAATGGTCGTAAATTTGCTATAACTATGATCAGTGATGGTGCTGAGCGTTATGAGCTTCCTATTTGGTCTGACCTTTATGAAGAAAAAGGCCATCTGCTTCGTGAAAATCAGTTGTTGTATATGGTTTTACAAGTTGATAAAAGAGAAGATGTTCTAAAAATTTCTTGTAAGTGGTTTGATGATTTGACTCAGGTCAACGAATCAACTGTTGATGCTTGTGATAAAGCCTACGATAAAGCCAAACTAATGGCTGGTCGGAACTTTATGAAAAAAGAGAGTAAACTGAAAGACAAAGAAGATATTAAAAAGAAACCTTTACCCCCACTCAAAGACATGCCAAAAGTTAAAAGCACGCGCTTAAAAATTTCTCTTAATGCCGATCGACTACAACTAAGTCATGTATTATCTATAAAAAAAATATTAAGACAATATGCTGGGTCAAGACCTATAGATATTGATTTTGAATCACGAGAAAAATCTTTAGGAGTAGTAGCCATTGAAAGTACTTGGGGCATAGATGGGAGCGTAGAATGTATTCAAGCTTTAAAAGCTATGGATGTTGTCCAAATGGTCGAAGATTGACAACAAACTCAAGCCTGCTATAATTTTTTCCAAAAAAGGATCAAATACAACGTGTTTAATAAGTTATCATACCGTTTTGCTTTAGCAATTATTGCAGCTACGTCTGTATTATCTACGCCTTGTTATGCTGTCATAGGTCCCCAAAACGACCTTAAAATGAGTAAGCGTTTTCAAGCTACAGCAACAGTTCAAGAGCATTATCAAGCAGGAATTGACGCAGTTGAAGCTTGCAGATGGGATGAAGTTGTTATGCAATTTCAAGTTGTCATCACAAGTTTTCCCGATTCAAAATATGCATTAGAAAGTTTATACTATTTAGGTATAGGCTATTTCTACACAGGCGATTATGATTTTGCCAATCAAAATTTGAGTTTGTATTTGCAAATGCAAACACATCCAAAACATTTCTATGAAACCATGCAATATAAGTATGCCATTGCCGAGCAATTTGGAATGGGCGCTCGTTGTCACTTATTTGGATTGCATGCGCTGCCGAAATGGATGGATTCTACAGAACTTGCTATTACAATTTACGACGAAATTATTGCAGCTCTTCCTAACGATGAATTAGCTGCCAAATCAATGTATGCAAAAGCTAGACTTCATTATCAAATGAAAGAGTATACAGAAAGTATTGATAATTATCAAAATTTCATTAGGCGTTTTCCTAAAAACGAGTTAGCACCAGATGCATATTTAGGCATTGCGCAAGCTTATTATTGCGAAAGCCTATCACAAGCTAATAATCCAGACATTCAAGGCTTGGCACAAATTAATCTTAAGCGATTTCGTTTGGATTTCCCAGGAGACGAACGTATAGCTCTAGCTGAAGAACAATTAGCTAGCATGCAAGAAACTGGTGCTCAAGTCTATTTAGAAATGGGTTATTATTACGAAAGGATAAAACATCCTGAAGCTTCAATACTTTATTACATGACTGCAATTCAACAATTTCCGAACACTCAAAGTGCAATCAATGCACAAAATCGTATTGATTTGTTAAAACAAAAATGCCCTCATCTTTTTGCTGTGGCTCAATGAGATTAATCTGCCTTGTTCTTTTAGCTCTAACTCTGAGTGGTTGTGGTTATCACTTTGGTAAAGGTGTGCTTTGTGATTCGTATAGCACAGTATCCGTGCCCTACATTGATGGAGACACTAAAGGCGATTTGACAACATCAGTAATTAGAGCCATTGGGGAATCTGGTGGGTTTCAATACATTTCGTCAGGTGGTGATCTTAATCTTTTAGTAAAGATCAAAAGCAGACGTACAGAACCCATTGGATTCACTTATGAAACTAATGGGCAAGGTGAAAGAATTGGAGCTTTAGTTTCATCAGAAGATAGATCCTCTATTTTAGCTGAAGTAACTGTAGTTGATTGTTCGAATAATTGCGTCCTTGTTGGGCCTTTATATTTTTCAAGTTCTGTTAACTATGATTATCAGCCCGATACAAGTAACCTAGATATTGCCCAGTTTTCCCAAGGGCAGCTTAATTATCGCTCTTCGGCTAAAGAGTCTTCTGATACACCTCTTTATGACCAATTAGCAAAAAAAATTGTTTCCTACCTTAATGCTTATTGGTGATCACTGTGCAATTCAATGCTGATTTGGAATCTTTAACGAAAATGATGTTATACATATCAGAACAAACCAAATTAGATGACTTACCTTCCAAAACTAAAAATCATATTGAGTTAGCCATTGAAGAAGCGCTCGTTAATATTATCAATTATGCCTATTCAAGTGAGAAGGTGGGCCGTTTAGATATTCAATGTCTAAGAGATGATAAGAAAATAAAGTTTATTCTCAAAGATTGGGGCAAACCATTTGATCCAACTAAGGAATCTAAAAAGCCTAATTTTGACCTCTCAATTGAGGAGAGACCTATAGGTGGTCTTGGCATTCATCTTCTTCGATCGTTAATGGATGATGTCCATTACCGGCGAGAAGACGATGCCAACATTTTAGAGCTAAGAAAAAATCTTTAATCGTAAAAATGTGACTTATTTATTGATGATCTTATTAAATCGAACGATCATGTCTTCGTTTTCTTTTACTTCTTGTAAGAAGTAATCAAGAATGCCCAAGACGAGGCGAGAATTATTATATACGCCTGATGTAAGAAATACGAGTTCTAGGTTTGGTTTCCCTGCATGGTTTACCGCTACGAGGGTGAGCGTGGTCGAGACTTGGTCCACTACACGAGGGACGATCCAGACGCTAAATTCGTTATTGAATAAAGTGAGCTTCTCTGATGTCTCAATGACATAAAATTGCTCAGTCCCTTGAGCTGGAGCAGTATCCGGCTCAAAAAGGTTGGCGTTAACTAGGCCCATCGAGTGCAGCATCTCAAGATCCACATGAATTGGTCCATCTGGGATCCAGTGAGCGAGATCTGCCATAAATTCCTGGTAAGAACTTTCCAGCTCTACGGGGTTGATCATGAATATATTCTCCCTTACACTTTTTCGTTACCTTACCGAAGGAATAGAAAAAGCGCGCGGATTCCTATCGCAAAGATTCTTTTGCCTATAACATATTATATTTATCTTTTTCACGAAGTGTCAAATAAATTTTTAAATCCCTGATTTAGTAGGAGAAAGAGAGTCGCCATTTTTTCAAAAGTAGAATAAAAGGTTAAAAGGGATGTGTAAAACTCGCTATTTTAGTCAAAAAATGGAATATATGATGCTTTAAAGCGGGTCTTTTGGGCTAAAAACTTGAGAAGAATCGATTAAATCCATATAAGGCTATCAATTTTAAGGGACTTTTTAAACAAAGGGGAGTCATGTATTACAAAACCCTATTAATCGCTTGTTTATTAACATGTGGTTTACTAAGTGCTAAACCATTAGATGTAGATGTCTTAGGGCAATCAGTCATCTTGATTAATGGGGAAACTGGACAAGTCTTGTTTGAAAAAAACGCTAATGCAATCCAATTTCCTGCCAGTACAACAAAAGTCGCAACAGCACTATATGCATTAAATCAAGTGGGACATCGTTTAGATGAAATGGTTACTGCTGAACAAGACGCTATTGCATCGATTACAACAGCATCTCTTAAGAGACAAGAAGAAGGAAAAATTCCTCCTTACTGGCTTTTAGTTGGAGGAACTCATATTGGAATTAAACGTGATGAAACAATGCCTTTGAGGGCACTGTTTTACGGCATGATGTTAGCATCTGGTAATGATGCTGCCAATGTGATTGCTCAGCACGTTGGTGGTACTATCACTGATTTTATGAAGGGGATGAACGTCTATTTAAAAAGTTTAGGATGTCAAAACACTCATTTTGTCAATCCCAGCGGACTTCACCTAACAGACCATCAAACAACTGCCAAAGACATGTCCATCATAGCTCAAGAGGCAATGAAGAACCCTTTTTTCAGACAAATTGTTAAAACAACAAGTTACCTCAGACCAGAAACTAATAAACAACCAGCTCACATGTTAACGCAGACTAATCGTTTGCTTAAGCAAGGTCCATATTACTATCCAAAAGCAATAGGTATAAAAACAGGGTACTACTCCAAAGCTGGACATGCACTCGTTGCGGCGGCTCAAGAAGGTGATCGCATGTTAATCGCTATTATTTTGCATTGTACAGAACGAGGTGATGCTTTCAAAGATGCTATCAAATTGTTTGATACTGCTTTTAAAGAACCTTTGCAAGTTCGTCATTTGATGAGCAAAGGAACGCAAAAATACAATGTAAAAGTTAAAGGTGGCAAAGGTGTTTTACAAACATATTTGAGCGACGATATAACAGTTAAGTTTTACCCGTCCGAAGAACCATCTGTAAAAGCTGTATTGAATTGGAAAGAAGATTTAATAGCACCCCTTGAAAAAGATAGCATTGTCGGCACAATTGTTGTTAGAGATGAAAGAGGACGTGTTTTAAAAGAAGTCCCACTTTTAGCACTCAATGCGTTAGAACAAACTTTCGCGAGCAAATTCCAAGATCAGTTGGGTGAATACTCAACATTATTAAAAGGTAAAAAAGGGTACGCTTTAGGAGGTTTAGTTTTAGTTATGATAGGCCTTCTATGGTGGATCAATAAAAGAAGAAGGCCTGCTACTTCATCTTATTAATTAAGATGGAAGGGTTGAAAATCGCCAGGGATCATCTCATTAAGATAATCCTTGTCGATGTTATAGCGTTCTCTTAAATGTGTACGGTAGCGCTCAGTTTCTGCAGCAACAGCTTTTTCCATTAAATATTGTTTAATGCGATCTTCAACTTCAGGGAAAGGGATGATGCGTCCTTCTTGATGATCTTTAACATAAAAGATGCGCCATACAGTTTGATTGGTATTACGATTGAGTTGACTTGCCGGATTACTATATTGTCCGCTATTTAAACTTTTCAACGAATCTTTATGATTTGTGGAAAGCTCTTTTTCATGACGCACAAATTCGTCTGATACAGACACTGTCATGTCATTAGTTAGAACATTTTTTTCTTTAAGCGCTTCATTAATTGAGTCGATAGTAATGCTATTGTCAGAGAGTAACTGGTAAGCAACTTCTGCAGCTTGTTTGCACTCATCTGATTTAGGACCATTCAGTGAAAGAACGCGGTAGGTCCACACATCGTCAGTGGGATTATTTTTAACTTCTTTTTCGTAAATTTCACGCACTTCTTTTGGATGGATCTGATGCATCACACGGTTGTTAACCATAGCATATGTCATGCGACGGACTGTCAAATCACTCGTTAACATATTTTTTGCTTCATCGAATGTCAAACCATAGCTATCAATATTGTAAACAACATTTGGGCCGAATAAACTTTCCATCTCTTCACGCACATCACCTTCACTAACGCTGTATTTTTTTTCACCAGCATCAGCCATGATGAGTTCAGAATCAATCAAGTCATCTAAAAATGAACGCCAATTTTGTTGGTAGAATTGGCACCGAGCTTCTAAAGAATCGGCCAAGTGAGCATATTCTCTAAAAAAAACTAAATCCATCCTCTTCATGACGTCGACAACTGTAATTAATTTGGAATTAGCTTTGGCTAAAACTCGGTTTTGAACGGCTATAGTAGCAGGACTTTTTTGAAAAAGACTGTCATTATTTGTTTTAGATTTTTGGCTTATAGCAGCTTGACGAGCAGGTTCAGCTTGTAAAGTCCCTAGAGCTAAAAGAGTAACGCATAAAATGATATTTTTTTTCATAGATCCCAAAATGTTAGACTAACTACAGTATACTCAATTACCGGATTTTTTAAAAACGGCACAGAAAAAACCATCCATTTCTTTTTCTTTAGGTATTGTAAAGAAGTAAGGTATTTGACATGTTAAGTTATAATTTTTTTTAAAAAAGTCGGCTTGATTTTCATTCTCTTCAGCAAAGAGGCTGCAAGTTGCATAAACAATATGTCCACCTGGCTTAACAAAACTCAAAGCTCTTTCAAAAATAACTCTTTGCTCCTTAATTAAAGACTGAAGTCTTTCCTCGTGGAACTTGCCTTTCATATCAGGATTACGTCTCCATGTTCCAGAACCACTACAAGGAGCATCAACAAGTACCCAATCCATTTTTTTCTTTAATTTTTTTTGTTTAGCTGTGTTGTCAGGGAGTAACAATTGCGCATTTTGAATGCCCGCTCGTTTTAAACGCCTTTTAGCTTCTAATAATATATGGGGGCGGATGTCATGAAGAAAAATTTGCCCTTTTTGATGCATTAGAGGCGCGAAAGCTAAAGTTTTACCACCAGAACCAGCACAATAATCTAGAACAAGATCAGTTGGTCTAGCTTTGACATGTAAAGCAACTAATTGACTAGCTTCGTCCTGCATTTCAAAAAAACCATTTTGAAATTCTGGCATCGAATAAAAATGAACTTTTTGGTTAAAGACTATGCCACAATCTGAGTAATGGCACAATGACACATCATAGTTATTTTTCCATTTTTCAAAAAGTTCGTCACGCGAAATTTTTAAAGTATTAACTCTTATTGTTGTCGGAGCTGGTAAATTGCTGGCTATGCAGATAGCTTTAGCTTGATCTTGTCCATATTGCTTAACAAGTCTAATGAATAGATCTTCGGGAAAGCTAAGCTGTAAGTGCAATGGGAGCGATGCATCAGGGTTTTGCAACCACTCTTCCAATACATCTAAGCGCTCAAGCCAATCATCAGAAAAGTCTGAAAGGTAATCGACAAGAGTTTGATGTCTTATAAGTTTATATACAGCTTCACTAATGAAGGCCTTGTCTTTAGAGCCAAGAGCGCGATTTTCTCTAAAGTATAAACTCATGAAAAGATCCAGCGGCCCTTTTTGAGGGTCAAACTCTTGCAATAATTGAATTAAATGGTGTTGTCTAAATGGAATCATCCTAAAAAATTTAAATACAATTACTTTTTTTTGCAAGTTGGTTTATTTAATTGATGAAATTTATTATAAAAAAATATTTGGATTAATAAATTTAAAAAGGAGTTATTAGTGCGTATTACCCCTTATACTCGCGGACAAAATGCGGCTATATTAATAGGAAGAGTGTTAATTAGTTTAATTTTTCTAGTTGTAGGCATTTATAAAGTCACCCACTGGCATGAAATGACTGATTATTTAGATGCAGTCAAAATACCTATGCCTTATGCATCTTTGTTGCTGGCAACAATCATTGAATTACTCGGCGGTTTAATGCTCTTGTTAGGTTATAAAGCTCGATTTGGGGCTTTCGTGCTATTAATATTTTTAATTCCGACAACGTTTATCTTTCACTCCTATTGGAATGTCCATTCTGCAGCCTATTCTACACAAATGATGATGTTTTGGAAAAATATGGCAATTGCTGGTGGATTGTTTATACTATTAGGTACCGGTGCAGGCTCTTGGGCTTTGGATAACTAATAATAAAAAAACCTATGACTTCTTTTACTTTTGCTCAACGTGTAAGCCTCATACTAATATCATTAGTTATTGTGAGTTTAGGACAGCCTTCTAACTTGCCTCTAATAGGAGTCATAGCATCCACTTGTGGTTATGCTTTATTTTGGTTAGGTTTAAAAAAACGCTCTTTCGTCATCCCTTTCATTTGGTTTAGCTTAATTCAGTTATACCAACTCTCTTGGATGACATCCTATGAATATGTTGGCCCGTATATTCTTATTGTCTACGCCTTCTTGTGTTTAGCAGTCGGCGCCCAATTTGGCCTCATATCTTATTGTATACCATATGATAAACCGTTAAGCACACAACGCCTTATGGCGTTATGTGCTTTATGGTCTATTTTTGAATGGGCACGATTATTTTTTATAAGTGGATATACGTGGAACCCAACTGGACTGGCTCTTGCTTGCACAGACTTTTCTAGGCAATGGGCAAGTATCGGGGGGATTTACTGGTTATCGTTTTGGGTAATACTTGTTAATTTAATGTTGTTTAAATTGGTTAAATCATGTTTGAAAACCACTAAAGCAGGATGGATAATATGTGTTAGCCTCCCATATATTTTTGGGGCGGCATTTATAGCTTGGCATGATTTAAAAAAAGATTCTCTTAATCAAAATCCTTATCATGTTGCTTTAGTTCAAACAGCGATGCTTCCGGAAGAAAAATTCCCATATTATGGTGAAAAGGCAAAAATGCTTTATACGCCTTTAGAGCAGTGGCAAAGAGTTTTGTATTTATTACGTTCGCAAAAACACAATGCTTTGGATTTAATTGTTTTACCAGAAGCTGTCGTTCCTTACGGTAGTTTTAAACCTCTAACTGCTTTTCAAGATTTGGAATATTCATTTGAAAAAATTTTAGGCAGTAAGGATAAAACCTTTTTTCCTCCTTTGAAACCACCACTAGCTCATATGATTACAGACGAAGGCGAACCTTTTTGGGGGGTTGGTAACGCCTATTGGGCACAAACGATTGCAAATTATTTTGCCAGTGAAGTCGTTGCAGGGCTCGAAGATTTTGAAATGGATGGCACGAAGTCGAGCGTCAGTTATCAAGCGGCTTTTCATTTTGCTCCATTTAAAGAAGAATGGCAGCGTTATGAAAAGCAAATTTTAGTGCCAATGGCAGAATATGTACCTTATGCTTGGTGTCGAGAAATTGCTAAGAAGTGGGGTATTATTTACTTTTTTACACCAGGGACTGTTGCAAAGGTGTTTAAAGGAAAACTTAAATTAGGGGCTAGCATTTGTTACGAAGAAACATTTGGAAATTTAGTTCGGCAAAACCGCGTGCAGGGAGCGGAAATTTTTGTAAATGTGACAAATGATATTTGGTATCCGAATTCTATGCTACCTCAACAACATTTTGAACTTGGAAGATTACGTACTGTTGAAAATGGCGTGCCGCTAGTACGTGCTTGCAATAATGGTGTAACAAGTGCTGTAGATTCATTTGGACGAGTATTAAAAATTTTAGGCGAAGACGAAGGAGAGGTCGAATGGTCTGCCGGAGCTATTAATATTGAAGTGCCAACTTATAATTACAATACGATTTATTCATATTTTGGTGATATGTTAGTTGTTGGTTTTAGCCTGATCTTATTGATTGTTTATGCTTTAGATCATTATGTGATTAAAAGAAAAGTCCTTGCTCATAAACCTTTGAGTAATTAACCTAGATTGTTTAACGATATCAAATTATCGGTTGAACATCTGTGATTTTAAATCCTGCTTTAACAAAGTCAAGTCGCAAACAAACAACTTTTATTAAAAAAGTTTCTTTGTCTGGTATTGGCATCCATACAGGCAATGTTGTCGATATGACATTTTGTCCTGCGCAAGAAGGCACTGGAATTGTCTTTAAGCGTATGGATTTGCCTGGACAGCCTGTTGTGCCAGCGACTATCGAATACGTTCAGGATACATCTCGTAGCACGACAATTGGTATCGGAAATGTTCGTATTCATACAATCGAACATATCATGGCTGCTTTAAAAGCGTTTCAAGTTGATAATGCTTTGATTGAAGTTTCTGCTGCTGAGCCTCCCGTTGGTGACGGAAGTTCAAGCCCATTTGTAGAAATGATTTTAAAAGCAGGCGTGAAAGAGCTTGATGCGACAATACCTATTATTCATATAGAACAACCTGTCTATTGGTCACATGGCAAAATTCATTTAGTTGCTATTCCATCCGATGAATACAGAATTAGTTATACACTGCATTATCCAGCAACGGCAGCATTGAAGACTCAATATTGTACTGTTGAAGTTAATAGCGAAAACTTTGTACAAGAAATTTCTCCGTGTAGAACCTTTTCTCTTTACCATGAAGTCGCATATTTAATGGACAAAGGTCTGATTAAAGGTGGAAGTTTAGAAAACGCTGTTGTTATTAAAGACGACGTGATTTTTAGCAAAGAGGGTTTGAAATTTCCTGACGAAATGGTCAGGCATAAAGTTTTAGATTTAATTGGTGATTTAGCATTAGTTGGTTTTCCAGTGATGGCACATGTCATAGCTATCTGCTCCGGGCACTTCTCTAATGTCGCCTTTGCAAAAGTTTTATTTAACCATATTACGATGGAGAACAATTGATGACCGACTCTACCTCTTTCCCTACAGGCAAAGTGGTGTTGGGAGTAAAAGAAATCGCGAAAATTTTGCCACATCGCTATCCTTTTTTACTTGTCGACAGGGTTTTGGAAATTAATTTGGAAGAAGGAATTATTATCGCACAAAAAAATGTGACGATTAACGAAGCCTTTTTTCAAGGACATTTTCCTGACGCTCCCATAATGCCAGGTGTTCTCATTTTAGAGGCTCTAGCTCAAGCGGGTGGGATCTTAGTGCATCAAAAAGGATACACAGAAAAAATAGCGGTGTTGCTTAATGTCAATAACGCTAAATTTCGTAAACCTGTTCATCCTGGTGATATCCTTATATTACGTTGTCAAGGCCTACATTTTAGCTCCAAAGGGGGCAGGGTGAAAGCAACAGCAATTGTAGACGGAAAAAACGCAGCAGAGGCAGAGATTGCTTTTGCTTTAGTCGATAAAAAACAAATATAGGTTTTAAGTGCAATTTTCGGCTAAAGGAAGAAAAGTTCAATGAGCCACGAACAAGCAAAAATTCACCCTATGGCGGTTGTCGAAGCAGGCGCTGTCATCGGAAAAAATGTCACAATTGAGCCTTACGCGATTATTAAATCAACTGTTACGCTCCAAGATAATGTTGTCATTAAATCCCATGCCTATATCGATGGTAACACCACTATTGGAGAGGGTACGGTCATCTGGCCAATGGCAAGTATTGGAACGAAGACACAAGATAAAAAATTTATTGGTGAGAAGACTTACGTTCAGATCGGCAAGCATTGTGAAATTCGAGAATTTGTCACAATTAATTCATCGACACACGAAGGCAGCATTGTAAAAGTCGGCGATCATTGTTTAATCATGGCTTATTGCCACATAGCTCACAATTGTGAAGTTGGTAATCATGTCATAATGAGTAATAATGCAACGCTTGCTGGACACGTTATTGTTGAAGATTATGCAATCATTGCGGGCATGACTCCTGTACATCAATTTGTGCGCATCGGAGCTTATGCAATGGTTGGTGGTTTGAGTCGAGTCACTCAAGATATTCTCCCATACACCCTTGGTGGTGGTATTCCTTATAAATTTGGTGGCATAAATCTCATTGGTCTAAAACGACATAATTTTAGTTACGAAAAAAGAAAAGCTCTTAGCTTAGCGTTTAAAATTACATTTCGATCTGGTTTGACATTGGAAGATGCTGTTCAGCGCATTGTAATAGAAGTTGAAATGTTTGATGAAATCAAACATTGGGTTGATTTTTGTAGAAGTTCCAAGCGAGGTATTTTAGGTACTCAAGGCATCACCAAATGTCAAGATGGTGAAGATTCAATAGAGTGTTTAGAGGATTAAAAATGCGGATTGTCTTTTTCGGCACTCCAGAATTTGCTGAACAACTATTACAAACATTATATAATGATAAACAATTTTCAATTGTAGGCGTGGTTACTAGACCCGATAAACCAAAGGGTCGTTCTAAAACACCCCAGCCTTCAGCAGTTAAAATTTTTTCTAATCAAAATTTGTTACCTCTTTTTCAACCAGTACGTGCATCATCTCCGGAATTCATCGAGCAAATGCAGGCTTTAAAAGCCGATGCATTTGTTGTTGTTGCGTATGGACAAATTCTTAAAAAAATCGTTTTAGATATTCCAAAATTTGGTTGCATCAATGTGCACGCAAGTCTTTTGCCCAAATATCGCGGGGCAGCGCCCATTCAAAGAGCTATAATGGGTGGGGAGACTATAACTGGAGTAACTATTATGCAAATGGATGAGGGGATGGATACAGGACCTATGCTTGCTACAGCACAATGTTCAATCACATCATCTATGAACTCTCATGATTTAAGCACCGCATTGTGTGAGTTGTCCAAACCACTTCTTAAAAAAACGCTATTAGATATTTTTTACAATAATGCTCATCCAGTAATCCAAGATGATTCACAAGCAACATATGCCCCAAAAATTGAATTAGTCGACACAGAAGTGATGTGGGATAAGTCTGCGGATGAACTCAATAGACTCATTCATGGAGTATCTCCAGAGCCTGGGGCTTGGTGTTGGATTCATATTAAAAATGAAAAAAAACGTTTGCGTATTTTCTCTTGCCAAGTTGTTAAACAAGAATTTAATAATTCTGGCGATATTGTTGAGTTAGAAGATAAACAGTACTGCATTACTTGTGGTCAAAACGCTTTAATATTGAATTTAATACAGTTAGAAGGAAAAAAAATAACAACGTTTAAAGATTTTTTGAGAGGTTATCCCAGATCACAATTGCACTTCAGAATACCATGAGAGCTAATACTGCTATCATTAAATGCCTTTAAGAGATCTTTATAAAACTTTAACTAAGTTTAGTCTTTGGTTTGATCTTTACAAATCAATGCAAAAAGTGTTATTTTTTTACCCTGATAATACAAGCGTCTGAACAGTGGCTTAAAATTATAAGCTTTAAAGGACGCGCTTATGGATAAACTTTAGGAGTTAATTATATGGCAGCAACAATCTCAACGAGTACAGAAGTGCAAGGCGCAGCTTATACACCAGCAGCACCTATCCTACCAAAAAGAAAAGCTTTTCTACCAAGAGTAGAAGATGTTACTCATTCTGCAAGTGATGTAGCAAAATTTTTGCGCGCTGGTAAAAAAGCTTCAGCAGCGTACTGCAAAGCTGCAGAATACCGTCCAGCTTTACAAAAATATGTACCAGCAGCTGGTAGATTCGGAAAAGAAGTTGGCGGTGCCGCTGAATGGATTGATCTTGTAGGAATTCCTGGTCAATTAAATAGTCTTTCGCTTTCATCTGTAAGAGAAAACCGTGCTAAAGGTGGAAAACTTTATGCAGCCAACAGTGTTGTAGAGAATTCAGCGGGTTTCGCTAATTCTATGCTTTCTGCTGTTGATGTAGGAGCTCGTATAGCCGGAAAAAATCTTGGTCGCTTCAACCCAATTAGCAGCTTAACTCAAGATGCACTAGGTGGTGTTGAAGACAGCTGTAAACTAGCTCGTCTTTCTGCTGATATGCACAGAACTCGCAAAAGCGAAAAATTATGCGTTAATAAAGATGGATCTACATTAAAAGTTGCTGAGCAAAAAATGGTTGATAATAAGAAGAAATCACTTGGATTAGACATCACCAAAACAATTTCTGGAATTGCATTATGCATTTTAGGCTTTGTGGTTTTGGGTCTAGGATTGACAACTCCAGCTATTCCAATTATTGTTATTATTGGTGGTTTGATCACTGCTTCTCTTGGAATTGCTAAGACATGTGTTGATCACAAATATGAAAAAAATCAAACTAACTTTGATTCACTTCCTTTAAGAGCATAATTTAATTATTGATTAAGGTGCCGGCTACTTTTTAAGTGGCCGGTTTTTTTTTGTGAAAAAACATTTAAATTTTTACGAATGGTTTATTTTATCCCTCTTTTGTACAGGGATTTTTTTATTTAGTGTCTGTTCTCATTATGCAGGAAGGCACTCTGTCTTACTTATTCAAAAGAAAAGTTATCATCAAAAAAATATTTCAGTTTTGGTTTTAGGCGCAGTCAGATTTCCTGGAACGCATCATATTAAAGAGGGTGCGTTAATTAGAGAGGCTCTAATTCAGGCACAACCGTTGCCTATGGCAGCACTGTCGAAAATTAAGAAATCCAAAGCCTTAAAGCCCCAAGAAGTGCTTTTAATACCCTCTAAAAAGCGATCTAAAAAAAGAGTTGAAAGCTCATTAAATAAGCAAATTTAACCATAATAAAAAAAACCGACAATTGTGTTGTCGTAAATGGAGTGCTTTGGTACTCTTTCTGTTTTCGCTTCTGGCAACTCTGTCATAGCTTACTAATCTAATTAGATAAAGCCAGCAGAGTATGTACGACAGGAATACCTGTCTTTTAAGATGTCTTCCTTAATCTTCATATAAAGATTTAAGCGAAGGTCTTGTGTTAACCCGGCATAGTTCGGAAATCACTAGAGCAAATACAATAAAAAAATAAGTAGTTCTGAATAGAAAGGATGAGTGGCATATGACGCTGAAATTAATGGGAAAGAAAATCGGGATGACTCAGCGCTTTGACAAAGAGGGAAATTGCATCGTTTGTACTGTTATTGAGTTTGAGCCAAACGTGGTCACTCGCATTAAGAGTAAAGAGAAAGACGGATACAATTCTGTGCAAACAGGTTCTCAGTTAGTTAAAGGCAAGAATCCGGAAAAGAAAATCGGTAAGCCTCGTGTAGGCTTTTTTAAGAAAATTGAGATAGCGCCACGGCGTCAACTCATTGAGTCTCGTTTAGAAAATGTTGAAGAATACTCGGTTGGTCAAGAGGTTAAAGCTGATCTTTTTTCCAATCTTATCTTTGTTGATGTGACGGCTACATCCAAGGGTAAAGGATATCAAGGTGTTATGAAGCTCCATGGATTTGCTGGTATCGGCAGATCTCACGGCGCAGGTCCTGTTCATCGCCACGCAGGTTCTACTGGTATGCGTTCGACTCCTGGTCGTTGCTTGCCTGGTGGTAAACGTGCAAGTCGCATGGGCGGACGAAAAAATACGGTTCAAAATCTACGCGTTGTCGCCGTCGACGCTGAGCGCAATCTTCTATTAGTGAAAGGTGCCGTGCCTGGTGCAAATGGCAGCCTAGTTTATGTAGCGCAAGCAAAGAAAAAGCCAGCCAAAGCGGCATAAGTTGTGAGGAGTGAAGAGTGGCTACGCTAAAAAAATATCAGTTAAATGGTGAGCAATCCGGCGAAATCGCAATTGATGATGCTTTTGTCAACGTCAATGCAAATAGTCAGATGATAAAAGATTATATCGTTGCTTTACGCACGAATGCTCGTCAGTGGTCGGCTAATACAAAAGGTCGTTCCGAAGTTAACCATTCCACGCAAAAGCCTCACCGGCAAAAAGGTTTGGGTAGATCGCGCCAAGGTTCGTTGGCAGCTCCCCAATATCGCGGTGGTGGACGTGTGTTTGGTCCAAAGCCTAAATTTGATCAGCATGTACGCATCAATCGTAAAGAAAGACGTCTTGCCATTCGCCAATTATTGGCTGAGAAAATGAAAGCAGAAAATTTTATTGTCATTGAAGGTACAGATGGCCTTAATGCTCCTAAAACAAAGAGCATGGCTGGCTTCTTGAAAGCCCTGAATCTATCAAACAAACGTGTATTGTTTCTAGGGGAATCCTGTTTAGAAGTTTTCAAAACAGAACTCCGCGAAGAGAAAATCACTGTATACAGTGACAAATATCATAATTTACAACTAAGTCTACGCAATATTCCTCGTGTTGCCTTCTCTCTTGCCCCAAATGCAAGTGGTTATGACGTTGCATTGGCAAATACCATTGTCGCAACTGAAGGTGCTTTAGCGCAGTTGCAAGAATGGCTTGGGGAAAGAACACAACAATAAGGGAAGAGATAATGGATCCTTATCGCATTGTTAAATCGCGTTATGTGACAGAAAAGTCAATTGTTTTGGAAAACTTACATACTGCCACTAGTAATCGTTCTTTGTCAGCTTGTAAAAATCCGAAATTTGTCTTTCTTGTCGATCCTTCTGCTAATAAGCAGCAAATTGCGACAGCTGTAGAGATGATTTACGCCGAACGCAATGTTAAAGTCGTAGCTGTGAATACGATTTTTGTAAAAGCAAAGCCAAAAAGACGCGGTCGTGGCCGTCCTGGAGCTCGTGCGTCTTTTAAAAAGGCGATTGTCACACTAGAAGCTGGCGACAGCCTTGATGCTGGTTAAAGGAGTTAGTAAAGATGTTGAAAAAGTATCGACCGATTACACCTAGTTTAAGGCAACTCGTTTTGCCAGCTCTTGAACAGCTAACGCGTCAAGAAGGTAAACGTGCAGTCGTAAAACCGACTAAAGCCTTACTGCGTATTAAAAAACGCACAGGTGGACGGAATCATCACGGACATATTACCTGCCGACATATCGGCGGTGGTGCTAAACAGTTTTATCGCATGATTGATTTCAAGCGTGATAAGGAAAATATTCCTGCTGTTGTTGCATCTATTGAGTATGATCCTAACCGCACAGCGTTAATTGCTTTGTTGAATTATGTAGATGGTGAAAAGCGTTATATTTTAGCGCCACACGGTCTAAAGAAAGGCGATAAAGTTATTACCGGTGAAGTACCCCCGTACAGTGTTGGCACTTGTATGCGTATGAAAAGTATGCCGATTGGATCTACAATTCATAATATTGAAATGATTCCTGGAAAAGGCGGAAAACTCGTACGTTCTGCTGGTTTATCTGCTCAGTTAATGGCTCGTAGCGGTGGTTATGCCACGCTTCGTATGCCTTCTGGTGAGATGCGTTTAATTAATGAAAACTGTCGTGCAACATTTGGTGTTGTATCTAATCCAGAGCACAATTTGCGCGTTGAAGGTAAAGCTGGACGTAAGCGCTGGAAAGGTATTCGCCCAACTGTTCGCGGTACAGCGATGAACCCTGTCGATCACCCCCATGGTGGTGGTGAAGGTAAGCACAATGGCTATATTCCTCAGACGCCTTGGGCTATGCAAACTAAAGGCTTCCGCACACGTTCTAAGAGGAAGTCCAACAAGATGATTGTTAAAGACCGTAGGAAGTAGAATTTATGCCAAGATCATTGAAAAAAGGTCCTTACATTGCACACCACCTTATTAAAAAGGTGTATGAGCAAAATAAAGCAGGGATAAAAAAGTCTATTAAAACATGGTCGCGTCGCTCGATGATTATCCCAGATATGGTTGGACACACTTTCGAAGTCCATAACGGGAAAAAATTTATTAGCGTATTTGTGTCGGAAAATATGGTGGGACATAAGTTAGGTGAGTTTTCTCCTACGCGTATATTTAAAGGCCACCCTGTTAAGAAAGAAGCTGCATAAAGGTGGTGATTATGGAAGTCGCAAGAGCTGTGACTAAATATATTAGAATTAGCCCACGTAAAGCGCGTTTGGCAGCAGGTTTGATTCGCGGTAAACCCGTTGATTTCGCTACCTCGCAGTTAATGGTCTCCAATTTAAAAGGTGGCCGTCTCATGCTAAAAACGCTTGATAGTGCTGTAGCTAATGCTGAAGTAAAAGGTGATGTTCCTCGGGACAAGTTAAAAGTTTTGGAAGTCCGAGTTGATTGTGGACCTACAATGAAGCGTGCTAAGCCTAAAAATAAGGGTGGTCGCCACCCCATCTTAAAACGTTCTAGCCATTTCACCATTGTGGTCGGCGAGTAAAGGAGTAATTAATGGGTCAGAAAGTTTGTCCAGTTGGATTTCGCCTCGTACGCAATAAAAAATGGCGTTCAGTTTGGTATGCGAACAAACAAGAGTTCGGCGATTTACTGATAGAAGATCAGCGCATTCGTAAATTTTTAGTGAGTAAGCCCTCTTGTGTAGGTGTTTCTCGTATCACTATTAAGCGCATGAGTGAAAAGGTCGAAGTGACCATTCATACTGCTCGTCCAGGTCTTGTTATCGGCAAGAAAGGCGCGGAAATTGATGCATTGAAAGCAGACTTGCGCAAATTGCTGAAGAAAGATGTATGGATCGAAGTAGAAGAAATTAAGCGTCCAGATTTGGAAGCCAAATTGGTTGCTGAAAATATTGCTAGACAACTTGAACGTCGTCTACCATTTAGAAGAGTACTTAAAAAAGCGATGCAATCCACAATGGATGCGGGTGGAGCTGGTATCAAAGTTCAGATCTCTGGTCGTATTGGTGGAGCTGAAATCGCGCGTACAGAATGGTATAAAGAAGGTCGTATTCCTCTACCGACATTGCGTGCAGATATCGATTATAATACAGCGCGTGCAGAGACAACTTACGGCACCATTGGCGTAAAAGTGTGGATAAATCGTGGCGAAGATGAAATCGCCAAGGTAGTGGGAGGTTAAGAACTATGGCAATGATGCCCAAAAGAACCAAACACCGCAAACAGCAAAAAGGAAATCAAACTGGGCTAAGTAAAGGTGCTCATTTTGTAGATTTCGGCGAATTTGGAATGCAAGCTTTATCTCGTGGACGTATCACGAACCGACAAATCGAAGCGTGCCGCGTGGCAATTAACCGTTTCTTTCAACGTCGTGGTAAAGTATGGATTCGCATTTTTCCTGACAAGCCTATTACTAAGAAACCTGCAGAGGTTCGTATGGGTAAAGGTAAAGGAGCTCTCGATCATTGGGTCGCAGTAGTTAAGCCTGGAAGAATTCTTTTTGAAGTCGGTAATGTACCTAGAGAAGTAGCTCAAGACGCATTGCGTAGAGCTGCAGCAAAATTGGGAATTAAGACCCGTTTTGTAGAACGTGTCGAGAGGGTGTAAGGATGAGTAAAGCACAAAATTTTAAAGATCAGTCGCTGCCAGAATTAGCAGCACTTTTGACTGAAGCTAAAAAAGAGCTGTTTGAGTTGTGTAATCAACTCGTAGCGAACAAGAAGCTTGAAAAGCCTCATCTGATTCGCGCTAAGAAAAAAGATATTGCCCGCATCCTGACTATCCAGCGGGAAAAAGAACTAACAGCTTAAGGATGGTGAGGTAATATGGAAGATCAAGTAGAAAAAAGAAAAATTACACGCCGTTCTAAGAAAGGCGTTGTCATTTCGAACAAGATGCAAAAAACTGTCGTTGTCAAAGTCGAACGTTCATTGCGCCATCCACGTTATGACAAAATCGTATCTCGCAGCAAAAAATATTACGCTCATGATGATAGTGGGCTGTTGCAGATTGGCGATCAAGTCATCATCATGGAAACACGTCCTCTCTCTAAGTTGAAAAACTGGCGCGTCGTGAGCAAAGCTTAAAGGACGAGAAAAGAATAATACGAATAGGGATAGGATATGTTACAGCAAGAAAGTAAACTTAAAGTCGCTGATAATACAGGTGCAAAAAAAGTCAAATGCTTTAAAGTATTAGGCGGCTCTAAACGGCGTTATGCAGGAATTGGCGATGTCATTATCTGCTCAGTTAGAGAAGCAGAACCTGATAGCAGCGTAAAACAAGGCGATGTAGTGAAAGCAGTTGTTGTAAGAACCCGTAAATCTATTCGCCGTAAAGATGGTTCTAAGCTAAGTTTTAACAGTAATAGTTGCGTTATCATTGATGATAAAGGTAATCCAACAGGTACACGTATATTTGGACCAGTTGCCAGAGAGTTACGTGATAAAGGCTATATTAAAATTTGTTCTTTAGCACCTGAAGTGATCTAAAACGTTTAAGTAGTAGAGGAAGCAATGTCACAAGTAAAAGACGGAAAACGTTTGCGAGAAGGGGACAAAGTCATCGCGATTGCTGGAAATGATAAAGGCAAGACTGGTACTCTCTTAGGTCGCGTTGGCGACAAAGTCATCATCGAGGGCTTAAACGTTCGTAAGAAACAAGTTAAAAAGACTCAAGACAACCCACAAGGTGGAATGATCTCACGTGAGATGCCTATACATGCATCTAATGTCGCGTTTTGTGGAGAAAGTGATAAGCCTGTGCGATTAAAAGCACGAGTAAATGCCGCGGGTGAGCGCGAATTTTATTATACTGATGGTGGGCGCGAAGTCATCCATCGCACTCTAAAAAAATCTAAATAAGTAGTGGGCTATGTCTAGATTAAAGAAAAAATATAATGAAGAGATAAAAGCAGCCCTGCAAGAGAAGTTTTCTTATCGCAATTGCATGTTGGTGCCCAAGTTAACTAAAGTGGTTATCAGCATGGGTATTGCAGAGGCTTCTAAAGATAAAAATGCAGTTCAAGATTGCCTAAATGAAGTTGTTTTGATTTCAGGTCAAAAACCGATCCTAACACGTTCTCGCAAATCAATCTCTAATTTCAAATTGCGTGAAGGTCAAGCAATTGGAATTAAAGTGACATTGCGTGGAAAACGTATGTATGACTTCCTGGATCGCTTCTTCAATATTAGTTGCCCTCGTATTCGTGACTTTCGTGGTTTTGAAACGAAATGTGACGGAAAAGGAAATTATTCTTTAGGACTTGAAGATCAGCAAATTTTTCCTGAGCTTAATCTTGACCTAGTGAAACGCACACAAGGAATGAATGTGACATTTGTAACGACAGCAGCATCTGATGCAGAGTGCGTCGAGCTGTTGAAGATGTTGGGTCTTCCTTTTAAACAAGCAGCTTGATAGATTGGAGAGGCTAAATGGCGACAACAAATGATCCAGTATCAGATCTTCTGACTAGAGTACGTAACGCAATTAAGGCTCAACATCGCTATGTCGATGTCAATGGTAGCCTTTTAAATACTGCGATTTTACGTGTCTTCAAAGACGAAGGTTTTATTGAAAATTTTCTTTCTAAAGAAGAAGGAAAGAAAAGTATTATACGCGTTTATTTAAAATATGCGGAAGGTCGTAGACCTATTATTCAAGGTCTTAAGAGAGTCTCAAGACCAGGCTTACGCCGCTATGTCAATCGCTTCCAAATCCCAAGGGTTTGTGGTGGTTTAGGTATTTCAGTAGTCTCTACATCTAAAGGTGTAATGGCTGGTGAAACTGCTAAACGCAGCCAGATTGGTGGCGAATTACTATGTTACGTTTGGTAGGAAAGGGAGGATTATAAAATGTCTCGTCTAGGAAAGATGCCCATTCCTGTCGCTAAAGCAACAGTGACATTAGGTGAACGGGAAATTACAGTTAAAGGCCCAAAAGGCACATTGCAACTTGAATTGCTTCCAGCAATTAATGTTAAGCAAGAAGGCGAAGAACTGATTGTTAGTTTATCTGATGGTCACGAAGAGTACGGAAATTTACATGGACTGTACCGTCAGCTTATTCGCAACATGGTGCATGGCGTAACTGAAGGCTTTGAAAAGCGCTTGCAAATGATAGGTGTGGGTTACCGCGCCGCTGTGCAAGGACCGCTTCTTGATTTACAATTGGGTTATTCCCATCCGACTAAACTTAAAATTCCTGAAGGAATTGAAGTTAAAGTCGATAAGAATACAATGATTATCATCACTGGCGCTGACAAACAGCGCGTTGGACAATTTGCCGCTGATGTGCGTTCGCTAAGACCACCTGAACCTTATAAAGGTAAAGGTATCCGTCATGAAGGCGAATATGTACGCAGAAAAGCTGGTAAAGCAGGTAAAAAATAACGGGGTAAAGAATAATGGACAGCAGTCTAAAAAATAGTTCCCGCAAGCGCGTTAAAAGAGCTATTCGCGTGCGCAGCAAAATCAGGGGAAGTGCTGAGAAACCTCGCCTTTGCTTTATCAAGGGCAATAGAAACCTATCTGCACAACTTATTGATGATGAAAGTGGATTAACTCTTGGTTCTGTAGCTTCTTTTTCTAAAGAATGGAAAGCTACTGAAACAGCTCGAAAAAATAAAGATGTAGCCAAAAAATTAGGTCTGCGCTTGGCAGAGATCGCCAAAGGCAAACAGATCGAAAAGATCGTGTTTGACCGCGGGGCCTCAAAATATCATGGAATCGTTGCCGCATTCGCCGATGGCGCTCGCGAGGGCGGATTGCAATTCTAATACGGGGTTAAATAAGAATGTCAAAAAATCATAACGATAAACGCCGCGATGACCAATCCGAGGGTAACAAATTCGAGGAGAAGGTTCTCTACATCAATCGCTGTTCTAAAGTAGTTAAAGGTGGACGTAAGTTCAGTTTTTCTGCGTTGATCCTGGTTGGTGATGGACAAGGTCGTATAGGCTTTGGTTTCGCAAAAGCTAATGAGCTTTCTGATTCAATCCGTAAGGGTGGAGAAGCTGCTCGAAAAAACATGATGACTTTTGAGACTGAAGGAACAACAATCCCTCACGAAATTCTCGTGGAGTGGGATGGTTCTAAGCTTTTATTAAAACCTGCCCGTAAAGGTGCTGGTGTAATTGCTGGGTCAAAAGTTCGCGCTGTTTTAGAATTGGCTGGTATCAAAGACATCGTTGCTAAAAGCTTAGGTTCTACACATCCGATTAACCAAGTTAAAGCAACTTTTAAAGCACTGTCACTATTGCGTAATCGTCAAAAAACATTACAAGCTAGGGGTGTCGCATGACAGATCTATCCAATCTAAAAAATACATCAAGACCTTTCAAAAAGGTCCAACGTGTAGGTCGTGGACCTGGTTCTAATCGCGGTAAAACTTGTGGTCGTGGTGAAAAAGGTGCTAAATCTCGCTCAGGTTATAAAGAAAGAGCTGGTAAAGAGGGGGGTCAATTTCCCTTGTTTCGTAAGCTTCCTGTTCGCGGTTTCCCTAATACCAAATTTAAAAAGCATTTCTTTGCTTTAAATTTTTGGCAGATCGACAAATGGTTTCAAGATGGCGAACGTGTTGATGAAACAACACTGCGCGATCGTGGATTAGTAAAAGGTCGCTACGATGGAATTAAACTTCTTGCTAATGGCGAATTGACAAAAAAAGTATCTATCCATGTGGATGCTGCTTCCCAGTCAGCTCGTGATCAACTCGAAGGTTTGAAAATCGAGTACACAGTTGCTGCGAATAGCTAACGCTGAATGATGTTAACACCAATTGATAATACTGTAGCCCACTGATTAATGATGGTTGAAGCTTTTAGACGTGTTTTCCGTATCCCTGAGCTCAGAGCGCGTATTTTATTTACGTTGCTGATGTTAGTTGTATGCCGCATAGGCGTGTTTATACCAGTACCCGGTGTAAATGGCGAAATTGCGGAAAACTATTTTAAGCACCTCACTGGTGGAGGGCAAAACCTCTTTCAATTGGTGGATATATTTTCAGGCGGCGCCTTTGCCCAGATGACAATCATGGCACTTGGCGTCGTACCTAATATTTCTGCCTCGATTATTATGCAGTTAGTCACTGCGTTACTTCCAAGTTTTCAACGCGATTTGCGTGAAAACCCTGAAGTGGGTCGTAGGAAATTAGGAAAGTGGACACGTGTTGTTACATTGATTTTAGCCTGTATCCAATCAGGTGTGTTTGCTAAGTATGCTATACAAATGAATAACAGTAATCCTGGTATTATTGTAGATCAATTATTGAATGTTCAAGCCTTCGGTTTTCCGTGGCTGTTTTTCTTAGTTGTTATGCTTACAATGACTACAGGTACGTTATTTTTAATGTGGATCGGTGAGCGCATAACCGAAAAAGGTATTGGCAATGGTATTAGTTTAATCATTGCTGTAGGTATTTTATCTTCATTGCCTTCAATGATTGGTTCAATCTTGAAGCAATTAAATTTAGATTCTCAAGAAACTGGCCAATTGACTTTTTCTTCTTTGGTTGTTCTTTTTGGAATCTTTGTTTTAGTGATTGTTGCAACAATTTTATTGAATCAGGGGCAGCGTCGAATTAGCTTACAATACGCTAGACGTGTTGTTGGAAGAAAAGAAGTCCAGGGTGGAAATTCCTATATTCCACTGAAAGTAACTTATGCTGGTGTAATACCAGTCATTTTTGCTTCTTCTTTACTTATGTTCATAGCAGCTATTGGCCAATTTATAGGCGTCGGCTCTTGGATAGGAACATTAGCTAATTGGTTATCACCTGGAAGTTGGTTGTATACTTCAGTATTTGTTTTGTTAATTCTTTTCTTCACTTATTTCTGGACTGCAACTCAGTTTCATCCAGAACAAATAGCAAGTGACATGAAGAAAAATGGGGCTTTTATCCCTGGCATACGTCAAGGAAAGCCGACACAAGATTATTTAGAAGCGGTGATGAACCGCGTGACCCTGATAGGGGCGGGTTGTTTAGCCTTTATCGCAATTTTACCTACAATTGTAGGAAAAATTTTAGAAGTGGATCATACAATTAGTTACTTTTTTGGGGGAACAGCCCTTTTAATCCTCGTGGGTAGTGTTCTCGATACAATGAAACAAATTGAATCTCATTTGCTGATGAAGCGCTATGATGGTTTTATGAAACGAGGTAGAGTAAGAGGGCGTTAAGGGGAGTTGGAGCTGCCAATTTTGGCAATAGCGCAACAAATCTTGCTTTCTAAGAAGCTCTGTGGTAGTTTTTTTAGTTAACCCAGTTGCTTTTGCACGTGTAAATCAAATTTAAATTACACGAGTTAACTGTAAGTATTAAGCATTACATTGTTAGGAGTGGCACAAAATATGCCTCGTATTACTGGTATAGAAATCCCCAACGAAAAACGGTTGGAAATTAGCTTAACGTATATTTATGGAGTTGGCCGTAGTCTTTCCGTACAAATTATCGAATCTCTTGGATTAGACCCAAATTTACGTGCTGGTAAACTGACAGAGGAAGATATCGCCCGAATCAACGCTTTGTTACAAACAGAGTACGTTGTTGAAGGGGATTTACGTCGTCAGGTACAAAATAATATCAAACGTTTGATCAGCATCCACTCATATCGCGGTATGCGTCATCGTTTAGGGCTGCCTGTTAGAGGCCAAAGAACGCGTACGAATGCAAGAACGCGTAAAGGTCGTCGCAAAACTGTAGCCAACAAGAAGAAATAATAATTAGGAGAGTTGCCCTTGAATAAGCCAGCTTCACAATCGAAAAAATCTGGTGCTAAAGTGGTTCGTAAAAAAACCATGCGTAATGTACCAGTGGGCATTGCTCACGTTAAAGCGACGTTCAATAATACTATTGTATGCATTACAGACCCTGCAGGAAACGTAATTGCTTGGTCATCTGCAGGAAAAACGAATTTCACCGGTTCTCGCAAATCTTCAGCATTTGCAGCAACAGTTGCTGCTCAAGATGCTGGTAAAGTTGCGATGCAAATGGGTATGAAAGAAGTCGAAGTTAATTTAAAAGGTCCTGGACAAGGACGTGAGTCTGCTGTCCGTGGGTTACAAAGTGCTGGATTGATGATTACTATAATCCGCGATCGTACACCTGTTCCTCACAATGGTTGCCGGCCACGTAAACGCCGTAGAGTCTAAGCTTGGACCATTTAGTGGTTCAATTTTTTACACGCTTTAAATGTAATTGAGAAAGAGAGGTCCATACATGCCTGTTCTCTATGGCAAGTTCGAAATGCCAGAAAAGATCACCAACGAAAAGTCAACGCCACCGACTTTTGCCCGTTTTGTTGCTGAACCGTTTGAAAGAGGTTTCGGCCACACTATTGGTAATTCTTTACGGCGCATGCTTTTAACATCGCTCGAAGCCCCATCTATTGTTTCGATTTTTATCGAAGGGGTTCCACATGAGTATATGTCAATCGATGGTATCATTGAAGATATGACGAATATTATTCTGAACTTCAAGAGTTCACTATTGCGTAAGCTGCCAATGGATGATCAAGGCTACGATTCCCGCACTCCACGTGTGGTATCTAAGTTTTTGAACGTCACAGCTGAAGATATAGAAAAAAATGGTGAAGTTAGTATCACGTTGGGCGATTTGATTGAAGATGGTGAATTTAATGTTGTAAATCCAGAATTGCACCTGTTTACTGTAACAAAGCCCATGACTAAACGCATAGACTTAAAAGTCGCTATTGGGCGTGGTTATGTACCTTCAGAAAGGCATGTTATTGAAAACCGTGTAACAGACGAAATCGTTGTAGATTCTGCTTTTTCACCTGTACGTCTTGTTAACTACGAAGTAGAAAACACACGTGTTGGTCAAGACACAGACTATGACCGTTTGATCCTTGAGATTACAACGGATGGACGTATTACACCAGAAGAGGCAATGGTTTTTGCTGCACAGATTGGCATCCGCCATTTGGAAGTTTTTGCAAAAATGCAACCTCAACAACTTATTTTTGAGCAGAATGAAGCCAAGTCTGATGATGATCGCGATGAGATCATGCAGAAGCTTGCATTGCGTATTGGAGAAATTGAACTTTCAGTTCGTTCGACTAACTGCCTAAATGGTGCAGAAATCGAATTTATTGGTGAATTAGTGGTTCGCCCTGAGTCTGAAATGTTGAAATTCCGTAACTTTGGTAAAAAATCCTTAAATGAAATTAAAGCAAAGCTTCATGAAATGAACATGTCTTTAGGAATGGATTTGGCCAAATTTAACATTACGCGTGAAAATGTACGGGAAGTCATTCTGACTTATTTACAAAATCACTTAGGAAAGGAAGCATGAGACACCGTAAGCATACTTTTAAGCTTGGACGTACAAGTAGCCATCGCCGCTGCATGATCGCAAATATGCTCAAATCATTAATTGAACATGGCCGCATCGAAACTAGCGTTGCTAAAGCCAAAGAGCTTCGTCGTCATGCTGATAAAATGGTGACATTGGCTAAAAAAAATACATTGGCAACTCGCCGCAAAGCGATTGCTGAGCTCATGGTTTCTTTCAACTCACTAACTTCTAAAGAAGCTCGTGCAGTTAAAGAGAAAGATGAAAAGAGTTGTTACAATACTGATCGTCGCGTCATCGATATTCTTTTTTCAGAACTCGGTGTGAGATTTGCAAACCGTAACGGTGGATACACTCGTATCTTACGTACAGGTTGCCAAGTTGGTGACAGTTCAGAGCAATGTATCATCGAATACATTGCATAGTAATGTTTTTGAAGAGTAGGATTACTCCTACTCTTCACCCATCAAAGCCTTATTTTTTCGAGGCAATATTGCACTCTAAGTTTATTTAATGTAAGGTTTCAATTTACACCTCTTGTTACGCTATTAGAATATAATAAAAAATTTAATCGAGTTTGGAGAAGATATGGTGTTAAAGATTGGTATCAATGGATTTGGGAGAATTGGGCGCTTAGTTTTTCGCCTTGCAGTAAAAAATCCTAACATTCACATAGTCGCTATTAATGATCTCGTTCCAGGTGATAATTTAGCTTATTTATTGAAATATGATTCGACACATGGAAAATTTGATGGGGATATAAAGTCTGACGGTAATAAAATTACTGTTAACGGGAAAAGCACACAAGTTTTTTCAGAAAGAGATCCTGCACAATTACCCTGGAAAGATTTAGGTGTTGACTTCGTTATTGAATCGACTGGTCGATTCAATAGTTATGAAGATGCCCATAAGCATATCGATGCTGGTGCAAAAAGAGTTATTATTTCAGCTCCGGCTAAAGGTGATGTGCCTACATTTGTAATGGGTGTTAATCATACTCAATACAATCCAAGTTCAGATAAAATTATTTCCAACGCTTCATGTACTACAAATTGTTTAGCTCCAATTACTAAAGTGCTATTAGACAATTTTGGTATCGAAGAAGGGTTGATGACAACCATTCATGCAGTTACAGCCACACAGCCGACAGTTGACGGCCCGTCGCATAAAGACTGGCGTGGTGGCCGTGGTGCTTTTCAAAATATTATCCCTTCCTCTACTGGTGCTGCTAAGGCTGTAGCTTTGGTTCTTCCAGAAACGAAAGGTAAGTTAACTGGTATGGCATTTCGCGTTCCTGTGGCGAATGTTTCAGCAGTAGATTTAACAGTGCGTTTGACAAAAGCGACAACGTATGAAGAAATTTGTAGCGCGATGAAAAAAGCATCAGAAGGTTCCATGAAAGGAATTTTAGCTTATAGTGAAGATGAAGTTGTGTCTTCTGATTTCATTGGTTGTAGCGCTTCTTCAATTTTTGATAAAGGCGCAGGAATTACTTTAAACCCGCATTTTTTTAAAATAGTCTCTTGGTATGATAACGAAATGGGATATGCGAATCGAATAGTTGATATGATCAGTTATATGGCTTCCTTGGAAAAGTGACCTATAGTATCATGAGTTAACTAGATTTAATTTTAGCAAAGAATCTTTTAGAAATGCGAATTCGATAAAAATTTAAACCATGGAATGATCGGTGAATTTTACACGAGAACCCATCATCGAAACGATAATCACCCCTAAAGAAGGATGCAAGCTCGCCGTTAGGAATAGTAAAGGGGTCGGCCAAGAAGAATATTTTGTAGATGCTCTTGAAGTAGTGTCCTTTGGCACTGCCTTTTTTTATCGCTCATTAGAGCGCCCGAAATGTTTTTTAGTGCCGGTAGCTGATTATGAAATTTTAGAAGTGCGTGAAACACGCATGGTCTTAAAAACACCATCCGTTGAACGGGTGAAAATTGGTGGGGGACGTGAGTCTTCCAAACCACCAAAAGAAGTTTTGGTTGAGAAGGAGCAAGAAGTTGCTGAGGTTGCTTCTGCTGATGATGAATCAGCTAATCAAGAAGCTGGTAAAACTGATGGACGTAATGATAAAAAACGCGATCGTCGCCGTAATCGACGCCGTCGCGGACGCGATGATCCCAAAGACCCAGCAGCTCATGAAGAAGAAACCCCTTCGATGCCTTCAGCAGAGGGGCATATTGAAGAACTTCCTCCAGCATTAATTCCTGAAGTAGAAGCTCATGAAGAAGCCTTGGAACCTGTTGCAATGGCGGCTCCTGTAATTCCTCCGGTATTTACTGCATTGTTACCACCACCAACTACTCTAATTTCTGAGACAATTTCTCGCTATCGTGGAAATCCTCAGTATAAAAAAGCTTTCTTCACTCAAAATGAAGAAGAGGGTGAAGAGTCTTCGGCCTCTGCGGAAATATCTACACAAGTTGAAGAGATGGAACCCCTTGAGCTGCCAACTGAAGCGGCTTCATTTCAGGATGAGGCATTTACACCTCTTGAAGACGAAAAAGAAATTACTGAAGATTTTCCAACTCCCTTACCATCTACATTCTTCACTGAAGAAGAAGATGAGTATCATCCACCGATATAATATTTATCCGGAAGTTTACACTTCCGGATTTATTTTATAATTTAGCTTTTATAAAAACTTTCGAAAAAGTTTGTACTTCTGAAGCGTTTTCAAAAGTAATGCTTTCTATTGTATCCGATAAAAGTAATGCATAAGAAACCGTAGATGGATTTTTTTGTGCTTCTTCATATCCAATAATACGTTTCGTAGATTCCCATCCTTTTTTGAAATGAGTATTTGCTGTGTGCAAAATCTTAACGCATGTCGGTTTTAAAGAAGAGTGAGAGTTATCTAGTGGTAATTCGGTAATTATCTTTTTAGTTCTATATTCTGTAAAAGGAAGTTGCCAATATGGCCTTGCATTAATTTGATAATTGTAATGGTCGTTTCTTCGATTAAATTTCACAGTATTAATATCTGTATTTGCATGTATGAAATTAAAAATTACTAGATCGTTTGTTGTTAGAGGTTCTTTATAATTTTCTTCAAATACTTTAAAAATAGTATTGTAATTTTTAGTTGAGCGATTTGAATAAAAATCATCAAATTTAGTTGTAAAACTTGGTCTATAACAGTGAGCAGCGTAGTAATTAGATAAATTATGGTTTATTTTTGGATAGCTCATATTGACTCGTGTATTTTTTAAATGATCTGCATTGAAAATTAAAATTTAGAAAAATGAACGGTTACTTTATCGGCTTTTTTTGACCTTTAAAGCAACACGAAATTATAAAGAGAATGACTAAAAAGTAGATAGGGAAGTTAAAGCCAGCGTCAGCACCCAGTTTTTGAGAAACTAATCCGACAAGCCAACCAGCAGCTGCTCCGCCAATACCAGAAGCGACGTAGACAAGTCCTAACGCAGAACCTGCTGTCTGAGATATTTTGGTTCCCATGCCAGTGGCAGTGGGAAACAAAACAGATAGAAAAAATCCAGAAATCGAAAATAAATAAATCCAATTAAGTGCGAAAAATTTACTGACTGCAACGCTGATCAATGCCAAAAACGAAAACAACATTAATGTTCTTTTTTCACCAAAGAGTTTATTAATGTATCCGCCTAAAAAACGACCAAGTGTAAATAGTATAGAAAAAATCGATAAGACAGCGGTGATAAGTATTCGTTTGTCACTAAGCGTTGCATTTTCTATTGGTAGTGAATAAATGTAGTTGGGTAAAAAATTTAAAAAAGTCACTTCTGTTGAAACATAAAAGATCATAAACAGCATGACCATTAAAAATTGCTTTTCTTTAAGCATTGTTGAAAAAGCTTTCAAGCTGATTTTATCGATTTTACCAGAAGGGATTTTGGAAAAAATGAGATAGATTAAGAATATAAATAGTATAAATACAATACCAATGTAGAAGTAACGCCAACTGATTTCAGCTTTAAATAAGGCTCGCAAAATGAGGGGAGTGACAAACATTCCGATACCATAAATGCCCATGGCAATGTTGAACATCATCCCTTGCTTTTTAGGATAGATGGCAGGAACAACTGCGTTTGAGGCAACTGTCATACCACCTAGTCCAAAACCAACTACTGTATAAAAGCTTAGAAAAAGCGTAATCGTTGGTGATAAGCCAGTTCCTAATAAGCCAAAGCCCATTAAAATTGTTCCGAGCATGGTCATTGCTTTAATACCGCGCTTATCCGAGTAGTAACCCCAAATAAGACTGGCTAGCACAAAACCCCATTGAAAAAAGAAAACAACTAGCCCGAAGTGCGCTAAATCAAAATCGAGTGTGTGTTTGACTTCTGCTAGAACAATACCTTTTGTATTAGATATGCCTCCCAACAAAAACATGGTGAAAAGCATGACGAAAAGGCCATTCATGCGCCTGATTTTTTCAATCATGAGGAGCTCTTTTCGATGATAATTTTGCCATTTTTATAAGAAACTTTTAACTCACTACCCGGTTCAAAGGTTTCTTGGATCATTGTGTAACCTAAAGAGGTGACAATCTCTTTATTGATTAACCGTTTTAAGGGTCTTGCACCAAGCTCGTATTGGTAACCTTTTTCGACTAAAAATTGAACTACACTTGGGTCAAAGTTTAGGGTTATTCCTTTGTTAGCTTTTATGCGCACACATACAGAATCTAACATGCGATTGACGACTCGCTTGAATGACGCGTTACTAAGACCTGTAAATAAGACAACTTCTAATCTGTTATAGAGCTCCGGAGATAGAGAAGCCATAAGTTGTGGTTGAATTGCTTTTACAATTTCTTCATAAGGTGTGTTGGCTTGTTGGAGCCTTAATATCGACGAGGATGCTAAGTTCGTGGTTAGAATAAATAAACATTTTCGACAATCGACGACATTTCCTTTGGCATCCGTAATTCTAGCATCATCAAAGGCTTGAAGAAAAATCTGCGCCACATTAGGGTGTGCCTTTTCAATTTCATCGAGCAATATAATAGAGTTTGGACGCGCTTTAATGGATTCAGTTAATTGTCCGCCCATGTCGTACCCAACATAACCCGGTGGTGTACCGATTAAACGCGATACTGTATGTGGTTCTGTATATTCAGACATATCTAAACGTATAAAACCGGCTTTGCTGCCTGTTAGCTCTTGAGCTAACTGTTTTGCCAACTCAGTTTTACCAACGCCAGTAGGTCCAATATATAATAGTGTAGCTATTGGAGATTCTGGATCATTAAGTCCTGCAGCGTAACGGACTATAGATTGTACGGTTGATTCAATCGCGCTATTTTGCCCATGAATTTTTTCTTTGAGTCTTTCTTCGAGTTGCAAAACATTCGTTAAGGAAAAAGCAGGTTTATCTTTTTCTTTAGCAGGAGTCGGTCTGTATTGGACGACGGTGTAGGCTAACGGTTTTACGGGAGCTTTAAAGGGAGTGTTTTTAAATAAGTATTGATCATTAGCAAATAAAGAGGTCGTCAACAATAGGAATGATAACAGGCAGCTTGTCTTCAAGGGGGCCTCATTATTTCGATTACTATCTATAATTACTGAGATAATTAATATTTTAAATAAAGTCTATGTATTTTGTTTATTTACTGTTATTAAATAAACAATATCCCAGACAAAAATCCTTATCATAATTAACTAAATTAAATGAAAAATTAAAACTAACAGGTAATAATATGACGCAAGCAGTTTGCCCTGAAGGATATAGAGATGTTCCTGAAATGAATTTTAAATGTGAAGATACGACTTATGATTTAATAAAAAAGATTTTCGAAAGGTCTTGTACTGCTGAGTTTCAAATTGTACGATTTGGCTCATTTCATCAACACATCTTGCCTTGTAAATTAGCAACTTTACAATTATCTCTTCTAGATGACCCCAGTGGAAATTCCCAAGTTAGACATTTACACATTATGTCAATGGGTAGAAGCGATAGATTTTGTAAAAAACAGAGTGTACAAGATGCTATTAAAAAATTAAACGCAAGGATACCTCAGTAAAGACACTTAATTTTATATCAATAACAGTGTACAATGTTCGTTTTTGTTACTTGATAAGGAGGTAAAATGAGATCTTTTATTATGTGTCTAGCGGCTTTATTTGCGGCACCTCTCATTGCTGATAACATCGGTGATTTACAGTTTGATACACCAGCTATTGGTCATGAATGGAAAGTTGAGAATAAATTTTCAACAGATATGCCTAAAAGCTCGACTCTAATTTATGTTTCTCAAGAAAATACTCTTGAAGAGTCAGAAGAGGTTTTTGCAGTTAATGTGAGTGATTTACCATTCAACAATGAAGTTGGTCCAATAGATTTAGTTAAACTTCAAAAGATTATGGAAGATCAGTTCCGCAATTTAGAAGTTAGATTAAATCCTTTAGTAATTAGTGATAATGAAGTCTTTTACGAATGGAGTGTATTCGATAAAGGTGTTGAAGAACTTCATGGATGGACACGCTCTATGAACCTAACATCTGGTTCTGCGGGTTTGACTTTTCAAACAGAAAACATAGCACAAGTTGATGGGATCAGATCAGCAGTTGTTGATTGTTTACAAAAAGCTAAAGCCGTCTAAATCTTTTGCCCTGCACAATTCTATTGTTGCAGGGCATTGTCATGTCTATACTCATTTTTATGAGTATTCAATTTCTTCCTAACGATGTTCTGTTACAAGTTTTTTACAATTTAGATATTCAAGATGTTGGTCGCTGCACGCAGGTTTGTAAAAAATGGCAAATTACAGCAAATACCAACAAACTTTGGCATAGTTTAGCCAAAAAAACTTTTGGTTACTTTCACCCGGTTCATTACGATGAAAAAGATGCAAAATCCTGTCTAAAAAAAGAAAGTCCGTTCTTAGATTCAAATTACAAATTAGTAAATAAAGTAGACCAATTTTTTAATGGCATGTCATTTAATGAAAACTATTGCTTTAGTTGTGAATTTTTGGGAGAAGAGAGCGGCAAAAAATTTGTCAAAGCTTCAATCATGTCAAAAATAACTGAAGACTTTGATCAGATGCACGAAATATCAACAGTGTTTCGTTGCCTAAGAGATGGAATTATGAAACCTAAGGATGAACCATTTTTCATTGAACCTCATTTTTATTCTATTTCCTATAACTATGATAAATCTTTACATAGTCATATGTTTTCTATAGGTCAAACTAGAAAAATTAGGGTTAAATTGATATTTCCCGTTTTAATTAAAGACTCGAAAATACAAACAGATGTAGAAAAAAGAATTCTGAGAATTTTGAAAATAAAAGCTAAAGTGCTTTCTGAAAATTTAAAAATGTAAAGTCAAACAGCTTTACACAATTTGTTTATCTGTATCTTTTTCGTATATGGAATAATAAATTACAGCGCAAAGAGCTATCAAGGCTGCAATTGCTAAAATAATTTTCGCCGATAGTATTAATAAAATAGCGCCGCCTAAACAAATGATGCCATCGCCTAAAACACGTAGAGATAATTGCGTACCCATAACTTCACCTTGAATTGCATCGGAAACAGCATCAGATATTTTTACTGTTAACAATGTTCCTGATAACCCAATACACAATCCGCTTAAACCAAATAGTACAACCATCAGCCATACGTATTCTGTATAAATCATAGCAATCAAAAGTATTACAAGTCCTGTTATCATAGACACAATGACTTTTCGAGTATTGTAACGCTTGGATACTATTGCAGGTAGCCATCCATTTCCTATAGCTAATGTTAAGCATAGTATGCCGTTATATAATACAAGTTGAGAAGGACCAAGTGTCCATTTAACAGTTAAAAATACAGGACCGAATTCATAAAAAATATCGACAGCTAATGTGCACAAAGTCGATACGATCAATAAAGTCTTAAGCTGTTTGTTTGAAAATAACATCGATATTCTTTTGATGAAATTGATGCGTTGCCAGATGGATTTTCTTTGGATAGCTGTTGATATGACAGATGATTTTAAAACAATCATCGACATCACCGCTAATCCAAAAAATAAAACACAGATAAAAAAGAATGGGGTAGATGTGTTCAATCCACTTAAAATTGAGCTGTCTGTTAAAACACCACCGACTAATGGACCTATTAAAAATGCGATAGAAATGGCAGCATTAATTTTTCCAAGAGTTTCGTGTTTTGATATTGTTTTTATATCGATTGCCATCGCTCTAGCGATGGCAATATTACCTTCCATTACACCCACAATAAATCGACTCAATATCAATAGAATAACGTTATGGTGTGCAATAGAATAACCCGTTAATAGATTGCCAATGCCTGCGATGACCAATGTTCCAGATAGTAGTTGCTTGCGACCATAGTCATCGGATAAAGCCCCTAAAATGGGTGATCCAATAAATTGTCCTAAAGGATAAGCCGCAAGTGTTACGCCCAAATAAAGTGCACGAACACTAATGGTTGTTTCAACCGGTAGAATGAAATAGTTAGGATTTAAAAATAATGCAGGAAAAATGAGATAGGGCATTGATATCCCAATGAATCCCAAAAATACAATAGTTACAATGACCCAAAGTTGTCTTCGGTGTTCTTTAGCTTGGCTCATGCATTAATCCTATAATTGGCATGAGTACAATATAGCATTTTGTGTTTTTAAGTTTAAAATAACCTTGAGCCGTTTAAAACTTTTATATCGGCTATTAAAACAGCTTATTATTTCCTTTAAGGATTCTTAGTACTAATACTTGCTTACTAAGGAAAGCTTTTTTTCTAAACACCGGCGTTTTTTCGAAACACTCAAAATCAATAAGTAGTTGTAGATTAACTAAAGAAATTCTTAAATTCGATGCTATAAAAAAGCCATGGCCTGAACTTTTAATGAGAAATTGATATTAGCTAAATAATAGTCCTAATAAGAGACTATGATTCAATATCGACATTGGTCAAAATGTCGGCCAAAAATTAGGCATCCCGGCCAAAAAATTCGAATTTTGAGAAAAATTCAGATTTTTGACAAATAATCTCAAATATTGGACAAATTAGGCGAGTTTTTGGACAAAAGAGACGATAAAATAGACAAATAACGTGTTTTTTTGGACAAATAGCTAATAAAATGGATAAAAGAACCTGGTAATTTATCGGCCAAAATCTTGAAATATCGGCCATAATAAATACAATATCTGGTTTGGGTATAACGCCAGATGAGTTTAACTCGTGGTTGAAAAAACGTAATAAAGACAAAAACTAATCAAATTTTCATGTAGCAATTCGATTCTTGCCTAAGTCTTTTTTGAGCCAGATGATTAGATCATCATCTAAAGTATATGAGCTTCCAGGAGTCACTTGTTGATAATTATAGGTTATGCCATTTCCATCTGGTACATAACCCATACGCACATATAGCTTTTGGGCATTTCCATAATCTTTATACAAACCAACTCCAATACCTATTTCTTGGTACTGTTCTATAAGAGCAATGTTTTCTAAGTATTGTATTAGTTGTTTACCGAAACCACGACCTTGATACTCTTCTAAAATCCTTACATCATTGATTTCAGGGATGTGCGCTATTTTGAAAAAAGGATACTTTGAATCTTTTATTAAAGTGCCATAGCCGATTAACTGATTATCGATTTTAGCAATGCATACCGTTCTATTACCAATTTCTTGGTCTTGATAGTATTGTTCCCATTTTTCTGTGGTAGCTTTAAGCGTGGTCCAGGGAAATATGAATGTTTTGATAATATCAGATAAATGTTCTTTTTCTAGAATTTGTAGCACTAAATTATTATTACATTTCATTGAGCATCTTCTTTTTTCAAGTCAAGGTCTTAGATAAACTTCATTAAGTAGCGTTAGATACTCATCAATTGGACACAATTCCATATCACGTCTTCTTTCATCTAAATGATCAGGATCTGATATTGAACTTAACACTATACCATTATCAGATGTTGCTTGAGTACCATACAGTTGATCCTCACCACTATTAACAAGAACACGATCTGTTAAATAAGCTAAGTGCTTTTTTGGTGCGTCTTGACTTGCAACTGCGTTTTTAAGAAGCTCCAAACACTTTTTTTGAAATTCAAGATCTTGATCACAATGCTGAATCAATAGCCAAAACATATCCGCACCATCTTCACCGATAAGATTATAGCCTGGCCACCCGTAGTCATCGACGATTGATTTTAAGATGGGTAGATGTTCGCTATCGATGTTAAGGAGTATTTCATCAGATACTTGCTGTTCTATGACTTTATAACGCGCTTCTTGATCTTTAACACACATCATTTTAATTTGATCGTGTAAGGGAAGATTGAGAGCGTTTAAATTGATTGAGAGAAATGTAAAAAAGAAAAACAAGAAAAAGGAATTTGCTCGAAGAGAGAGTCGAACTCTCACGGCATTTCTGCCAGGGGATTTTAAGTCCCCAGTGTCTACCATTCCACCATCCGAGCAAAGGAAGAGACGATAAGCCTCTTCAGGATTATTTTCAAGGCGTTTTTTTCTTAACTGGTTTTTTTGCATGTGTCGCTTTAGATTTTTTAGCTTCAGCTTTGGGTTTAGCTGTCGCTGGAGCTTTTTTTGCTGCCTTTTTTTTGCTGCCGCCTTCTTCGTCATCTTCATCGTCATCATCATCCATAGACCAGTCGATCTTAGGTAGAGCCGTTGCAGGTTCTGCAGCAGTTGGGCGAGAGAGATTGCGAATGGAAGCAAGCTTTTGTGACAGTGAATCCCATTTAGCAGCTGCTTCGGTTTTTGTTCCTTGACGCATGTTGGCTAAAAAGGCTTCTTCGTTCTCAAATTTAGATGAGAATGTTACTGCAGAAGCACTCATGATATCTGGTATATAAAGAAACGGTCTGATGATTGGTGGCACAGATGTATAAATATCTATTGTCATCTGAGGTTCAATTTCAACTTTAGCCGTTTGCTTAGGAGGTCTACCGCGTTTAGGGCGAGGGTTCAACGCCTCTGTAGAATAGTATGTTTTAGCTTTGCTAAACAACGCTTCTCTAGCAGCAGAAACTTCTTTTGGTGCTTTGACTTCAAAGAGATGAGTTTTGAGTTTTTCAATCGTCGCTTTAGGTAGGTCGAGATCTTCTTCAAAAACAAATTGATAATTGTTGTTGCGTAGCCATTCAATAATGCGGATACGTGATCTTTCTTGATAAAACTGTTGCCACTTTTCAAGTTCTGAATGGTGGTCATAGATAAATTCTAAGAAGTTATCACGAGCTTCTTTTTGTTGAATGATATCTAAAAGTTTTTCTTTTGTATCAATGTCGTAAACTTTTTCGTTTACAAACCCTTCCATGATTTTTTTTGTCTCATAGAATGTCAACTTGGGGATCATGCAGTAGCGATCACGATTGCTATTGAGCTCTTTTTCAAGCTCATCTAATTCAGGCTGCGTTTTGTTAAGATCCACAAATACAATAAATCCTTCCATACGATCGAGATAAAAATCACGCTCGTCATCGGATTTTGCAAAGGCATCCATTAAACGGTGTGACCGTAAAATAAGAGGACATTGTGGTGAAACTAAAGAAGATTTTTGAGGGGATTTGCTTTTTTCTGCCATAAAAATTGGTACAAAATAAGGTATAATAGAAGTCTAGCGAATTGTGCCTCTTTACGGCAACAGCGAATTTTTTTCTTAACAACAATCAATAGGTAATTTCACCAACAAATACTCGATGAGCGGGGCCTGCAAGCGTGATTTGATCGTAATTTTCCTTGAAAGTCACCGATAAAATATCTCCCGATGGTGTTGTTAATTGGGCGGGACAAGAAACTTTTTTATTTTTTGCTAGAGCAATAGCGGCAGCGGCAACGCCGGTTCCGCAAGCCAATGTGACTTTCTCAACACCGCGCTCATAAGTACTTACAAGATGTGGTTGGGATGGTGTGACGAAGGTTGCGTTGGCGCCATGAGGTGCGAAACTTGGATGAAATCGAATCTGAGAACCCAATTTGTGGATTAAATTGGTATCATCAGTGATGACCACGGCATGAGGAACACCGGTGTTTAACAAATGACAACTGATATTTTGGTTTTGGAGTTTTAAATCAATGTCCCATTCAGAGGATAAAATATTTCCAAGATGTGTAATAATTTGTTCATTTTGATATTCGATCGATAGCAACGATTGATCAATTTCGATTGAGGTGGGATTTTTAAAAAGATGGGTGTCAATTAAAAATTGACCTAAACAGCGCAATCCATTCCCACACATTTCAGCTTCACTGCCATCACAATTAAAGATTCGCATTGTGTAATGGGCTTTATGACTTGGCTGTAAGAGAATTAAACCATCGGCACCTATGCCATTTTGTCTATGGCATAGGTGAGCAATCCTGACTGGATCGATAGAAAACTGCAAAGATCGGTCGTCAATAATGATAAAATCATTGCCAGCACCGACATATTTAGCAAAAGCTTGTGTGCTTTTAGAGTTGGTCGAAACCTGTGATAATTCCATCGAGTAAGCCAAATTCCATCGCTTCGCTTGTTGTCATCCATGTATCGCGATCGAGTGCTTTTTCAATCACAGCAAATTCTTTACCAGTTGCTTTCACATAGAGATTGATCAACATGTTGCGCATTTTAATAATCTCTTTAGCTTGAATATCTAAATCCGTTGCTTGACCGCGAACTATTCCGCTAATAGATGGTTGGTGAATCATAATGCGACTAAAAGGAGTTGCAAAACGACGACCTTTAGCTGCGCACAAGCTTAAAATAGAGCCCATTGAAGCAGCAAGTCCAGTTACTAATGTCGTAACAGGGGATGTGATCATCTTGACTTGATCCCAAATCGCAAGACCGGCATCAACTGAACCGCCAGGAGAATTAATAACAAATAAAATTGGTTTGCCAGGTTCAGTAATCTCCATGTACCAGAGCTTACGAATAGCGTCTTTGGCAGTATCATTATCGACAGCATCACAAAAGAAAATGCGACGTGCATCGACGAGTGTATGATCAATTTTATCTTCTAAACATTTTTTACTTTCGTCTTTTTGGGACATGATTTTCTCTTCGAGTGTGTTTGTACATTTATTTTTAGCTTTCGACTCTTTAAAATTCTACTGGAATGTCGGGGTAGAGAGGAAAGGATTTAAGTAGTGATGCAACCATTTCACGCACTTGCGTTTTAATAGCTGGATCTGTGGTGCTTTTAGCTTTGCTAATAGCGCCACTTTCAGTTTTTGATGCAGTAGTATTTTGTAAAATTTTAAGAATTAAATCTGCAATAGTTTCCATTTCTTTAGAACCCATGCCAAGTGTTGTTAAAGCGGCGGTTCCGATTCTTATGCCTGATGTGTACCAAGGACCATTTGGATCGAATGGGATGGCATTACGACTACTAGTTAGATTAGCTTCGCGTAATGCAATTTCAACTTGTCTACCCGTTAGATTGAAAGGAGAGACATCGAACACGAGTAAGTGATTGTCTGTACCACCTGTTAAAACACGGACACCTTTTTGTATTAACGCATTGGCTAATGTTCTTGAATTATCAACAATACGCTGCGCATATTCTTTAAATTCTTTTGTATTGGCTTCTTTAAAAGCTATAGCTTTAGCTGCCATGACTTGTGGCAATGGTCCACCCATTGCAAGTGGGCATGCTTTGTTGATGATATCTTTAAATTCTTCAGTGCATAAAATAAGACCACCACGTGGGCCGCGAAGTGTTTTATGAGTTGTTGACGTCAGAATATGTGCATAAGGAACTGGATTTTCTTCACCTGTAAATACACCACCTGCAACCAAGCCTGCAAAATGAGCCATATCAACCATTAAGACAGCGCCGACGCTGTCTGCAATTTCGCGCATTTTTGCGAAATTGATGCGTCTTGAGTAAGCTGAATAACCGGCTAATAAGATTATTGGACGCGATTCTTTAGCAAGGCGTGCAATGTCATCATAGTTAAGAAGTCCTGTTTCTTTATCCACGTCGTAGCAAAATGATTGAAACATTTTAGATGAGAAGTTGTGCCGATAGCCGTGCGTTAAATGGCCACCAGAATTTAAACTCATTCCTAAAATTTTTTGATCCATCAATACTTTGCGAATTGATTCGTGTTCTTCTGGTGTACAGTCATCAATACTTTTCTTTCCAAGTTTTTCAACTTCTTTATTTTGCACGCGCTGTATTAAAACAGCCCAAAAAGCAATAAAGTTGGCATCAGCTCCACTATGGGGTTGGACAAATGCATGCTGCGCATTAAATAATTTTTTTGCTTGGAGGTTGGCATTTTCTTCGATGGAGTCCACGTTTTCACAACCGGCATAAAAGCGATGTTGTACATGCCCTTCTGCATATTTATCTGTGAGCCAATTACCCATGCAAAGTTGAACAGGTAATGAACAATAGTTTTCAGAAGCGATAAGTTTTAAAGATGAACGTTGGTCTTTTAGTTCTTGAATAATCGATGATGCAATTTCCGGATAAGATTTTTGAATCGATTCTAAAGAAGCTAATAACGCAATAGTTTCGCTTTTTTGTTTATTTTCGGGAGTTTGATTTAAATAACGACGTAAAATTGAATCAGACATAAAACCAAAAACCGGGGTAAACTTAAATGAAGTTCATTTATCTCTGATTCCCGGTTTTTGATCAACTCAACTAAAATGTAGGAGTATAACTTAAAGTCGCACCAGGTGCTAAAGAGTGGTTTTCACCTGTTTCATAAGTCATATCGTTAATTAATATTTTAAATTCTACAGTATGGAATGGTTCAGTCGTTTCCCAAACCCACTCATCAGAATTGATATTTTTTAAAAGCATTCCCTTATCCCAGGAAAGGCAACTACCTTGACCTCTAATATACAAAGCATTCCCAAATCCGCAGTCGCACTTGACAGTTAGACGGGTTATAGTCTTTTTTACATCAGTTACGGAGGCTGGACAAGGCTCTGTTTGATCCTCTTCTTTGACATTTTCGTCCTTAGATTTATTAAACATGAAAGCTCCTATCGGGCATAGTGTAAATTATTTTTTAATTTGAGACTTCTTGTTTGTCAAGAACATCTCTTTTTTGTTGAGGTTTAAGGGCTGTATAGTTAATCTTTTCGAATTGTGGTGTACCATTTTCCCATCACCTAAAAAGGATAAGAGATGCAAGAAGCCCTAAAAGTGATCTTAGAAATCCAAGAATTGGATATGAAGATGCTTCGTTTGATGCGCGTGAAAAAAGAGCGCCAAAAGGAGTTAAATCATTTACGAGCTATTATTGATGATTTCAAGCGCCAAGTTAGCGAAAAAGACGAAGCTGTCTTTGAAATCAAAAAAAGCATCAGGATCATGGAAACACAGGTCGCTGAAGGCGCGCTTCGTATTGAGCGTCTAGAAGCTAAACAAAATGCTGTGAAGAAAGTCGAAGAGTTCAATGCTTTGAGCCATGAAATTACCTCTGCTGAACGCGAACGTACAAATTTTGAGCAACAGCTAAGCGATCTTACAGATCAACTCAGTCAAGAAGAAGATTCATTGAAACAACTTAATGAAAGCCTAGCTTCGACAGAAAATAACAGCCGTGCTCTAGAAGAAGAGATCAAAGAAAGTATTCGTTTAATTAACGAAGAAGGTCAAATTCTTTTTAAAGAACGCGAGTCAGAAAAAGTGAAAGCGCCAGAAGAAATGCTACGCATTTATGAGCGTCTCCTTCACAACAAAAAAGATCGCGTGCTAGTTCCTATTGAAAATCGTACTTGTGGTGGATGTCATATCGTTTTGACAGCTCAGCACGAAAACTTAGTTCGTAAAGGTGAACGCCTAGTATTCTGTGAACATTGTTCACGTATGCACTACTGGCAAGAAAGCGAAGTGGCCGATGGCACTTCAGCTGCACCAAAACGACGTAGAAGACGTACGACAACAACATCATAGTTTTCTCAGGGGAAAGACGCAATCGCCGCCATCTGTAAAGACGGGGGAGGAAAGTCTGGACTTCACAGGAGAGGATACCAGTGAAAGACTGGGGGCCGAGAGGCTACGGAAAGTGTAACAGAAAATATTCCGCTATTGAGTTTCAATAGACAGGCTGAAAATGCTCATTTTGTGAATGAGCCAGATCTAGGGCAACTTAGACTGCTATAAACCCTATCCGAAGCAAGACTAATTGAAGTGTTAACGCTCTCCGCGCAGCTTCAGCAAAGTCGCCAGAGGATGTCGGCAACGGCATCCCTAGATGAATGATTGCGACTTTCTTGTAAAAGAAAGACAGAATCCGGCTTATTATTTCCCCTGACCTTTTTTCTTAATAATCTCTTATAAAGACGCGAAAAACTCGTTACGTATCACTGGGTTGTGTTGAAAATCCCCAGCCAGTGATGTAGTCGAGGTCGTGCTAGAATCATCATTAACGCCTCTTGCAGAGACACAATGATGCTTTGCATTAATAAAGACTGCAATATGTTCTGTGTCTAAAACTTGTCTTAAACAATCAGCGATTTGTACAGTCAATCTTTCTTGGACTTGTGGCCGTGATGCAAAAAACTTAACAATACGATTAATTTTTGAAAGACCAATCAATTGACCATTTGGAATGTAGGCAATTGTGACAATGCCTTCCATTGGCACAAAATGGTGCTCACAAAAACTTGTTAATTTGATGTCTTTGACTGTGACGACTCGTGATGTGTCACCAGTAAATTTATCTTCGATTAACGTGATATCAGGAAAGTTTTTTGGATTTAGACCCGAAAAAATCTCATTAACGTACATCTCAGCGATACGCTGAGGTGTATTAGCTAAAGAGTCATCTTTAAGGTCTAAACCCAACACAGTGAGTATTTCTTTAAAATGCTTTTGGATGAGAGCAATTTTTTTCTCATCTGAAAGATTGTTTTCTTTGAATGGCGTTGGGTAACGCGTGATTACAGAATCTTCTTTTGCACGAGATTTCTTTTTCGATGGTGGCATTTTTTTAACGCTGTTTGAGATATTCTTCTAATGTCCCATCGTAGAATTTAATACCTTTTTCTTCAAAAACAATAATTTTATTGGCAACTTGGCTAATTAAGTCGCGGTCATGACTAGCTACTACAACTGTACCTTTGTAATCAGCAAGACCATATGCCAAAGCGGATACCGCTTCTAAATCTAAGTGGTTGTTAGGTTCATCAAGAATAATGACATTATGATCAGTTAACATCATGCTAGCTAAAATCAATCTAGCAGTTTCTCCGCCAGATAAAGCTGCAATTTTTTTAAAGGCGTCGTCGCCACCAAAAAGCATCTTACCCATCACACTACGCACGTCTTGATCATATAAGCCAGCTCTGCGGCCTCTTAGCCATTCAAAGCCTGTTTCGTCGACTGATTTATCAACGAGGTCATTGTGATTTTGAGGGAAGTACGAAATCATGGATTGATGCCCAAACTCAATCGTACCACTATCGGCCGCATGAACTTGTGCTAACAATTTTAAAAGAGTTGTTTTACCGCGACCATTGTTACCAATAACGCCAATTCGATCACCTTTGTGAATCTCCAATGATAAATTTTTTATGATTGGATCGCCGCCATAACCTTTATCGACGTTTTCAAGTTTGAAAACTATTTTGCCAGATGGTTTTGTCGGAACATTAAATCTTAAATAGGGGCGTTGGATATTAGATTTTTTTAAGTCCTGTGGTTGTAATCTGTCAATCTCTCTAAGTCTGGATTGCACTTGGCTAGCTCTTGTACCAGCACCAAAACGAGCTACAAATTCTCTAAGCTGAGAGATTTTTTTCTCTTTGCTTTTAGAATCTGCTTCTGCGCGTTCGCGCACAGCAGTTTTAGCTTCAAACATATCGTCGTAATTACCTGGATATACAATAATAGTTTCATAATCGATATCGGCAATGTGTGTTGTAACGGCATTGAGAAAGTGGCGATCGTGACTAACAACAATAAGTGTACCACGGTAGTTTTTTAAGAAGTTTTCGAGCCAACCAATTGATTCAAGATCCAAGTGATTCGTTGGTTCGTCGAGTAGTAAAGCTTGAGGATCACCAAATAAAGCTTGGCAAAGAAGAACGCGAAACTGCATATCTAACGGAATTTGATGCATAGCAAGAGTGTGATGTTCACCGCCAATGCCCATACCGATAAGTAGTTTTTCGGCATTAGCTTCTGCTGAATAGCCATCTTCTTCGGCGATGATTTCTTCAATTTCGCCAAGACGGATGCCAATGTCATCTGTCATTTCTTGTTCGTATAGATCGTCGCGCTCTTTGAATACGCCCCATAGACGCTCATTACCCATGATAACAACGTCTAAAACATTCATCGCGAGATAATCTTCAATATTTTGGCGAAGGATGCCCACACGAGCGGGTAGCGTGACAGTTCCTGAAGTTGGGTCAATCATGCCCATGATGATTTTTAAAAGCGTTGATTTACCACAACCGTTGGGTCCTGTTAAACCATAACGATTGCCGTCGTTAAATGTAAAAGAGACTTTTTCAAATAAAACACGGATACCAAAAGCTTTAGTAATTTCATTAAGGGTAATCATGAGGCTATAAGGGCTATTTTTTGATTAAAGTAAGGGAAAAATATAGCAAAAGATGGCTTCTTCCTCAAGGCTTCATTTTAATTTTAATAGCTTATAGATAGTAATCTCTTAAATTAAATTTTAAATTTAATTTACAGTTAACTATTTTAGCTCATAACGTCTTATAGCAAATTAAATGTGGTAGCAACTAATCAAAAGAACACTATAAATGTATATTAAATGATCAGAAAATTGGCCCATTAATTGAGAACATTTGAAAATTAAATTAACTTTCTTGGAGAAAAACCTATCATCTGTCAATTTAGAAAATTCCATTTCTTACTAGGTCTTATATGTTGATTAAAGCAGCTTATCGCTTCTTAGAATATCTACGAGTTGTTAAAAACAGTTCAGAGCATACTGTGCGCAATTATGCAATTGATTTAAATGCCCTTAAAATGTTTTTAGAAAAGGATATTTTAAAACGCGAAGAAGATGATCGCGCTGACAAAATTGCTTATCAATTGTGTTATGAACAGAGATTGTGTCCAGCTGATGATGAATTAGTCTTTAAATTAGTTGATAAAAGAACGCTTAGGGGTTTTATTGCATCACTAGCAGAAAAAGAGGCAAATAAAAGAACGATTGTTCGTCGTATATCTTCATTGAGATCTTTTTTCAAATACGCTTTTAGGGAAAAATATATTTCAGAAAACCCTATGGAGGAATTAGATAGTCCAAAACTTGAAAAGCGCATTCCTGTTTCTTTATCCTATGAACATGTTCAAAAGTTATTTGATCAACCCGATGTGCAAAATTATTTAGGTTTCCGCGATCGTTGTATTATGGAACTCTTTTACAGTTCTGGGTTGAGGGTGAGTGAGCTTGTTGGTTTAAATCGCCAAGATTTTGATGCCAAAAATTTACTTGTACGTTTGCGTGGTAAGGGGAAAAAAGAGCGCGTTATTCCAATTACTAAAAATGCAGCTGATTGGATTGTTGCTTATTTAATGCACGAAGAAAGATGCCTAGATGTTGAAGGGCATTTAGCTGAAATAGACCATGAAGCCATTTTCTTAAATAAATTAGGAACAAGGCTTACGTCAAGATCGGTTGATCGCAGTTTTGATAAATATTTAACTAATAGTGGGCTTGCAGGCAATATCACACCGCATACTATAAGGCATACAATAGCAACTCATTGGTTAGAAAATGGGATGGATTTAAAAACAATTCAGACTTTATTGGGACACACATCACTTGCAACGACAACAATCTATACACATGTATCTGCAAAATTGAAAAAAGAAGTATACGATAAAGCCCATCCACGCGCTTAGCGCGCAAATGGGAAAGTTTTAAGATCGTCGGCAACAAATGTATTTGGGAATACTTCGCGTGATTCAACTTCGAATTGTTTAAGATCCTGATATCGAGCTGAAAAATGTGTTAGGATCAATGTTTGAACGCCAGCTTTTTTCGCAATAGTTGCAGCTTCTTTTGCTGTAAGGTGAAGATATTTGCTTGCAAGATCGCGATGTTCTTCTGTGTATGTTGATTCACACAAAAGAAGCTTAGCATTCTTGGCAATATCAATAGCACTTTGGCAGTATCTAGTATCGATGACAATTGCAAAACTATCGCCATCACGTATCCAGCTAACATCATCTAAATGGATCGTTTGACCATTAATAATGACATGGCCCTCTTTTTCAAGAACGCGCACTTGAGGTCCATTAATTCCTGATTGTTTGAGCTTTACAGGATCAAATTTTCTTGTGCTAGGTTCTGTGACTCGCCATGCAATATTATCGACGCCGTGCTCTAAAAAGGCAGCTTCAATTTTAAATTTACCATCATCATGGACAATGCCGGCTTCATATACAGGGTGCTCAATGACGTGGATGTTTTCATGATACATTGTACCATAACGCAATCTGTCAAAATATTTCTTACCACTTGCAGGGTAATAGCAATGTATTGGATGTGTAACTTTATCTAAATTGAGGCGCATGAGCATAGACCCAAGTCCTAAACAATGGTCTCCATGAAAATGGGACACGTAAATGCGTGTAACGCAAGTGGGCGCGACATTTGCAAAAATAAATTGACGTTGGGTTCCCTCACCGGGATCAAATAGATGACCCTCATCATTCCAACGCAGCAAATAAGCGCCGTGATTACGCTTACGAGTCGGTTGTTGACTTGAAGTACCTAATATAATGAGATCTCTAACGCTCATGGATTTTCTTGGGAAAAAAGAAAAAGAGTTTAACGCATCATTGAGATGTTGTTAAGTGCTAGTTTATTTTTTTTGGACGCCATGCAAAAAATTTGAATTGCGCCATAATCACACCACACATCAATCCAACGATATGGGCAGTATTAGCAATACCTATTATGTTGTCTACTTTTGGACCATACAATTCCATAAAAAATAGACCAATCTGAAGGGCTAGCATGACTAAAACGTAAAATCCAATAAACAGTAATGTCGATCTTTGAAGTAAATAGCCTTCCCAGGGTGCCTTATACTGTCTAACCCATATGAATCCAACCATAGCACAAATAACTCCTGATAGCCCCATGAAGTTAGGTCCACTCATAAGGTACTGCGCTGTATTGGTAATGATAGCTGTAATAACAATAATCAGGAGATAACGACCAATACGAAGCTTTCGCTCCATCTGAGGACCTAGTAACAGTAGCCATATTATATTAAAAAAAAGATGCAACAAGTCTACATGTAAAAGAGCTGGTGTAAACAAACGCCAAATTTCACCCTGTGATATTTTTTCAAACAACGGCGATGGGGGAGTGGGTATATTTTTTTTATAATTGACTACAAGGTGATAGATACCTTGCCAATGGGGGACTGTTTCAATTTTATCAAGGTATAACTGAAGATCTTCAGAAGAGTTTTGTGGGTCGGCAATTTGCTCTTTATTATAAGCTTTAAAGACAGTTTCCATTGCAGTGTAAGCACTAGGATAGTCATAAAGTAATTCTTTTTGAACTGGGGACAAAAGAGGAGCGTAAGAAAAATTAGTCGGTAGATTTTTAGGAGGTATTATATGTGGTGCGGTTAAGATTTGAGCTATATATAAAGCGATGCAAACCATTAAAATCACAAGAGTTAATCCAGAGATCTTATGTTTACGGCTTAAAATGTCTTTAGGGTTTACAGATTTAAAGGGAGGAGTTACGGGTTTAGATTCTTTGCTTGTCTTTGTAAATTCTTGATAAGCCTGTTCAAATTCTGGAGCAGATGGGGTTTCATTGTGTTGTTGAAATAGTGTTTTAGCTTCTTCATATTGATCTTCATCGTACACCCAGATCAAACATGGATGACTCAATTTATCGTCGCTGCTCGATGCAGGCAAAATTTCGCATTCGTTCTCAATTCCCTTTTGTAACAAAAAATAAGCAAAGCGATGAGCCTTTTTTTGTTCTTCAATACGTCCGAGTAGTCTCATGATTCTTTAATCTTTTTTACGATAGTTGATGTCGATAAACCAGGGATAAATTGTGCGATATGAATTTTTCCACCGCCTTGGATGACAACGGGAGCTTCTAAGCAATTTTGTCCATAGTCAGAGCCGTTCACATGCACATCCGGTTTAATAATTTTTAACAAATTACAAGGATCTGTTTCTTCAAACCACGTGACATAACTAACGAATTGCAAAGCTGCAATCATTTCAATACGGTATTCTAATGGGATAATGGGTCTTATAGGGCTTTTATATTTTTTAATAGAAGCATCGCTATTCAAAGCGACAATTAAAACATCAGCCATTTGAGACGCTTCAAAAATAATTTGCAGATGTCCTGCGTGCAAAAGATCAAACGAGCCATTTAATGTGGCAATAGTCTTTTTTTCCAGACGCAGTTCTGCAATTTTAGATTTTAAATTTTCGGGTGAGATGAGCTTTTTGCTCATCTCTTCTTTCCAGAGTCGGATTGTCATTCCAATATCTTATTTTTAAGTTTGAGGAAAAGCAATCGGAAAAACTTCATCGTAGTGATCTACGAAATGAACTTTTAGACCCTTACGTATGTAACTTGGCAATTCATCATAATCGCGCACATTTTCTTTGGGGAAAATAAGCGTTTTAAGACCAGCTCTTTTAGCTGCGATGACTTTTTCTTTAACGCCGCCAATTGGTAATACGCGTCCGGTTAAAGTTAATTCTCCGGTCATTCCTAAGTCTGGTAATATAGCTGTATCTGTTAAAAGAGATAAAAGCGATGTCACCATCGTTATTCCAGCGGATGGTCCATCCTTAGGTGTAGCCCCTTCTGGTATATGAATATGTACTTGGCAACGATCAAAGAAAGTATGTCCCGGAGCGTATTTAAACAACGCGCTGTGCAGATAACTCCAAGCAATTTCTGAAGATTCCTTCATGACATCACCAGCTTGACCTGTCAGTTTCATTCCATTTTTTTCGGAATGAACCTTAATTGCTTCGATGTAAAGAGTTGCCCCACCCATTGAAGTCCAAGCAAGGCCAGTAGCAACACCAACTGGTGTCACTTCATAATAGCGATCGCTTGTGAAAATAGGTTTGCCAAGATATTCAGTTAAAGTTGCAGGAGTGATGCGGAAAGTTTCTTTGACATCTTCTGTTTTTTCTTCTTTCTTTTTCGTTGTACGTTTTGTTTTCTTAGGCTCAAGATCTTCTTGTTGGCGTGCAATTTTCAAAGCAATTTTTCTTAAAACTTTCTTAATTTGATTTTCAAGTCCACGAACACCTGCTTCTCTTGCATAGCCATTAATCATCGAAATCATGGCTTCTTTAGTGAATTGAACGCGATCTGCTTTAAGACCCATTAATTTACGTTGACGAGGTATTAAGTACTTTTTAGCAATTTGCAGTTTATCTTCTAAAATGTAGCCAGAAAGACGCAGTATTTCCATACGGTCTTTTAATGGCTCTGGAATTGAATCAAGAACGTTCGCTGTTATGATGAACAAAATATTAGATAAGTCGCAGCGTACATCTAAATAATGATCCAAGAACTCTTTGTTTTGTTCAGGATCTAAAACTTCAAGTAGTGCTGATGCTGGATCGCCATGATAAGACGACCCAATTTTGTCAACTTCATCAAGCATGATTACGGGATTCATGGTTTGTGTGTATTTCAAAGCTTGAATTAACTTACCAGGCATAGCACCAATGTAAGTTCTTCTGTGTCCTTTAATTTCTGCTTCATCGCGCATGCCGCCAACAGAGAATCTATAGAACTGTCTGCCAAGAGCTCTTGCAACACTTTTACCAATACTTGTTTTACCAACGCCTGGAGGTCCTACTAAACAGATAATGCTGCCTTTAATATTGCCAGTGAGTTTACCAATACCGATAAATTCTAAAATACGTTGCTTGATGTCATCCAATCCATAATGATCTTCAGCAAGGATTTTTTCGGCCGATTCGATAGCATAGCCTGTGTCACTGTGCATTCCCCATGGGATCACAGTCAGCCAATCTAAATAATTGCGGCAGACAGAGTATTCTGCTGACATAACTTCTAAAGATTGAAGCTTTTCCATTTCTTCTTGAATCGTCTTAAGAACTTCTTCAGGCACTTCTCGTTTTTTTAAACGAGCTTCAAATTTTTCGACGTCACAAGTTTTTTCATCTTTTTCAATGCCGAGTTCTTTTTTGATTGTCTTGAGCTGTTCGCGTAAGAAAAACTCTTTTTGACTTTTAGAAATTGTCGATTCAATTTTTTGATTAATGCTGTTTTGAAGCTTGCTTAAGTCGAGTTCTTTTTTAAGTAAACTTAAAGAGCGATCAATACGCAACTGAACGTCAAATGTTTCTAAAACATCTTGCAACTCTTCGCGAGTTGCAGTCGTTAAAGCGACTGCAAAGTCTGCAAGTTTTCCAGGTTCTGTAAAGTCTGAGTGACCCAAAAATATTTGTAGTTCTTCTTTAAATAGTGGGTTGAGCTTCAGTAGCTCTTTAATTGTTGATATAATACTGATGGAATAAGCTTTAAGCTCTTCAGAAATTTTTGAATGATCTTCATGGCATGTAATTGACGCTTGTAAATGCTTATTATTTTTTAATAACTGATTTATTGTAAGGCGTTTTTCCATGCTCAAGACAACTTGAGCTCCGCCTTGATCCATCGGGATAATACGCAGGATACGAGCTAAAACACCGACTGTATAAAGATCTTTCAATGAGCATTTAGTGATATCTGCATCTTCTTCTCTTGTTAAAAGAAGGCCTATATATTTAAATTTTGATTTAGCAACAACTTTGAGTACTTCATAATACGGCCCTGGCTCAATAACGATGGGCGCAGCCATACCGGGGAAAAACGGGCGACGATTGATCGGAAGTATGTAGACGTTCTGAGGGTTAGCTTTTGGTGGTTTTGACTCTTCGCGGTGGCTGTCTTCTTCTAAGGCATCCATGAGAGTTTCTTCAAGGTCGAGATCAAAAGCGTCATCATCATTTGCTTGTTTGTTCAAAATCGGCCTCTTATAAATTTATGAATTAGGAGTTAAATTTACCAACTTGAATCAAATCTTTCAAGTACTGGTAAGTACTAATAACAATGCTAAAAAAACTTATTTAATAATTATTATTTTAATGACTGTTATTTAGAGTGTTAACATAACAATCAGCACTTTGCCATCTTTGACCATTTATTTTTATTTGTCCCATAATTGGCCAAAAAAATGCAGCTCGACTTAACAGTTGCTGACTTTTGTCATTTCCAGGGAACTGACGATCAATTTTACCCTCAACATACGGAATAATTTCTTGAACAGCATCGTAAAGTGTCAATCCTTCATTATTTTCCATAGATATCAAATTAAGGTGGTTACGTGAATACATGATGGAGATTTCTAATAAATTTGTAATCCAAATCATTTTCTCGCCAATATCCCAAATTTGCTTTTGCTTTGTGAAAGAATTTAAGACGTCGATATATAGGCTATGACCTTCATTAATTAAGTCCACATTTTGTGTTGCAAACCCAATAGCTGTTTTAAGAGTTGCTAACTGAGATGTTTCATCGATTGTTTTTGGGTCATATTGAGTTAAATCAAATCCAATTTCCAATAGCCATTGTAATGTATTTTTTTGTAATTTTAATGGCAAATAGCAACCTATTAAAGAATATCCTTGAATAAGATCTATTATTGAATAGACGTCTTTAGCGTAAATGGGTTGATGGATTAAATTAAAATGAGCCATCCATTCATGTAGATAAAAGCCAGCTTTTGTCAAAAAAATTGATTTTTTACTTAAAGTATAACACCAAGCTAATGATTTTATTTTGATAAAATCATTAGTAATTTTTTTTCTTTCCACTGCATCGTCATGATGCGGTAAGTTAATTGGTGTCAGTGAAACGACTGGCTTAGGTAAGCAATATAGCGACACATCGGCTAAATTAGTCCATTCTTGCGTTGAGCGTGTGCTCTGACCTCTTTTCTTAACAGCCCATGTAATTTCTTCAGAGTTAAGCCAAGTAGTTTCTTTGGCGAGTAATTGAGGGGATGCCATCAGCATTATAAGACAAGATATTAAATAGAACACATCAACACTTTGGATTTTTTCTTCGATAAGTTACACTGTTTGTCGTTAGTTTTGCAAGTGATGGCTGTAGTGACAACATTATTAATTGATACCAGTACCGAACGAAGTATTGTGGCCTGGGAATCGGATTCAAAATCAAAGTATATTAAAGAGCTTCCCTATGGCTTACAAAGCTCAAGCCATTTATTGCCTCTTATCGAGGAAGGTCGTCAATTTTTAGGATTAGAGTACTCTCAGATCAAAAAAATTGGGGTGGGGATAGGTCCTGGATCTTATACAGGTATTAGAGTCGGCGTGGCAATAGCTAAAGGATTTGCATTTGCAAACTCGATTCCGTTAGTTGGCTTATGCTCACTATTAGGCTTTGTTCCTTATGAGTGTGGCAGTTATGCCGCAATGATCGATGCCAGAATAGGGGGTGTTTACGTGCAAATTGGCAATAAAACACAAGATTTAGTGCAGGTACAAACTCCTTGTTTGATGACTGTCGAACAAGCTGAAAATATCGCAAAGACCGTTGATTTTGTGATAACTCCATCCAAATTGGCATTGGAAAAAAGATTTCAAGCTCAGTTTATTGAGCGATCGCCCGATGCTCAATATTTGATGGATATTTTGTTAAAAACGGCTCCCACAGCTGAGTGGAACGATAAAAAAAGTCTGCCTTTACTCTATTTACGTGATTGGGCAGCGCAATAAATCAGCGAAGAATGTTTGAAACTGTTGAAGGCTAAGCAAATTCCTGATATAGTTTCTACTATTTGAAAAAGCCAGTTGGCTTGCCCTTCCTTTTCATGACCAAAGGGGGCAATAAAAACCTTTTAGACACATAGGATTACATATCAATGACCAGTGTTAAAGTACGTGTAGGAGAATCAATTGACAAAGCGCTCCGAGCTTTAAAAAAGAAACTTGATAAAGAGGGAATAATGAAAGCTGCAAAAGCTCATCGTTTCCATGACAAACCTTCTGTTAAAAGTCGCGCCAAATCTAAAGCGGCTCTTAAATATAAGCGTTAAGCTTTTCTTATTGATTAAGCAGTCTTAGAAAGCCTCTACTGGATCTCTCAACTATATCAATTGCGTGAATTTCAGAGGCTGCTTAGTTTTTTGATTATTTTTTATATTAAAATTTTTAATTGATAAAAATAATTAGCAGATATCCCGTTAAATTGCTAAAGTCAGTTTTCCCAAAAGTCTCTTTGTGTTAAAATCTCTTATTACACAAATCATTTTAATAAAGATAACATGTGATTCCCATCTATGGCTGATTATTATGAAGTATTAGGCGTTTCTAAAGAAGCTTCGCCAGAAGAAATTAAAAAAGCGTATCGCAAAAAAGCACTACAATTTCATCCAGATAAAAATCCTGATGATAGTAATGCTGAAAAACGCTTTAAAGAAGTCGCTGAAGCTTACGAAGTGTTAGGAGATGCGAAGAAAAAAGAGATGTACGACCGTTACGGCGCTGATGCATTCCAACCAGGAATGGGCGGCGGCGGGGGACACCCTGGAATGGGTGGATTCTCTTCAATGGAAGATGCATTGCGCACGTTCATGGGAGCTTTTGGTGGCGGTGGTGGAGAATCGATTTTCGATTCATTTTTTGGTGGTGGGGGAGGCGGTCAAGAAAGCCGTGCTCAGCAGGGTGCTAGTAAAAAGGCCACAATTAATATTTCTTTTGAAGAAGCTGCCAAAGGCGTTGAAAAAGAGATTGCGTTAACTAATTACATTACATGTCATAAATGTCATGGTCTTGGTGCTGCATCACAAAAAGGGATTAAACAGTGCCCAAGATGTGGTGGTGCTGGACAAGTTTATCAAAGCCGTGGTTTTTTTAGTATGTCATCTGCTTGCCCGCAATGTCAAGGTGAAGGTCAGGTTGTTACAGACCCTTGTAAAGAATGTTCCGGTCAAGGTCGTATTCGTGAAAAACGTAAAGTAAAAGTCCGTATACCAGCAGGTGTTGACACAGGCATGCGATTACGCATGGCAGGTCATGGGGATGCAGGCATTAATGGCGGACCATCGGGTGATCTTTATGTTGTTGTTCAAGTTGCAGCACATGATGTCTTTGAGCGTCAAGGTGACGATATCATTTTAGAATTACCGATGGGCTTTGCTGAAGCTGCACTTGGTTGCAAAAAAGAAATTCCCACTTTGTTTGGCACATGCCGTTTAACTATTCCGGAAGGAACTCAGCACGGTAAAGTTGTGCGTGTTAAATCAGAAGGTTTCCCGAACGTGCACGGTCAGGGTAAAGGGGATTTACTCGTACGCATGATTGTAGAAACACCAACTAATTTAACTGGTAAGCAAAAGGAATTATTGCAACAGTTTGGTGACTTAGAAAATGAGAACAATCATCCTAGAAAAAAAAGCTTTTTCGATAAGATAAAATCTTTTTTTTAGGCATTCTCCCAAAACTCAAACGAGTTTGGGAGATGTAGACACTCAATAGTGAAGGGCTTTTAGCAATGACAGCATCTATAGATAATCTTGAAGGTCAAAAAAACGGTTATAAAACTGTTTTAGAACTGATATATCATTCTCGCTTTACTGATGAAAAGATGGGTAAACTTGTTAAGCAAAACAAGGGAGCCACTTTTCAACTATCTGCTGCTGGACATGAGCTATTAGGTGTTGTCTGCGCTCAAAAATTAGTCTCTGGAAAAGATTGGGGATTACCTTATTATCGTGATCAACCTTTCGCAGTTGGTCTAGGGTGTCCGTTAGTTGAAATTTTTGCTGCATTCTTTGCAAAAGAACTTAAAGAGCACTCTGGTGGTCGCATGATGCCAGGTCACTTTTCTCATAAGAAATTAAACATTCCATGTCAATCAAGCGTTGTAGGATCTCAATTTCTTCATGCAGTCGGAGTTGCTCACGCATTGCGCTACGCTAAAAAAGATGATGTTGTTTACGTATCAGCAGGCGATGGTGCAACATCTCAAGGTGATTTTCATGAAGCGCTTAATTTCGCAGCAATACATAAATTGGCTGTTATTTTTGTCATTCATGATAATGGCTGGGCAATATCTGTACCCGTCAAAGAACAAACAGATGGCGGATCAATTGTTCCAATTGCGGCTGGATTTCCTGGCGTCGAAGTTTTTGCAGTGGATGGATGTGATTATCCCCAAATCGAACAGGCGATGGAAAAAGCAGTTGCACGCGGTAGACAAGCTTTAGGGCCTAGTGTTATAGTAGCAAAAGTGCCTCGTCTTGCAGCTCATAGTAGTAGTGATGATCCTAATAAATATAAAACCTCTGATATTAGCGCTGAAGAAAAACTTAGAGATCCAATCGTTCGTTATGAACAGTGGCTTTTAAATGAAGGGTTTATCTCTCAAGAAGAGATAATAGACATTCGTAAAAAAGCTTTTCAGACAGTAGAAGAAGAGGCTTTAAAAGCAGAATCTTATCCTGATCCAAAACCAGAAAATGCAACGAAAAATGTATTTATCGAAGGTTCATTTAACCAAGAAATGAGCGTTCTGCAAACTGGTGATGAAAAAATAGTCATTATGGATGCTTTGAATCACGCAATTGATGAAGAGATGCAAAGAGATCCATCGATTATTGTTTTTGGTCAAGACGTTGCCCATGGTAAAGGGGGCGTTTTTGGTATTACAAGAGGGCTTACTGCAAAGTTTGGAAAAGAGCGTTGTTTTAATACACCACTTGCAGAATCAACTATTGTTGGATTAGCAATTGGTCAATCGATGACAGGTCTTTGTAAACCAGTTGCTGAAGTGCAATTTGCTGACTATTTATGGACTGGCATTAATCAGTTATTTAATGAACTGGCAAGTATCCATTACCGATCCAATGGACTTTGGACATGCCCCGTTGTTTTAAGAATGCCTTGTGGTGGCTACATCCAAGGTGGCCCTTACCACTCTCAAAGCATTGAGGCTTATTTAGCTCATTGCCCAGGTCTTGTAGTTGCAATACCTAGTAACGCACAAGATGCAAAAGGCCTTTTGAAATCAGCTATACGCAATCCAAATCCCGTTGTCTTTTTAGAGCACAAAGCTTTGTATCGCCAACAAAAGTTCTGCGCTCGTGCAGAACCAACAAATGATTATTTAATCCCATTTGGTCAGGCTAATATCGTTCGTGAAGGAACAGATGTAACTATTATTGCTTGGGGTATGATGGTCGTCATGGCAAATGATGTGGCTGAAAAGCTTCTTCAAGAAGGTTTGTCTGTTGAAGTGATCGATTTAAGAACTATCGTTCCCTTAGATAAAGAAACGATAATTAAATCGATTCAAAAAACAGGCAAACTTTTGATTGTTCATGAAGCAGCGCGCAATTGCGGTTTTGGAGCAGAAATTGCTGCGATGGTCTCTCAAGATGCATTCCGTTATTTAGACGCACCAGTTGTAAGAGTGTGTGGAAAAGATAGCCCCGTTCCTTATTCAAAAATACTTGAAGAGGCAGTCTTGCCACAAGAAAAAGAACTTTTACATGCAGTGAGAGATCTAGCTTCTTTCTAAAATAAAATCGTCTGAGCAAGAGATTCTTGAGGTGCAATGGATAAAGTGACATCGACTCCATTCTTTTTCAGAATCTCTCCTACAATTTTCAAAGCCGTTTCAGGTGAATTACACTCAGAAGATAAATGCGCTAAATAGGTGTGTTTGAGATTTTCATGAATGAGTTTAGCTAATAGATTTCCACAAGCTTCATTAGAAAGATGTCCATTACGGCCCAGAACGCGATTTTTATAAGTAGGGGGCCTGCGACAGGCCATAACATGAGAAATCTCGTGGTTGGACTCTAAATAGAGATAATCGCATTTTTGTAACTGATGTTCAACCAGAGCAGTTGCAAATCCTAAATCAGCACAAATACCTAGCTTTAAACCATCAACTTTAATCGTAAAACCTACAGGGTCCATTGTATCATGTGGAATTGAAAAAGGATTAATTTCCAAATCACCAAATTCAAATGGTTCACCAGTGGTAAAAATTTTAAATTTTGGACAATCTCTTAAGATACTATAAATGCCTTTTGCTGTTTCGCTGTTACAAAGAATAGGAATATTGTGCTGGAGTGCCAAAACTTTAAGGCCATAAATATGATCACCGTGTTCATGGGTGATCAATATGGCGTCAATGTCTTTAAAATCAACATCGAGCTGAGCAAGTTTTGTTTTAGTGGCTTTGCCACTAATGCCAGCGTCGATTAGAATTTTAGTTTTCTTAGAGCCCAGATAAAGGCAATTACCTTTAGAACCTGAGGCAAGTGGGCAAAAACCTTCCATATAAACAACTGCTTAGTGACTTGAAGTGACTCTCTTTTTAGTAGAGAAGAGGATAAAAATCAAGACTCTGATCTATTTAAAATGAGCTAATAAACTTTTAAGAGAAGGGATTTTATTAATAAGTTTTGTTTCAGCTTTATAAATTTCTTCGGCGTTTTTAAGTAAATCATTTGTCAAAGAGATACATTTTTTATCATCATGTATAAGTGCTTTTGAATTTAAGATCTCTTGTTTATTATCTTGTAGCCTCTTAGTTGATTCTATTAAATCAATCTCAACTTCACGAATAGTCCTTAATCTACTTTGTATTTTGAATAACTCGTTAAGTTTAACTTGATGATTTTTGTTAGAATCCAATTGCGATAAAATCATCTCATAACAATTTTCAGTTTTAATAGTTAGTTTTTCAAGTTCTGTAATTTTAATTAATGATTTCTCATGATCTGTATGGCTTTTGAGAAATTGAAGGCGGTCCTTAAAACTATCAAGTTGATTTTTATGAGTTTCAAGTCCTGTTTCAAAATCTACTGAGAAAAGAGCGTTTTTAGAATATCCATAAGCGTTATTTAATGTATCGGATGTCGTTGTGTATAACTTTTGAAAAGGCTTTAGGTACCAACTGGTCGACTTAATTTCCAATTTTTCAATACTGATTAATAGTTTATTTAAGTTGTTTGATAATTCATCATTAAGTTGGTTAGAAACTTTGAAGGTATTTTTTTCTGCTTTTTCATGGAATTTAATACTTTTATGATTGTGTCGAATCTCTTGTAGTTCCTTTGATAATTCCTCATGTTTGTTTTTAAGAATTTCAAAATTATTTAGTAATTTGTTTTTATGCTCTAGG